>JBAPYB010000030.1:0-97260 GCA_049284515.1 Thermoanaerobaculia bacterium
GCCAGGCGCTGGACGCTTTGGGGAGCCGCCCTGGTCGTCGTGGCGGCCGCCGCCGCCGCCCTCCTTTTCACGATGAACCGCAAGGCGCCGGCTGACCATCGCGGGTCTGCCCAGCTCTCCGCCAAGGCACACCCGAGGCCGTGGACCTCGCCGAGCCCTTCGCTGTCCCTCCAGGATCTCTCGGCCCTCGCCTCGCCCTCTACGGTCCAGGTCCTCTGCGGCGACCGCCGGTCGACCGGGTTCTTCGTGGCGCGAGACCTGGTCCTTACAGGCCTTCAGGCCACCGCGGGCTGCTTCTCCCTCCAGATCGTCACCGCCGGAGGCAAGGCTCTCGACGGCGTGGTGACGCGGCAGGACGCTCAGCTCCGCCTGGCCCTCGCTCACGTGGCCGGGTCCGGCGCCGAGCCCCTGCGGCTGGGCGACGCCGCCGCGATCCGCAGCGGCGACCGCATCGTCCTCGTGGGAGTGCCCGGCGCCGGGGCTGAAGGCGTGCACGAAGCCCACCTGGGAGGTCCGGCCCGCGTGTTCCACGGCCTCGTCTACCTCCCGATCGAGGGGGATTTTCGTTCCGCCGCGGCGGGCGGACCCGTGCTGGACGGCCGGGGTTACGTCGTGGGCGTCATGGTTCCACCCGAGGAGACGGACGGCAACGCCTTCCTCCTGCCGATCAATTACACCTACGACGAATCCCACCTGCTGGAGCGTCCCGTTCCGGGCCCCGATCTGCCGAGGTGGAAAGCCCTGCTCACCGAAGTGGCGCTGACCGAGAAGCTCCGCGTCGAGCCGCTTCAGACCCCTGGAGCCCCGCCGCCGGAGTCGTCCCCCTCGACCCAGTAATCCAGCGCCACCGCAACCCCCTTGCGGTACGGCAGGGAGAGGCCGATGATCGCGATGGCCGCCAGACAGATGAGGATCTGACCGATCCACACCACCCGCGGGCGGATCAGGAACATCGCGACGACCAGGGCGCCGGAGAGGCCGGCCGTGCTCATGTACATGAAGAACCACGTGTCCCCCAGCCGGCGCTCGAATTCGAGGCCGCAGACGGGGCAGGTCTCCAGGAGATGGTTCCAGGAGGCGAAGAGTGGCCCCTGCCCGCACCGGGGACAGCGGAGACGGAGCCCGCGGGCGAGGGCCTGGATAAAGTCGACGCTGCGGCGGCCGGGCATCGCCTTGTAGTCTATCCGGCGAACGCGACGCCCATTCGGCCTTGAGTTACCACGCCCTGGATATATGACCGGGCCACAATTTCATATGGACTGAGCCTCTCAGCCTCTGGGGGCGCCGCCTCCCCGCGAGTCTCGGCCTCCAAAGAGCTGGGAAGAGCTCCCAAAGAGCTCGGACCGAGGCTCCCCCCGAGTCCCGCGACGGCTCGTCCATATACTGGAACGGATGGTTCATAGACTTTGGCCGCTGGGGAACTGGGTCGAGCCATTCGTCCCTATACTTTTTGGGCGACTCCATATAGACAGGCCGCCTCCGGACGCTCGGCGACCTTGTCAAGATAAGCTCGGGGACGCGATGTGGTCCGACCGCCTCCCGGAAAAGCGCCTCCGGCGCCTCACCAAGCGCCTGCAGGCGGTCGTCCCCACTCCTGCACCCCGGTCCCGCGGCGCGAGGACGCCCCTCCGTACCGGCGGGAAGGCCGGACCGTCCCCTCTGCAGGTGGCCGAGGAGCTGCGGGAGCTGCCCGGCTTCGCCTGGCTCGACGGCGGCGAGGACGGGCATCGCCTGGTTGCGCAGCCCAGGGCCGTGCTCTCGGTGCGCAACGGGCGGGCGGGTATTACCGGCGCGGGCGCCAGGACGTCGTTCCAGGCCGGCGGATTCGAGCTGCTGGAGGCGGCGTTCTCCGCCTGGGGCGGTGCGAGCGCGACCCTGGTGGGCTATTTCGGCTACGAGCTGGGCGGCGAGGTCGAGCCCCTCCCTCCCCCGCCGCCGGACGATCTCGCCCTTCCCGATCTCTTTCTCGGTCTCTATGACTCCGCTCTGCGCTGGGACGGCCACGGATGGAGCCTGGAGTCCACGGACGCCTGGCGCAGAGCTGGAGATCCCGACCCGGTGATCGAGGCGGAGCGCCTCCTCGCTGCCGCCCGGCGCCGGCCGGAGCCCGAGGTCCCCACCGGGAGCCTGGCGGCGGGTCCGGTGGTGAGCCGCCCCAGCCGCCTGGGTTTCGAGGCCGCCGTCTCCCGCATCGTGGAGAGGATCGCCAGCGGCGAGATCTTTCAGATGAACCTCTGCCGGCGGCTGGAGACGCGGCTGGCGCAGCGCCGGCTCTGGCCTCTTTATCTGCGGCTGCGGGCGGCGAGCCCGGCCGAGCGGGGCGCGTTCCTGGACCTGGGGCGCGGCCGGGCCGTGCTCTCGATCTCCCCGGAACGGTTCCTCACCGTCAAGGACGGCTTCGTGGAAACCCGCCCCATCAAGGGCACCCGCCCCCGCGGCGACAATCCCCGCCAGGACCGGGCCCTCGCCCGCGAGCTGCTGGAGAGCGAGAAGGACCGCGCCGAGCTGACCATGATCGTGGACGTGGCGCGCAACGACCTGGGGCGGGTCTGCGAGACCGGCAGCGTCGGGCTGGCGAGCCACGCCGAGCTGATGACGCTGCCGACCGTGCACCATACGGTCTCGACCGTCCGCGGGCGGCTGCGACCGGACACCGGCCCCGCGGGGCTGCTGCGGGCCACCTTTCCGCCCGCGTCGATCACCGGCGCGCCGAAGATCCGGGCCATGGCCGTCATCGCCGCCGAGGAGGAACGGCGACGCGGCCCCGCCATGGGCGCGCTGGGCTGGATCTCTCTCGGCGGGGACCTCGACCTCGCCGTGGCCATCCGCACCGCCGCCGCGGCCCGGGGGCGGATCGCCTATCACGCCGGCTGCGGCATCGTGGCCGACTCCGACCCGGAGCAGGAGCTTGCGGAGAGCACGGCCAAGGCCCTCGCCTTTCTCGCCGCCCTGGGCGTGAGAGAGCGCGCTTGAGCCTCTCCTGGTGGAACGGCCGGACCGTGCCGGCCGAAGAGATCCGGATTCCCGCGGACGACTCCGGTTTCCTCTTCGGCGACGGCCTGTTCGAGACTCTGCGGGTGGACGGCGGCCGGGCGCGGGACGTCGAAGCCCATCTCGACCGTCTGCTCGCCGGCCTGCGGCGCGTGGGAATCGATCTGCCGGAGAGCCGGCACGTCCTGGAAACGGCCCTGGAGGAGACGGCCGCCGCGGCTCCCCGCCCCACGGCCCGGCTGCGCTTGACGGTGACCCGATCCACCCGCCTCATCACCACGGCGCCCTACGAGCCGCCGGAGATCGTCACCGCGCGCCTCCTTCCCCAATATCGAATCGACTCAGGGAGCCCCCTCGCCGGATTGAAGAGCCTCAACTATCAGACGAATCGCCTGGCCCTGCGACAGGCGGAGTCCCAGGGCGCCTGGGAGGCGCTGCTGGTCAACGAGCGGGGCCGGCTCGTCGAGGGCTCGCGCAGCAACGTCGCCGTGGTGCTGGACGGTCGCATCGTCACGCCCCCGGAAAGCGACGGCTGCCTGCCCGGCACCGTGCGCCGCCGGCTGCTGGAAAAGGGGGTGATCGAGGAGGGATCTCTCTCCCCCGAGGACCTGACCGCCGGCGAGGTGCTGCTGATGAACAGCCTCATCGGCGTGCTGCCCGTGTCGCGGATCGACGGCCTCCCCGGCGCGCCCCTTGCAGCGCCGGGAAGGCCATGAAGATCACCGTCCTGACCGGCCTCGAAAAACCCGACCCCAAATCCTACGACGTCGTGGCGGACCAGGTGGCAGCGGCCCTGGCGAAGAAGGGGCACAAGACGTCCGTGCTCGGCGTCCACGACGACGTCCGCAAGCTCGTCTCCGGCCTCTCCCGGCGCAAGCCGGACCTGATCTTCAACCTGCTGGAGAGCTTCGGCAAAAGCACCGCGGGCGACTTCGCCATCGCCGGCGTGCTCGACCTGCTGGGCGTGCGCTACACGGGCGGCGGCCCCGGCGAGCTGTACCTGCGACAGGACAAGGGGCTGGCCAAGAAGGTGCTCGCTTTCGAGAACATCCCCTACCCGCACTTTGCCGTCTTCTCCCAGACCTCGGACTTCGAAACCGCCGGCAACCTTCGCATGCCGCTCTTCGTGAAGCCGCTCACCGCGGACGCTTCGATCGGCATCGACGGCGACTCCCTGGTGCGCGACACGACCTCGCTGATGAAGCGGGTGATCGCGATTCACGAGAAGATCAAAGACAGCGCCCTGGTCGAGGAGTACATCGAAGGGCGCGAGCTCTACGTTGGTGTCCTCGGCAACCGTGAGCCGCTCGCTCTGCCGCCGGTCGAGGTGGACTTCACCGGCTTCCCCGAGGGCGAGCCGCGCATCCTGGGAACCAAGGCCAAGTGGAAGAAGAACAGCGCCGAGTACAAGGGCACGAAGTCCGTCCTGGCCGACCTCCCCGACGAGCTGCGGGCACGGCTCCAGAAGACCGCCGTCGAGGCCTACCGAGCCGTGCGCGTGCGCGACTACGGCCGCGTCGACCTCCGCCTCACCGAGACCGGGGACATCTACGTCATCGAGGTCAACGCGAGCTGCTATCTGGAGAAGGACAGCGAGTTCGCCATGGCCGCCCAGGCGGCCGGCATCGAGTTCCCGGACCTGGTGGAGCGCATCGCGAACCTGGCGGTCGAGCGGTATGGATGAGTGCCGCTACGCCAGATACCTCCCCCGCCGCACATGGTTCACCGCCAGAGCGGTCACGAAGGCGGTGAGGGCGATGACAGCGGGGGTCTCGCGGTCCTCGGGGTAGACCTGCTCCAACGCGTCCGCCCGCTCGGCGAGGTGGCGCAGGAGGTGCCGGGTGCGCTCCGGGAAGTGGCCCGTCCAGCGGAAGACCTCCGCCGGAAGGTCCCGGGCGAGCCGGCGGATCAGCTCGGAGGCGGGCCGTCGGGGGGCGGCCGTCGAATGGTCCTCGGGGTGGCCCCAGTCCTCGAAAATGGAGCGCAGGGCGCCGTCGAGCCCGGGGGGGAATTCGTCCGCTTTCGGCTCCGAGCCGCGGTAGTACTGCTCCAAAGTGTAGGAGATCTCGGAAACGGGCTCGTCCAGCTCCTCGTCGGAGACTAGGGGCTCGGCATCGCGCAGCTCACGCAGCACGGCATCGCAATACTCCAGCTTCTCCAGGGCCTTGGGCCAGCCGGCGTACTCGGCGCGCCAGTCGAGCCCGGGGGACATCCAGACGGCGAAGGTCTCCGCCCAATCCTCGTCCGGATGTTTCTGGGCGTACCAGCCGGGGAGGTGCCGCACGAACTTGCGGCTGAACGGCTCGGGGCGGTACTCCTCCCGGTAGGGCCGCGTGATGGGGCCGAAGGTGCGCACCCAATCCTCCCGGTCGTAGAGGCGGTAGGCGTAGTTGACGACGTGCCCCATCTCGTGGCGCAGGTAGCGCAGCAGGTCGCGCCGGCCGAGCCCCTCCACCAGGCCCGTGCGCTCGGCGTGCAGCGCCGCGAGGTCCGCCCGGGCGAGATAGAACGGGATGGCGATCGCCACGGTACCGAACGGCACGCCCCACTCCGTCGACAGGTAGAACCGGGGCCGGGCCCGGCGAATCCCCGCCGCCTCCAACTCGCGCTCCAGCTCTGCGATCACCGGCTCGAGGTCGGTCCCTTCGATCCGCAGACCGAGGTCCCGGATCGGTTGGTCTCCAGGCAGCGATTCCTGGAAGGGAGGTGAGGAAGGGGACATGGAAGAGAAGGACTGGCAAGATCGGTGCCGCCCGGGCGCAGAAGTGGGCTCAGAGCTTGGGTGCTGAACCTCGGCTCGTATGCCAGAGGGCAAGAATCACGATCTTCTTTCCCGATGCGGATAGACGGTAATACAAGAAGTAGCGGACTCGATTCAAAAGGATTCGACGGGCATCGGCCAAACGGACATCCCGCGCCAGAGCACCGATCGAGGGATGCGAGGTGATGAGGTCGATGGCGCGATCCATCTCCTCTCGAAATGCTTCAGGTGCCTTGGGCCGGTTTGCATCCCACCAAGCTGAAGCTTCCGCGATGTCGCGCGTCGCCCGACGGGTAATCTCAAAGGGGAGCCGTCCTGTCAACGACGGTCCCAAAGCTCACGAAGGAATTGCTCGCCGTCGACCACATCTCCCGCGTCCGCTTCGGCGATCGAGGCGAGGAGGGCTTCGGTGGCGCTGGCGTCCAACTCGAAGAGCTCGCTCTCACCCGGGGCGAGAACCGTGACTACGGAGCCCTCCGGAAGAGGTGCGCCTTCGACGACGACCCTTCCCGAGACGACTCTGCCGGTGGCGACTCTCATGGGCGTATTGTAGCTCGAACCAAGAAGTGCCGCCAGCCTTGGAACCTTGGCGCGCTCTCTCTCGTAGGAGGTGCAAAGAGGAGAGATCGCCATGAAGAAAACCGCCCTGATCCTCGCCGCCGCGCTCCTGTGGGTCCTGCCCGCGGGCGCCAGCGAGGTCATTCGCTCGTTTCGCCAGCAGATCCCCATTGCCAACGCCCACAAGATTCTCCTGGACTTCCCCGTTGCCGAGCTGAACGTCGATTCCGCTCCGGGCAACCAGGTGGGGCTCGACGTCAAAGTGAAGTGCCACGAGAAGACCGGGCGATGCGCCGATCGGGCGCACGAGCTGAAGCTGGTCTACGACAACACCGGCGAGGTCTTCAAGATCGAGATGAAGAGGTTCCCCAAATGGCGCGGCTCCAGCAATCTCCAGATCGTCGCCCGTATCACCGTGCCGCGCGACCTGGACCTCAGGGCCGAATTGGGCGTGGGCGAGATGAACGTCCACGGCATCGCCGGCGACGTCACCCTGAACCTCGGGGTGGGCCAGGTCAACGTCGACCTGCCCAAAGAGGCCATCGCCTCGGTCAATCTCGACACGGGAATCGGCGAGGCCAGCCTCGTCGCAGCCGGCCGGCACTACAGCAGCTCCGGGCTCATCGCCAAGGAGCTGAGCTGGACCCGGGGGACGGGCCGCTCCAAGGTGAAAGTGGACTGCGGGGTGGGCGAGATCGACGTGGTGCTAAAGTAACGGAGAGGCCTCTCGCTTCTTCTCCTCTTCCGGCAGTCTCTTCGTTGCGGCACCGGGAGAGGGCCGCGCCCAGAAGAGCCAGCGCACCAGCAGTGCGCTGGCGAAGATGAAGTTGCAGACCCCGATGCAGCTCAACAGGATGTGCCCGTCGCTCCAGGCGTCGAGGTTCACCAGCACCCGCAGCAGCGCGAGGGCCGCCAACGCCAGGAGGGTGAACGCCCAGAGCGCGATCTGCCACTTGCGCTGCAGACCACCCACCCGCGACGCCTCGAGGAGCACCACGATCAAGCTCATGAGACAGACGATGGAGATGAGGGCTTCGATCGCGATCACCATGTCATTGTAGTTCCTTGCACCGGGCTTTACCGATTTTGACTGAGTTTGACAAAGCCTTATGGATCGCGGGTTCTCGCCTCACCCCGCCATGATAGCGTATGATGGGAAGGGACGCAATCGCCTTACACGAACCTTACACGGGAGAGACGGGAATGAAATCGAAGGGATACAGCTCGAAAGCCGAACTAACCAAGAGGCTCATTGAAGAGACGCCCGCGGCATCGGGCGCCAACGTCTTCATTTGGGATACGAAAGCCGATCGGCTCGCTCTTCGCATAACCCCAAGTGGCCATCGCTCTTTCATCTTCCAATACACCCGCAACGGTAGAGATCGCCGAATGACATTAGGGCAGTACGGCAAGCAATTGACGATACACAACGCACGCAAGAAAGCGGAGAAGATGCGCCTTGAAGTCCTAAATGGGGGCGATCCAGCGCAAAAGAAGCAAGAAACATTGAAAGCCCCAACGGTGGGAATGCTACGCGATGAGTTCTTGGCACACTATATCAGCAGCCAAAAGCTTTCAACCTCTCTCGCTTATCGCTGCTGCTGGATTCACATTGCAAAGCATCTAGGGGAAGGGACTCTCGTTTCTGCTGTGCGCTGGCAGCACGTTGCGGCAATGCATCGGGCGCTCGGGAACACGGGAAAGCTGACGATGGCAAATCGTGTTGTCGCGGTCCTACATGCATCCTGGGAGCTTGCGAGGAATTGGGAATGGATTGAGAAGGATGCGAGCAATCCCGGACGTGGACATAAGCGCTATGCCGAGCAACATCGTGGGGCAGCGTGTACATCGGAGCAACTGGAGTCAATCGGTGCGGCGATCCGCCTAGAGAATGGCTCGATTCCGAGTCTTGCATTTACCTATGCCATGCTTACCGGATGTAGGCCGGGAGAAGCTACTGCGATGAAATGGACGGACGTGGATTTACGCCGGAGATTGTGGAGTCTTCCAGCCGCGAAGACGGGACCGCGAGTTGTTTATCTAGGCCAATCTGCGGCGGATTTGCTCGCCAGCGTTCCAAGGATGAGCGAGTATGTCTTCTCGGGGCGATCCGGTGGGCATCTCTTGAGCTTGCGCGTGGTTTGGGATCGAATCCAAAAGCGAGCGGACCTTCCTCCAACGTTGCGAATTTACGACGTAGTTAGACATACCTTCATCTCTGCGGCCTTAGAGCTTGGAATTCCTCTTGAACGCGTCAAGCGATTAGCGGGGCATGCCATTGGAAGCGATATTACGGCGCGATACACTCACCTGAAGGCTGAGACCTACCTCGCGGATGCCGACCGCGTATCGGCGCACCTGTGGACCGCCCTTTCAGGGACCGCCCTTTCATCATGAAGTATTTCAAGACATTGGCGATGCTTCTGGGGGCGTAACCAGACCTCAGCCCTAGCTGTTCCGATACTGCCTCAACCGCTTCCTGCCAGGAGCGCAGCTTTCTAGCGTCGGCAACATTAACAGAAGTAATTTCCCACTGCTTCACCATGAACAACACCCACACTATGACGCATTCCAACTCTCGCAGACTCTCCGGAAGGCGACGGCGACGACCGAGGGAGAATTCCTCGGTAAATTGCCGAATACGCTCTAGCGCTTTGACTGCTGAATCCGCCACTTCTTCTCGGGGGGTATTAGGTTGTAGATAGGAGACAAGAACTCTCAACATGGAAAGGCAAAGCTCCCTAAACTCTGTCGCTATGGCTTCTGCATGATTCCCCCTTAGCGAAGTCGCGATGTAGTTGCGCAACGGTGGCGGCAGTGGTTCGCCCTTTTCGAGTAAGTCTGCTGCTAAGACTCGCAGAAAGGCATCCTGTACCAAGTCTCCCTGTCCTGCCTGTCCTACCCTCCGTTCTAGATCTTCCAACTCTGGCGCTGACATTCCCTGTTTCCCCCTTGTGCTTGTTCGACGCTCCGCTCTAGACCTTCCAGCTCTGGCATTTCTGTTCCTCCTGTAGATCCCTTCCCTCTGAGGGGGCCACTGCAAGAATTGCCATGGCACGTTTGCAGTGACACTGCCCCATTGTACACCGGATAATGCGAGTCAAGGCCCGTCAAGCGGCGGGAAACTCAGAGGGAGGACGATCCAAAATGGACACGCTGCAAGAGGTTAGTACCACAGAGGAAGCCGCACGGTTCCTACGCCTTCAACCGCAGACTCTTGAGGCATGGCGCCTGAGAGGCACCGGACCCGCTTTCGTAAAACTCGGGCGCCGCGTGGTTTATAGGCGCGCAGCTTTGGAGCGGTTCATGGCCGAACAGGAGCGGAACTCAACATCCGACCCCGGACAAAGGGATTCCGCTCTCCGTGGCCGTGGGTAACGTGCGCTCGCGGTCGCAAACTGTCGCAAGCCCTGCGACAAAGGCGGCAGGCGGTGAAGTGTCGCAATTGTCGCAGTCGCAACCGGAGGAGTTTCCATGGGCTGTGCTCCCGCCGCGCATGCTGATCTTTGTCCTGGAGGCGTCCAATGCTCTCGACGTAGATCCGGCCTTGATCGCTGGTCCATGCTTAGCCACGCTCGCGGGCTGTATCGGCAACCGGCGGAAGATTGTACTTAAACCGGGCTGGTCTGAGGCATGCGTTTTGTGGATCGCAATTGTAATGCCATCCGGCAGCAAGAAAAGCCCGGCAATCAAACAGGCGCTAGAATACCTCGCCAAATTAGAGGCGGCGGCGCTTGCTGAGTATGGGGAGGCTATGGAGGAGTGGAAGACCCTACCTAAAGATGAACAAGGGGAGAAGCCCGAGCCACCGATTCGGCTGCTCGTGTCAGACACAACTACGGAAGCGCTTTTGTGGGTCCACGCGAAAGCCCCTTTGGGGCTCCTGTTGTACCGGGATGAGTTAGGAGGATGGCTAAGAAGCTTCGATCAATACAAGAGCGGAAAAGGAAGTGACGCACAGACGTGGACAGAGATGCACCAGGGAAACGCCTGCATTATCGACCGCAAGACAAGCGGGACCTTGAGTGTACCGCGTGCGGCTGTCTCTATCGTTGGCGGAGTCCAGCCCGAGCTACTCCGAAACGCACTCTGCGGAGAGCACCTCTACAACGGAGTAGCCTCCCGCGTTCTGTTCATCGCTGTTCCCGAACGACTGGATAAGTGGACTGAGAAAACGAACAGCGATGAAGCCCGGGAGGGATGGACTAGTTTGCTGGACGAGCTTTTAGCATTGCAGCCGAATGAAGACGGGACACCTGTAGATCTCCCCATGACCGACGAAGCAAAGGCCGCATGGGTGAGCTACCACGATGAACACGCCGAACGTCGAGCCAACGAAACGGGGCCTATACGAGCGGCTATGAGCAAGCTCAAAGCTGCAACCGCTCGACTTGCACTTATAATTCAGCTTGCCGAAAATCCGCAATCCGGCGAGATAGAGGAAGACTCAATGAAAGTCGCAATCGAAATCAGCAATTGGTTTGAGGGTCAAGCTCGGCGGGTGTATCAGGGATTTGAAGAGACAGCACAGGAACGGGACCGCCGGGAGGCTTATGAATGGATTGCGGAGCATGGCGGATCTACCACCGCGCGAGACTTTGCCCGTCTTGGCCCTGGCCGATTCCGCAAAAGGGCGGGACAGGTGCTCGCCGATCTAGAGACCGCAGGGATGGCGAAGCGCTCCCCTCAACCGGGGAACCGTGCGGACGTGTACACGCTCTGCGACTGCGACAGTTGCGACGAAGAGACTCCGTGAACCTTTGGCTTGCGACTGCGACAGTTGCGACAGACCCATGAAAGGAGACACCCATGGAAGCCCGTAGACAGCGATGCACGGCCCGAGTCTCGGATGGCTCCCGACCGTGCGAACGGTGGGCGATCAATGGCTCTACCGTGTGCGCGACTCACGGCGGCCGGGCTCCACAGGTCAAGAAGTCTGCAAGGGAACGGCTCGGCGAGTTGGTAGAGCCTGCACTCAAAGGACTGCACAAGGCGTTGAAGTCTGGCGAAATCCCGTCTATCGTGAAAGCCGCTCAAATCGTGCTCGATAGAACCGGCTTTCATCCGACACAAGCAATGGAGCTATACGGGAAAGACGGCGGGCCAATTGAGACTCAAACAAACGTGAGTGTCGATTCGTTGCCGCTCTACGTGAGACAACTTCTCGTGCTGGTGTCGAATGGAGAAGGGATCGGAGAGGAGCTTGAGCGAGCGTTGACGGAGGAGATGAGCGAGAGGTTTGGGAGGTTTCTAGCGGCGAGTAGAAGGTAGACTGACGGCACGGCGTCATCCTTGACCGGAATCCACCTACTCACTAAGCCACACGCTCGGAAGAAGCACGGACGCCGGACGCTAGAAACCCCATCGCCGAAGAGAGAAAGCAGCAGCAGAGTTCATATAATCCGGCTAGACGCCTCTTTTCCTTCGATTTGTATATAGGTGCAAGGCAAATCGTGAACGGGTGGAATGTCAGGGATGACCGTCACGGTAATGCGAACTTTCGGTCCGTTCGCTTCTCGGAAACAATCCCCCGTCGAAGCTTCAAGAAAGCTATTCTCTGCGCTTGGAGTTCTTTTCTCGTAAGTGTAAGGCACAGTCCATTTATAGGCCCATGATCCCTCAAATAGAATAGCTACGACAAACTGGCATATTTCGCCGCTAGCTATTTCGACACAATCACAATATTTTTCTCTTCGGAGTCGTTCGGCATCAATCCAAGTTCCGAGGGGAGATTCGACGTAAGGGAGGCTATTCCCTTTGTACCAGCAGGCTCGTGCTTCTTTCTTTCTAGTCCAATCGCTAATACCGTACTCTACCAGAATGTGGGCATAGCAGTTTACGGTCTGCTGCCCTTTGTTTTGTACAAAGACGGCTACTACTTTTTCTGGTGTGTAAGTACCCCTTTCGATTGGGAGAACAAGCCCTAGTTTCTCAATTTTGATTGGCGTAATCCAAAGACTAAGTCTAGCCTCTGGCTGGCTTTTGCGGTGAGCAAAGCAATCAAGCAATAAGATTGCTACTCCTGCCAAAAACAGAAACAAGGATATGAAGACATAAATGGGACTTTGGCCCGCGAGAATTGTGCCAAGACTGGCTAGAAGAAGAGCTACGCCACCGCCTTTTCTGGTAGTCCAATCCTTAGCTATCATTCTCAGTCGCATGTTACTGCCCTCATATCTCTCTCATATCTCTCTGGTAGAGGGGCCTGCCTACCAATACGTCGCTTAACTGACGGCAAGGCATCATCACGGCCGCTCCTTCAGGCGCGTTGCAAGGTGCTGCATGAACGCCTCTACATGCTCCACTATTCGCCCTGCTTCTTCGTCTCCATACCTAGCTCTTCCATGAGCAACATGGTTACGCCAAGCATCTCGGAAAAATTTGAACTCAAGAGCGGCAGTAGAGTAGAACTCCTTATCATCCTTCCAAGTTGGAGTTGAGCCGGGGACAATTGCCACAATGGCAGCTTCAATAGTCTTGAGAATCTCATTCCAGTTTTTCTGTGAATATGGTAAGGCAAGGGCGTGGGCTAGGCTGTCCAGTCCTACCTCTAGGATGCACATGAGATGAAACACACACGCGGTATATCTGCCAAGCGCAAAGCATTTGCTGGCTTCTTCAACATTGTATGAGACAGAGCAAAATGCAGTTGCTACTGACTCTCCGAATCCGTCTTGTGCTTCTAGATAGTATTTGCTCCTATCGTGAGATACATGCAGCCATAATACTGATTCAAGCTCATGGCGGATTCTCCGCTGTAATTCCGGAAAAAATGTGTCGGATGTCAGCTTCAATCGGTGCCAATCTCTAAGTAGACAGGCAGAATGAGAAAGACCGATCTCCTCAAACATATCGGCCATCCTTTGCGTTTCGACCTCCGTAAATGGAAAATTTGCTGCGATGGTGTAAGGTCTTACGATATCACCCGGAAATTCTAAAACTCGACGTGCGCCATTAATAAATTCTCCCTGACCATAGAGACTGAATAAGTTCAGCAAATACTTCGGATCTATGTTTTTCATGATCTCTAGGAGGTCCTCCAAGCCTGTACGGCTCCACCCAGGGGGGGCAGGCTTGCCAAGCCCCACGCGGGGGAGCCATTTCGAGGAATCCTACAACACTGAGGCAGGGGGAAAGACAAAGGGGCCGGCCCCCGCGAAAGGACCGCCCCCGGTTCCTACTATGCGAGCTTCCCAAAGAGTCGGATGACCTCCTGCGCCTTTACCTTGTCCGGAGCTTCCCCGAGCACCTTTTCCGGATCGGTCTCCCGCCAGTCAACCCGGAGCGGGGCCAGCTCCGCCGCGAGCGCCATGCAGGACTTCAGGAGGGGGAGCGAGTCGATGACCCGCCGGGTGGGGAGATGGACCAAGGAAAACCAGGAACAGCCGGGCTCGCCCACCCCCCGGCCGTCGCCCCGGAAGATCCCGAACGGGCCGGATACCTTCCCGTCTACTTTGACCTCCCGGGTGACTGCGGGCCGGACCATCGTATCCGTGATGCACACCGGGAACCGATCCCGGAACCACGTCAGGGGAGCGGCACGGCCGGCCCGCACCATCTCCCGCACGTGAGCGTCCGCCGTCTCGGCGAGCCAAGATTCCACCGACAACGACGCCGCCCCGGCCGCAGCTTTCCAGCACTCCGCTTGCTCCCGCAAGGCCGTGACGGTGTATGACCTGGTCTCGGGCTTGCTCGGGGGACCGGGCCAGCTCATGACACCGGCTCCCCGCGCCACGTTCCGAGCGTCTCTTCCAGGGTGTCCGCGACCTTGCCGACCTCGCGGGCCATGCGCACCGCCGTGCGGCACAGTGCCGCCTCATAGGGATCATGCTCGGGAGGGTTCTCGCCCGCCGTCGCGAGGTAGCCTTCCAGGTGCCGGAGGTCCGCCACGGCGCCCCGGAGGTTGCTCCGGATGAAGCCCTCCGGCTGGTCCGGGAAGTGGCCGTATTCGAGCACCATCTCGTAAAGCAGGTGCCCCACCCCGCGCAAGGCGACGTTGTCGCGGGGCTCGGTGAAGTGGAGCAAGAACGTTTCACGAAATGCTACAAAGTCCTCCCATCGCTCCGGTTCGATCTCCGGCGGGATGGCAGGGAACGGCGGCGGCTCATCCTCCGGCGGCGGTCCGGGTGGGCCGGGTGGTGAAGAAGCGAGGACGGACGGCGGCGGGGGCGGTACGGGCAGCGGGTTAGAATCGGGTAGCTCTAGCATGGGACGGTTCTCCTGTGCTCGGGTCAGGTCCGGCGCTGGTGTGTCTGGCACCACGCCGGGCCGTCTGGTTTGGTCCGCTCCCAGGACAGGGAGACGGCGTGCTGAGACTCGGCGCCACGCGGTGCCGATCGCCTCGATTCCTTACACAGCCCTTACACGGTACGGACGGAAGGGAGAGAACCCTGCCGGGCGCAACGCTGTAAGTGCTTTTCTTGTAGATGTTTACGGCCAAGACGGACAGCCGGACCCAGGCTGATAGGCAAAGACATTGTAGACGTTGGGAAGGAGAAGATCGTTCCCGGCTCTGCACCTCTGTACACTAACCCTTCATGCCCGCGCCCTTGCCACAACTCCACGTCGTCCTGGTAGAGCCGGAGATCCATTGGAACACCGGCAACGCCGGCCGCACCTGCCTTGCCGCCGGGGCGCGCCTCCACCTCGTGCGGCCCCTCGGATTCTTCCTCAACGAGCGGCAGGTACGCAGGTCCGGCCTGGACTACTGGCCCCGGGTGGACCCCGAGGTGTGGGGCTCGTGGAGCGAATTCGAAGCGAGGCTCGCCGGGCTCGGCGAGCCGTTCTTCTTCAGCGCCGAAGCGACGCGGGACTACTGGAGTATCGATTATCCGGAGCGGACGGTGCTGATCTTCGGCAAGGAGAGCGTGGGCCTCGCGCCGGAGATCCGCGAGCGCCATCGCGACCGGCTGGTACGCATCCCCATGGCCGATCCGGAAATCCGGTCGCTCAACCTCTCGACGTCGGTGGCGCTCGGCGTCTACGAGGTGCTGCGGCAGTGGCGGCGGTGAGGGGCCTCAGACCTCCTCTCCCCACCCTCCCCCGCCCGGCGTCTCCAGGATCAAGCGGTCCCCCGGCCCGACCTCGCGGCCGTCGATGGAGGCGAGGACCTCCACCTCGCCCGTAGCGGCCCGCACCAGGCGCTGCCGGCCGCGCTCGCCGGGAGAGCCGCCGTTCATTCCGTACGGCGCCTCCACGCGATGCTGGGTCAGCAGCGACAGCGACATGGGCTCGAGGAAGGTCAGCTCCCGCACCACGCCGTCGCCGCCGTGCCAGCGGCCGGCGCCGCCCGAGCCGGGGCGCAGGGCGAAGCGCTCCAGCCGCACAGGATAGCGGTGCTCCAGGACCTCCGGATCGGTGATCCGCGTGTTCGTCATGTGGACGTGGACGCCGCTCGTGCCGTGGAACCCCGGCCCGGCGCCGGAGCCGCCGCAGACGGTCTCGTAGAAGCCGAAGCGCGGATTGCCGAAGAGGAGGTTGTTCATCGTCCCCTGGCCGCAGGCGAGGAGGCCGAAGGCCTTGACCAGCGTGTCCACCACCCGCTGGCTGGTCTCGACGTTGCCGCCCACCACGGCCGGCGCCTCGGCGGGATCGTCGGGAAACGGCGGGTTCAACATCCCGGGCGGAATGCGGATGTCCACCGCCCGCAGGATCCCCTCGTTGAGCGGCAGGGCCTCGGCGATCAGCAGGCGCAGGACGTAGAGGATGGCGCTGCGCACCACGGCCGGCGGCGCGTTGAGGTTCCCCGGGTGCACGCCGGAGGTGCCGGTGAAGTCGACGATGACGATGGGATCGGCGCCGGGGCCGGCGACGTCGATCCGTACTGCAATCACCGCGCCGTCGTCCAGTCGTTCCAGGGCGGTGTAGGAGCCCACGGGGAGCCGGGCGAGGGCGGCGCGCAGCCGCTCCTCGGCCCGGGCCTTGAGGGCGGCCACGTAATGGAGCACGGTCTCCCGGCCGTGCTCGGCGGCGAGGGCCGCCAGCGCCTCAGCCCCCCGGTGATTCGCCGCCACCGCGGCCCGCAGATCCGCCAGGTTCTCCTCCACCGCCCGAGTGGGAAACGGCGCTCCCAGCAGCAGCCGGCGGGCCTCATCCCAGCGGGGCTCGCCGCGGCGGACGAGATAGGTGGGCGCGATCACCACGCCCTCTTCGATCAACCGCCGCGCTCCAGGCGGCATGGAGCCGGGCCGGATCCCCCCGATCTCCGCATGATGGGCGCGGCTCGCCACGTACCCGAGAAGAGCGCCCTCGCCGGCTTCGAAGACAGGGGTCACCACCGTCACGTCCGGCAGGTGAGAGCCGCCGAACGCAGGGTGATTGGTCATGATCACGTCCCCCGGCTCCATCGGGATCGTCTCGCGCAGGCGCCGGACGCAAAGCCCCAGAGCGCCGAGATGGACGGGAATGTGAGGCGCGTTGACCACCAGCTCGCCGGCCGGATCGAGCAGCCCGCACGAGAAGTCGAGCCGCTCCTTGACGTTGGTGGAGACAGCCGTGCGCTGGAGCCGCTCCCCCATCTGCCGCGCGATGGCCGCAAAGCGGTGGGTGAAGAGCTCGAGCTGAACCGCTTCGGGCCGGGCGTCGGGAGTGGGGATGGGGCGGTCCTCCTGAGAGCGGCGAGATTATAGATCGTGCTCGGGCTACAAGCCCCGGAATCGATACCGGCCGCCAACGCGATAACGGACCGTAGAGACGACCCAGACCCGCTACGATACCCTCTCGGATACCATGGGGACGGCGGGCCGTCTCTGATGGCAGGCCACAGGCCGCCTATATCCTCCACAATCCCGGCGTACGGAAGGTTAAAACCTCATACCCCCCGGAATCGATACCGGCCGCCAACGCGATAACGCCCCACGGCCTTCCGCCGGAGACGCCCCGCCGTCCCCGGAGTGGCCGAGTGGTTATCGTAGCGGGTCTGGGTCGTCTCTACGGACCGGTGTCGTGTCGGCGACCGGTATCAATTCCTGGTATAGCATTTGGGAACGAGATGGCGTCCAAGGGTGATCCTTTGTTTCGAAACAGGTACCGAATTCCGTCGGCGCGATGGGATCGGTGGGACTACCGGCGGCCAGGGCTCTACCACGTGACCCTCTGCGTTCAATGGCGGCTCCGGTGCCTGGGCGAAGTGCTCGATGACGGAGTGGCACTCTCTCCTTGGGGTGAGGTCGTTGCCCGCGAATGGAGCCAGATCCCGCGAGGGCATCCTCAAGTGACTCTGGACGCCTCGATCGTGATGCCCGACCATCTCCATGGTCTCCTGATCTTGGGCGGCCAAGAAGCCCTGCCTCTGGGATCCATCATCAGCCAGTTCAAGGCGAAGGTGACAAAAATCCTTCGGGCTCGCGGCCAGACCGAATTCGCATGGCAGGAACGATTCCACGACACCGTCCTCAAAGATTTCAAGGAATTGGATCGGGTCCGCGCCTATATCCTCGACAATCCCCGGCGCTGGAAGGCCAAGATTTCATAGCCCCCGGAATCGATACCCGCCGGCAACGCGATAACGGACCACGGCCTTCCGGCCGGAGACGCCCCGCCGTCCCCAGGGTGGCTGAGTGGTTATCGTAACGGGTCTGGGTCGTCTCTACGGACCGGTGTCGTGTCGGCGACCGGTATCAATTCCTGGTATAGCATTTGGGGAACGAGATGGCGTCCAAGGGTGAGCCTTTGTTCCCCGGCGCTGGAAGGCCAAGATTTCATAGCCCCTGGAATCGATACCCGCCGGCAACGCGATAACGGACCGTAGAGACGACCCAGACCCGTTACGATACCCTCTCGGATACCATGGGGACGGCGGGCCGTCTCTGACGGCAGGCCACAGGCCGCCTATATTCTCGACAATCCCGGCGCACGGAAGGCTAAAACCTCATACCCCCGAGAGCCGGCGGCCCCCAGTGCCCGCCCCAGCGCCTCCAGGCTCTCCAGGTTGTGCACCGGCCGGTGCTCGTCGACGTTCGGCAGCAGCGCGCGCACGCCCAGGGCCTTCGGCTGAAAGCCTTCCCAGCGCAGCAGCGGATTGAGCCAGATCAACCGGCGGCAGGACTTGTGGAGGCGGTCCGCTTCGGCGGCGAGGCCCGGCTCGGGGTCGCGGTCGAGCCCGTCGGTGACCAGCAGCACCACGGCGCCAGCCCCAAGAACCCGCCGTGACCACCGGCGGTTGAAGTCGTGCAGGCAGGCGCGCAGGCGCGTCCCTCCCGCCCAGTCGGTCACCTCGCGGCCACAGCGCGCGAGCGCCTCGTCCACGTCGCGGCGCTGGAGGGTTCGAGTGACGTTGGTGAGCCGGGTGGCGAACAGGAAGGCGTGAATACGGCTGCCGGCATCGCGGTCGTCGAGCAGGGCATGGAGGAAGTGCAGCATCACCTCCGAGTAGCGCCCCATCGATCCCGAAATGTCGCACAGCACGGCGAGCGGCGGCGGATGAGAAACGCGCGACCGGAAACGCAACGGCGCCAGGTCGCCGAAGGTCTTGAAGCTGTCGCGCGCGGTGCGGGCGAGATCGATCGCCGCGCCGTGCGGATCGGGTGCGAAGCGCCGCGTGCGCACCGGCCGCAGCGCCTTCGCCATCTTGGCCACGATCCGCTTGGCACGGGCGAGCTCCTCGGCGCTCATCTGATCGAAGTCGCGGGTACGAAACACCTCGTCGGGAGAAAAAGTGAGCGCTGCGTCGAATTCGATTTTTTCCGGCACCGGCTTGGCCGAGGCCGCCGGCGGGCGCCAAGCCTCGGCCACCCGGCGGGAGATCGTCTGCGCCCGCGGCACGCGCACGTGCGGCAGGAGCTGCGCCATGGCGGATTCCAACCCGAACGGATCGCGCCAGAACAGGCGGAAAGCTTGATCGAAGAGCTCGAAGTCCTCCGGCCGCTTGACCAGCACCGAGTGGAGGGCCCAATACAGCTCGTCGCGTTGCAGCACGTCCACCGCAGCCGTGGCGGCGAGGGCGTCGAGCCCACTCGCCGGCCCGAGGCGCAAGCCGGCGCCACGCAGGAGGCGGGTGAAGTGGACGACGTTCTCTGCCAGCTTCGAGGCCGCCGGAGCCGGCGTCACGGCGTCTCCGCCAGCAGGGCCTGCACCGGTCCACCCGCCGTCTTCTCGATGTCGTCCTGGTATTTGAGCAGCACGCCGAGCGTCGCGTTCACGGTGTCGGCGTCCAGGGCGTCCCGGTCGAGCGCCAGGAGCGCGCGCCCCCAGTCAATCGTCTCGGCGACTCCCGGCAGCTTGAACAGGTCCGCCTGCCGCAGCTTCTGCACGAAGCGCACGATCTGCCCGGCGAGGGCCTCGGCCAGCTCCGGCGCGCGCAAGCGCAGGATCTCCAGCTCGC
This sequence comes from Thermoanaerobaculia bacterium, assembly GCA_049284515.1. GTDB lineage: Bacteria > Acidobacteriota > Thermoanaerobaculia > Multivoradales > UBA5704 > DATARR01. Next base: position 19,632 of record JBAPYB010000030.1, read on the forward strand.
GGGCGGCGTCCGGATAACCGATCCAGTGGTAGAGGCAACGCCGCTTGAGGGCGTCGTGGATCTCGCGCGTGCGGTTGGAGGTGACGACGACGATGGGGGGTGATGGCGCGCGGACTGTGCCCATCTCGGGGATCGTGACCTGAAAGTCGCTCAGGATCTCCAGCAGAAAGGCTTCGAACGGCTCGTCGGTGCGGTCGAGCTCGTCGATGAGGAGCACCGGCGGCCCCGCCGGATCGGGCTCCAGGGCCAGCAGCAGGGGGCGCTTGAGCAGGAACCGCTCGGCGAAGATGTCGTGCGCCAGGCGCTCACGGCCTTCGGCGCCTGCCCGCCCTTCGAGCTCCGCCAGGCGGATCTCCAGCATCTGGCGCGGATAGTTCCATTCATAGAGCGCCGCTGCCGCATCCAGCCCCTCGTAGCACTGAAGGCGGATCAGCCGCCGGCCCAAAGTCTCGGCGAGGACTTTGGCGACCTCGGTCTTGCCCACCCCCGCCTCGCCTTCGAGGAGAAGCGGCCGGCCCAGCCTGAGGGTGAGGAAGACGGCGGTGGCAAGGCTGGCGTCGGCGACGTAACGGCCCGACGCCAGCAGTTGGCGGGTTTCCTCGACGTTGCGAGGCAGGGCCAACTTACCCGCAGGCCTCGATCGCCCGCTTCGCCATCACCTTGACGAGGTGCGCCAGGTACTCCGGGCTCGCCTCGCCGCCGGTCCGCAAATCCCCGGCCGCGACCGCCACGACGTTGACGGCCCCGGACGTGAAGTGGGCAGCAAGCTGCTCCTCCAGCGCCGTAAAGCGGAAGACCTTGGAACCCGCCCCCGTCACCGCGACCCGCACGCCGCCCGCGGTCCTGGCCACCATCACGCCCACCACGGCGTACTTCGACGCCGGATGGGGGAATTTGGCATAGGCCGAGCACTCCGGCACCGGGAAGCGGACGGCGGTGATGATTTCGTCCGGCGCCAGCGCCGTCGAGAAGAGGCCGGTGAAGTAGTCGCCGGCCGCGATGCTCCGGCGATCCGTCACGATCGTCGCGTTCAGGGCCAGCACGGCCGCCGGATAGTCGGCCGCCGGATCGGCGTGGGCGAGCGAGCCGCCGATCGTGCCGCGGTTGCGGATCTGCGCGTCGCCGATCCCCCCGGCCAGGCCGGCGAGGCCCGGGATGCTCTTCTTCACCTCCGCCGAATTGGCGACCTCGTCGTGCGTGACGAGAGCACCGATCACGAGATCGTTTCCCTCGGAACGGATCTCCTTGAGGCCCGGGATCCTGGCGAGCGACACCAGGTCCGAGGGCGCCGCCAGGTCGAGCTTCATGACGGGCAGCAGGCTCTGGCCGCCCGCCAGCAGCTTGGCCGCGTCGTTCCCCTTGAGCAACGTCACCGCGTCGGCGACCGACTGCGGGCGGTGGAGCTCGAAATTTCTCATGCGTCACCTCCCTGGGCTGCCTGGATCGCCCGCCACACCTTCTCCGGGGTCGCCGGCATGCTGATGTCCGTCACGCCGAGGGGGGCCAGGGCGTCGAGCACGGCGTTGATGACCGCCGGCGGCACGCCGATGGCGCCCACCTCGCCCACGCCCTTGATGCCGGTGGGGTTGTGCGTGCAGGCGGTGACGTGGTTGCCCACCTTGAACGAGGGCAGGTCCGACGCGCGCGGCATGCAGTAGCTCATGAACGAGCCGGAGAGGAGCTGCCCGTCGTCGGAGTAGACGCACTCTTCGAGCAGCGCCTGGCCAATGCCGTGCGCCAGGCCGCCGTGCGCCTGCCCGTCCACGATCATCGGGTTGATGATCACGCCCACGTCGTCGGCGATGGCGACGTCCACCACCTCGACGACGCCGGTTTCCGGGTCGACCTCCACCTCCACCAGGTGGCAGCCGCCGGGGAAGGTAAAGTTCTTGGGATCGTAGAAGGCCGAGTCTTCGAGCCCCGGCTCCGTCGTCTCGATGGGGTAGTTGTGCGGCACATAGGCGGTGAAGGCAACCTCGCCGAAGGTCTTCTCACGGTCGGTGCCGGCGACCCGGAACTTGCCATTTTCGAACTCGATGTCGGCGACGTTCGCCTCCAGCAGGTGGGCGGCGATCTTCTTGCTCTTCTCCACGATCTTGTCGATCGCCTTGTAGATTGCCGAGCCGCCCACGGCGGCCGAACGCGAGCCATAGGTGCCCATGCCGAACGGGATGCGGTCGGTATCGCCATGGACGACCTCGATGTTCTCGATCGGAATCCCGAGCCGCTCGTTGACGAGCTGCGCGAACGTGGTCTCGTGCCCCTGGCCGTGACTGTGGGTGCCGGTGAACACCGAGACGCTCCCTGTGGGATGGACGCGCACCGTCGCCGACTCGTAGAGGCCGGCGCCGGCGCCGAGGGCGCCCACCAGGGCGGACGGCGCGATTCCGCAGGCCTCGATGTAGGTCGAAATCCCGAAGCCACGCAGCTTGCCGCGCTTCTCCGACGCGGCCTTGCGCTCCGCAAACTTCCCGTAATCGATCGCCTTGAGGGCCATGTCCAGCGTCGCCGGATAGTCGCCAACGTCGTACTGGAGGGCCACCGGCGTCTGGTAGGGGAACTGGTCCGGCTGGATGAGGTTCTTGCGCCGGATCTCCACGCGGTCGATGCCGAGCTCGCGGGCGGCCTTGTCCACCAGCCGCTCCAGCAGATAGGTGGCCTCGGGCCGCCCGGCGCCGCGCACCGCATCCACCGGCACCGTGTTGGTGAAGATCGCCTTCACCTCGACGTAGATGGCGGGGATGACGTAGGGCCCGGAGAGCAATGTGCCGTGGAGGTAGGTGGGGATGGCCGGCGCGAACGTCGAGAGGTAGGCCCCCATGTTGGCCAGCGTACGCACCCGCAAGCCCCGGAAGTGGCCGTCCGCCGTCAGGGCGAGCTCGGCATGGGAGACGTGGTCCCGGCCGTGGGCGTCCGAGAGGAAGGCCTCGCTGCGGTCCGAGGTCCACTTCACCGGGTGCCCCACCTGCTTCGACGCCCAGAGCACCAGCAGCTCCTCGGCATAGTGGAAGATCTTCGAGCCGAAGCCTCCCCCCACGTCCGGCGCCACCACTCGCAGCTTGTGCTCCGGCACCTTGAGGGTGAAGGCCCCCGCGAGCAGGCGGATGAGGTGCGGGTTCTGCGAGGTCGTATAGAGAGTGTAGCGGTCCTCGACGTCGTCGTAGTGGCCGTTGGCGGCGCGCGGCTCGATGGCGTTGGGGGCCACCCGGTTGTTGGTGAGGTCGATCGCCACCACCCGGTCCGCCTTGGCAAACTCGGCCTCCGTGGCCGCGGGATCGCCCAGATGCCAGTCGAAGCAGACGTTGCCCGGCGCCTCGTCCCACACCTGGGGAGCGCCGGGGGCGACCGCGGCGTTGAGATGGGCGACGGCCGGCTGCGGATCGTAGTCGACCTCCACGAGCTGGGCGGCGTCCTTCGCCTGCGCCCGGGTTTCGGCGATCACCATGGCGACCGGATCGCCGGCGTGCCGCGCCTTGCCCAGCGCCAGAGCGGGGTGGGGCGGGGCGACCATGGTCGAGCCGTCCTTGTTCTTGATCGTCCAGCCACAAGGAATGCCGCCCAGATCAGCGGCAGCCACATCGGCGCCGGTCAGCACGGCGAGCACGCCCGGCGCCTTGAGCGCCTGGGAGGCGTCGATCGAGCGGATGGCGGCGTTGGCGTGCGGCGAGCGCACGAACACGGCATAGGACTGTCCCGGCAGCGTGAGGTCATCGGTGTAGCGCCCCTTGCCGAGCAGGAAGCGCCGGTCCTCCTTGCGGGCGACGGAAGCGCCCAAACCCTGAGCGCCGCTCATTGCGCACCTCCCCGCACGGCCTCGGCCGCCGTGAGCACGGCCTTGACGATGTTGTGATAGCCGGTGCAACGGCAGAGATTCCCTTCGAGGCCGTGGCGCACCTCGGTCTCGGTCGGGTTCGGGTTGCGCTGGATGAGCTCGGCGGAGCGCATCACCATGCCCGGCGTGCAGAAGCCGCACTGCAAGCCGTGACAGGTGTGAAAGGCCTCCTGCATCGGGTGCATCTTGCCGTTGGCCGCCAGCCCCTCGATCGTGGTGACCGCCGCGCCGTCAGCTTCCATAGCCAGCATGGCGCAGCTCTTCACCGACTTGCCGTCGACCCAGACCGTGCAGGCGCCGCACTGGCTGGTATCGCAGCCCACGTGCGTGCCGGTGAGCCGCAGGCCCTCGCGCAGCAACTCGACGAGCAGCGTCCGCGGCTCCACGTCGGCAACGTGGCTTTTTCCATTGACTTTCAGGGTGATCGTGGCCATGAACCTCCCCTCTCGGGCTTGCCCGTCGCTGGGCGCGTGGGTGGCCATGGTATCGCCGGGGATTTGGCCGTGCAAGGGGGGGCCAGGGCTCTCCGATATAAACGCTCAGTTATTTCGGCGCTCACTCCGACGGGGGCTCAGCGCTGCACGACGAAGCGAAAAACCTGAACACCACGGCGAGGAGGGCAAAGAACAGCCAGAGCGCCTGGCAGCCTGACTGAGCGTCCCTGAACCAGGGTCTCTGGATGCCAAGACGCCCCTCCATGTAGATGATCGCCAACTCTCCACCCAGGGCAAGAAACAGCCCCACCAAGCAGACCACCGCGCACCAGATGTAGAACCTGCGGGAGCTGGGGCCGCCCAGGGGCATAGGTCGTCGCCTCCCTTCTTGACGCCGGCATCGGGGATGTTACCGCGATCTCTCGAGAACCGCAGCGTCCAAGTCAGGAATCCTGCTTCCAACAGTACGCTGGCATCGGGGATGCTACCGCGATCTCTCGAGAGCCGCAGCGGCTGAAGCCGTGGGGAGGAAGAGTCGCTTCGGCTGCAGCGGAAAGACTCGAAAGCCGAACGCCTTGTAGAAGTCGGCCGCGCGCTCGTCCTTGGCATCCACCACGATGGCGAAAACGGCGATAGAGCGACCAGCGCCAAGGATGCGGCGGATGGCGTCGGCCAGGAGAAGCTCGCCCACACCCTGCCCTCGCATCCGCTCATCCCGCGCAAGCCGGCCGATCAAGGCGGCGGGGATCGCGTCGTAACGCGGCAGCTTGTGTGCGATTTCCTCCGGCAGGTTCTCCGGCGAGAGGGTAAACGAGCTCAGGCTGTAGAAACCGACTACGCCGAGCTCACCGGCTACGGCAACGAAAACGCGGGCGACGTTACGCTTCTCATCCTGGCTGGCCCGGAGCCGGAACCACTCGTCCAGATCAGGCTGACCGCAAGCAAAGCTCGCCCGGTCGTGGTGCCGACTGAGCGGCTCGATCACGACATCCAAGGAGGTTCATCCCAACATCGCGCGATGGCGTTTCAGCGCCGCGATCAGCTTCTCCGTCGGCTCGGGCGGATTCTGCAAAGCGTCGAGGAAAACTTCCCGATCCGCACCGATTAGCACCATGCGTTCATGCTCATCGAGAACCCGCCTTGCGCCCTCGTAGGCGAGATCACCAGCCGTCAGCCCCGAGACGGCCATTGCGCGCTGAATGAGTTGCTTGGCCGACGGAGCGATGCGCAGCTCAAGACGCTCTTTCTTGAGCTCGCGGTCGGCAGGTGGTTTGCGGTTCGCTAACGTCGCCATGATGGCCTCCTTCTTCGGGAGACTGTACGGCAATCCGCCGTGCTTTGCAAGAGGCGCGGCCGGCGGCAAACGTCACCGCGCGCCCTGCTCGGCGCCCGGAACCCGAAGGCACTCGACCACCGCGTCCAAGGCGGTTCATCCCAGCGCTACACCATGGCGTATCAAAAATCCGCTGCCGACATCGCCTTTCATCTCCCTGATGTCCCTGCGGTCTCTGCTGTCCCCCTCGCGTCCTGGCTCGTCGAGCGGTCACGACGTCCAAGTCAGGATTCCTGCTTCCAGCCTTCGCCGGATTTTCCATGCTCCGGGGGGCGCATCGGGAGCTGGAGCGAGAAAACCAGGCCGAGGAGGATGAAGGCGGCGCCGCAAAGCAGCGCCTTGCGGTTGCCGCTGGTGATGGCGACGCGCCGGGTGGCGAGCAACTCGCCCCGCGCAGCGGGCGAAAGCTGATCGAAAACTCCCTCGACGCTGAACACCAGGCCGGAGGACTGTTGGCGCAGGCCGTGCTCGATCTGCGGCTTGGCGGCGGCCGGAATCTGTGCGCTCGCACCCACCGCCCCCTGAAGGTCGCCGACGACCGAGGTCAGCAGAACCGAGCCGATGATCGCCGCGCCCAGCGACAAGCCGATCTGGCGAAAGGTGTTGGTGACGCCGGAAGCCTCGCCCGCCTCTTCCACCGGCACGGAGGACAGCGTGAGATTGTTGACCTGGGAAAGCACCATCCCCAAACCCATACCATACAGAGCCAGCCCCGGCACGAGCATCTTCAACGGAATGTCGATACCGAGCGCCCAGTACATGAGGAGAAGGGCGGCGAAGTTGACCCCGAGCCCCATCTGCACCAGACGCTTGGGCGGCACGGCCCTGCTCAGCGCCGCGGCGGCCGGCGAAACGATGAACAGCAGGATCGACATCGGCAGCAGCATGAGGCCGGTGTGGAAGGCGTCGAGGTTGCGCACGGATTGCAGGAACACCGGCAGCGAGAAGATCACGCCGTTCTGCGACAGCATCACCACGCCGACCACGGAGGCGCCGGCGACGAAGCGGCGGTTGCGAAACAGGTCCGACGAGACGATCGGCATCTTACCCTTGCGCTCGACATGCCGTTCCCAGAGGGCGAAGCCGGCGAGCAGCAGAGCGCCGGCGAGCAGGGCGAAAGGCACGATCGAAAGCCCGCCGAGCATCAGCTCCCAGCCGGCGACGTGAAACGGTTTCAGCGCCTGGATCCAACCGTAGGAGGACGCCTCGATGATGCCGAAGACGATGGCGAAGAGCCCGGTCGAGGAGAGCAGGACGCCCAGCCAGTCGATCGTCTTGCGCCTCCCCGACTTTTCGTCGCCGAGCACCGCGGAGCCGGCGAGCAGCAGAGCGACCACGAAGACGTTGATGCGGAAGCCCCAGCGCCAACTGTAGTGGGTGGTCAGAAAGCCGCCCAGGATCGGTCCGATGGCGGAGGCCGCCGCCGCTACGCCCCCCCAGATGCCGAAGGCGATCGCGCGGTCGTGGCCCCGGAACTTGGCCACCAGGAGCGAGGCGGTGGCCGGCATCATCAACGCCGCGCCGATGCCCTCGATGATCGACTCGCCGACGATCAACGTCGGCACCGAGCGGCTGATCGAGGCGATGAACGAGCCCACTGCGAAGAGGACGGCCCCCAGCATGAACATCCGCTTGCGGCCGAAGATGTCGCCGAAGCGGCCGCCGGTGACAGTCAGCGCGGCGAGCGTCAGCGAATAGGCCGAGATGACCCACTGCAGGCTCTGCAGGGTCGTGTGGAGCTCGCGAATCAGCGTCTTGAGCGAGACGTTGAGCAGCGTGGTGTCGATGATGACGATCGCCAGCGCGAGCGACAGGACGAAAAGGCTCCCCCACTTGCGCAGGCCCGTGGGCTCGGAGGAGAGTTGCGGAGACGGTTTTTTCATCGGTTGAGCCATGATCGTCAGCCCAAAGCAAACTCTCAATCCGTGGAAGGGGATGACCCCGTGCGTGGCCCCATGATATACGCAGCCAGCCGCCGAGCGCCCTCGGCGAAAAGACCGGGCTCGGGGAGGAGCGAGAGGACGAGAAAGTCCTCGGTCGCGAAGTCGAAAAAATAGCCGGGGTGGACGAGCACGCCGGCCTGGCCGAGCAGCTCCAGCACCAGCTCCTCGTCACTGATCGGCAGACAGACGCGGAGCACGGCCGACCAGCCCCCTTCGGGCTCCAGCAGCTCGAGCGCCGTTTGGCCGGCCACCGCCGCCCGGAGCGCCGACAGGTTGTCCCGAACCCTGGCGAGGATCGCGGCCCGGATGCGCGGCGCGAGCTCCAGCACACCGGCGAGGGCCTTCTGGACTGGAGTCGCCACCGAGAGGTAGCTGTCGGCCACCAGCTCCAGGGCGGCCGCGGCCCGGCGGCGCAGACCGGGCGGACCGCCGGCGCGGATCCAGCCGAGCTTCCACGAGGGGAGACCGGCGCTTTTCGAGAGCCCGCCGAGCGAAAAGGTCAGCGCTTCCCCGCTGGCCGCGGCGGGTCCGGAGCGGTGCGGATCGGCAAGGAACGAATAGCCGGCAAAAACCTCGTCCGAGATCAGCGGCAGGCCGCGGGAGGCGCAGAGGGAGGCCACGGCCGCCAGCTCCGCGGACGAGAGGAAGCGGCCCGTCGGATTCCCCGGGTGAATCAAGGCGAGCAGCCGCGTTCGCGGCGTGAGCGCCAGCTCCACCGCCTCCGGTTCCAGGGCGAAGCCCCTCCCGGGTGCCAGGTGAAAACGGCTGAGGACGAGGGACTCCAACGCCGCCAGGCTGTCGAGCAGCGGATACGAGGGAGCGGCCGTCAGCACCTCATCCTGCGGGTCGGCGAAGAGCTTGAAGAGATAGGAGTAGGACTCGCTCGTCGAGGCCGTGAGCACGAGGTCGTCTGGCGCCACCGGGTCGCCCGGCGTGGAGAGGGCGGCGGCCAGGGCCTCGCGCGCCTCCGGGATGCCCAAGGGGTGAGGCTCATAGTCCGCAGCCGCGCCACGGCGCAGGAGCTCCGCCAGCTCTTCCTCCGGGTATTCGAGCCCCACCCGCGTCGGGTTGGTCTCCGTGAGGTCGATCACCTCCAGACCTCGCGCCGACCGTTCCGCCATCGCCCGGGCCAGAGGATTCAGGGGCTGCTCCCAGGGCATGCGGCGCGAGAGATGGAGGCGGGGCACGGGGAGAGAGTCTATAGCGCCGCGCCGAATCGGCCTGCGCCTGAGGGAGCTGGAGCGGTCTGCCGCTTGCCAAGGGATACCGCCTGACCCTACGCTGGAGGCATGACGACCCAAGATCTCAGCGCACCCCGCCAGCTCGGCTCCACCGGTCCCACCGTCTTTCCACTCTCTCTCGGCTGCATGGGCATGTCCGGCATGTACGGCCCGGCGGACGAGGGGGAGAGCATCGCTACCATTCACGCGGCGCTGGACCACGGCGTCACGCTGCTCGACACGGGCGACTTCTACGGCATGGGGCACAACGAGATGCTCATCGGCCGGGCGCTCCGCGACCGCCGGGGTAAGGCCCTCCTGTCGGTGAAGTTCGGGGCGCTGCGCAGCCCGGACGGGAGCTGGCTCGGTTTCGACGCCCGTCCCGCGGCGGTCAAGAATTCCCTGGCGCACAGCCTCAACCGCCTCGGCGTCGACCACATCGACGTCTACCGCCCGGCCCGTCTCGACCCCGCGGTGCCGATCGAAGAGACCGTGGGCGCCATCGCCGACCTGGTGCAGGCGGGATACGTCCGCGCCATCGGGCTGTCGGAGGTGGGGCCGGAGACCATCCGCCGGGCCGCCGCCGTGCACCCGATCTGCGACCTCCAGATCGAGTACTCCCTCATCACGCGCGGGCCCGAGGAGCAGATCTTCCCGCTGCTCGCGGAGCTCGGCATCGGCGTCACCGCCTACGGTGTGCTGTCGCGCGGGCTGCTCAGCGGCTCGCAGCCGGCGGCGAAGGGGGACTTCCGTGCCTATCTCCCCCGCTTCACCGGCGAGAACCGCGAGCGCAACGAGCGCCTCGTCGCGGCGCTGCAAGCGCTCGCGGCCGAAAAAGGGGTGCGGCCTGTGCAGCTCGCCATCGCCTGGGTGCTGGCCAAGGACCAGCGCATCGTGCCCGTGGTGGGCGCGCGGACGAGGACGCAGCTCACGGAGTCGCTCGGCGCGCTCCAAGTTGAGCTGACCCCAGCCGACCTCGCCCGTATCGAGGAGGCCGTGCCGGCCGCGAGCGTCGCCGGCACCCGCTACGACGAGCACCAGATGCGGATGCTGGACAGCGAGCGGAGAGCCTAGGTCCCGATCTACCCGTAGGTCGGCCGCTGGGGCCAGCCGGGGGGCGAATCTTCGAAATCCTCCTGCCGCCCGTAGGGCGTCACGTCGAGGAGCCGGAAGGAATCGGTGAGCGATTCGACGCCCCGCGCGTACGCCGAGTAGGTGTGGAAGAGGTCGTCGTCGAGCTGGAAGAAGACGCTCAGGCCGTGCGCCTCTCCCTCCATCTGGACGGAATGGCCCACCGCCGCCTCCATCTCGGCCTTGTTCCGGAAGTTGTACTCCTGGGGAGCGACCTTCGGGTCCAGCGTCACGTGGAAATCGTAGTTGAAGTCGCTGCCGAACGAGGAGAACCAGTGGATGTCCCAGCCCTTTTGGGCTTTGTAGGCTTCGAGCTTGGCGAGCGGCGCCCGCGACACCACGGCGAACGTCGTGTCCCGGCTCTCCATCAGCGACAGGTCGCCCAGCGAGTCGATGAATCCCGTGCAGCCCGGGCACCCCTTGTCCCACTTCGGGTCGAACATGAAGTGATAGACGATGAGCTGGCGGCGACCCGCGAAGAGGTCCGCGAGACTCACCTTGCCCTGCGGACCCTCGAAGACGTAGTCCTTTTCGATCCTCACCATGGGAAGCCGCCGCCGTTCGGCGTTCAGGCGGTCGTAGCGCTTGGTGAGCTCTTTTTCATGCTCCAGAAGAGCCTTCCGTTGGGAAAGCCACTCCTTTTGCGAAACGATCGGCGGATGGGGGATGGTGCTCGTTGCCGTTGTCATGGTTCCACCTCCTTGAAGCTGGCACGGGCGTCCGAAGACGCCCGTTCAAAGTCGTGCACGCCCGGTGCCAGCACAGGCCGCGCTACTGCCGTATCCCGTCCCCGCGATACAATCCCCGCCCATCGAGAAGGGAGACACGATGAAGAGTTGGCTCTACTGCCTTGCCGGGCTCGTGGCCGCGGCGAACCTCGCCGCCCAGGAGACGCCCTACGACCTGGTGATCCGCAACGGCCGCATCGTGGACGGCACGGGCTCGCCCTGGTACGCGGGCGACGTGGCCATCCGCGGCGGCCGGATCGCCGCCATCGGCCATCTCGGCACGGAGGTATCCGCGAAGAGGACGATCGATGCCGCGGGCAAGGTGGTGGCGCCCGGGTTCATCGACATGCTGGGCCAGTCGGAGCTGACGATCCTCGTCGAGCCGCACCTGCCGTCGAAGATCTACCAGGGGATCACCACCGAGATCACGGGCGAGGGGGGCTCCGCCGCGCCGCAATCCGACGCGCTCGTCAAGGCCGACAAAGTTGGCTACGAGCACCTCCACCTCAACGCGGACTGGCGGACCTACGGCGAGTACTTCGCCCGCCTCGAAAAGCAGGGGATCGGCATCAACGTCGCCGACTACGTGGGCGCCACCCAGGTGCGGCGGATGGTCCTGGGCGACGACGACAAGCAGCCCACGCCGGCTCAGCTCGAGCAGATGCGCGCCCTGGTGCGCGAGGCCATGGAACAGGGCGCCGTCGGCGTCTCGACCTCGCTCCAATACCCGCCCGCTCCGTACGCCAAGACCGAGGAGCTGATCGCCCTCGCCGCCGAGGCCGCCCGCTACGGCGGCATCTATGCCTCTCACATGCGCAGCGAAGGGGACGCCGTCATCCCGGCCCTCGACGAGGCCATCCGCATCGGCCGCGAGGCCCGGATCCCGGTCGAAATCTGGCACCTCAAGGTGGCGGGCAAGACCAACTGGGGCCGCATGCCCGAGGTGGTGGCCAAGATCGAAGCGGCCCGCCGCGCCGGTGTCGACATCGCCGCGGACACCTACGCCTATCCCGCCTGGTACAACAGCCTCTCGGCCTTCGTGCCGCCCTGGGCCCACGACGGCGGCACGGCGAAGCTCATCGAGAGGCTGCGCGATCCGGCGATGCGGGCACGCATTCGCAAGGACATGGAGACTCCGTCCGCAGAGTGGGACAACGAATGGCACGAGATTCCCGGGCCCGAGGCGATCCTCCTCTGCTCGCTGCACGCTCCGGCCCTCAAACCCCTGGTCGGCAAGACCCTGGCCGAGGCCGCGAAGCTCCAGGGCAAGGACCCGATCGACGAGCTGTTCGACGTCCTCATTCAGGACGAGGCGTTCACCGGCGTCGCGGTCTTCGCCATGTCCGAGCCGGACGTTGCCCTGGCCCTGGTACAACCCTGGGTGTCGATCAACAACGATTCCGAGGGCACCTCGACGGAGGGCCTGCTGGGCGAGCAGCACCCGCATCCACGAGCCTACGGCACCTTCCCCCGCATTCTGCGCAAATACGTGCGGGAGGAAAGGAAGCTCAGCCTGGAGGAGGCGGTCCGCAAGTTCTCCGCCCTCCCCGCCGCGCGCCTCCGCCTCGCCGACCGCGGCGTGCTCAAGGCCGGGATGTGGGCCGATGTCGTCGTCTTCGACCCGGAGACCGTGCGCGACGTCGCGACCTTCGAGAACCCCAATCAATTATCGCAAGGAATGGAGTTCGTGCTGGTCAACGGCGTGCCCGTGATCGACGGCGGCAAGACGACGGGCGCGCTGCCTGGGAAGGTGCTGCGGGGGCCGGGTTGGAAGGGCCGGTGAGGCCGCTTGGCCTCGCCTTCACTTTCCTGTAATCTTTCCCTACCGACCATGCCATTCCTCTGCCGCCACAAGCTCCCCGGGAGCGCCCAGTTCTGCGATCAGGGCCGCCCCGCCGACTCGCCTTGTGGCGCCTTCGACTACGTCCGGGTCGAGCGGCCGGAGGATCTGCCTCCCGCCGATCCCAGTCTGGTCGACATCGCCGTGCTCGATATGAACCACGGCTGGCCGAACCTCGGCCACGACTGCCTCGTCCACGGCCTGCTCGACGCCGCCTGCGAATTGCTGCCGGTGACCGAGGAGACCGGCGTCCGTGTGCGGGCGATCTCGTTCGACGTGCGCCGCGCCGGGATGATCCCCGAGGCGCCGGGCGGCCGCTTCTCCCTCTACCTCGGCACGGGCGGCCCGGGGCACCTCGATCCGCACGCCAACGACGGCGAGTCCGTCCAGAGCCAGGGCGTCCGCGAGGACCCCTCCTGGCAGACGCCGCTCTACCGGCTGTTCGACCGCATCGTGGACGACGAGAGCGCGGCCCTCCTCGCCGTCTGCCACACCTTCGGCGTCCTTTGCCACTGGTCGGGGCTCGCCCGGCCGGTCTTACGCGGTCCGGAGAAGGGGGGCAAGAGCGCCGGCGTGCTGGAAAACGTGCTCGCGCCTGAATCCGGAGACCACCCCTGGTTCCGCCGTTTCGGCGAGGAGCTGGCGGAGGACAAGCGGCTGCGCATCCTCGACAGCCGCTTCTTCGACCTGATCCCGCGCCCCGGGGCGTTTCCGGCCGGCGTCATGCCCATCGGTTGGGAGACCGAGGGCGTCGGCGGCCCCCAGGGAGAAGCGCTGACGATGCTCGAATTCGCGCGCGACCGCGGCGGCATGCCGCGGGTCTTCGGCGTCAACCATCATCCCGAGATCGTCGACCGCGCGCGTCAGCTCCTGATCCTGGAGCAGAAGATCGAGCGCGGCGAGGTCTCGCCCGAGTGGGCGGCGGAGCGCCGGGAGGTGCTGACCCGCGGCTACCCGGACGAGGACTCCGACGCCAGGCTCCGGCTGACCTCGGACTACACGCTGCTCGGCCCCTTGCGCTTCCATCTCCGGCGCCAGATGCGGTTGCGGACCGAGTCGCTGGGCTTCCAGGCCGGCCTGCCGGAAGACCGGTTCGTCCTGCAACCCGCCTGAGGCCCACCCTGGAAGAGCTCCGCTCTCCGGGGCGCTTGGTCCCCCTTCGGGGATTCCTGTACTCTCCGCGCGACGAGCTTGGCTTCGTTCGGGGAGAACGCCTTGAATCCAAAGCTGCCCATTGCCGCCGATCTCACTCCTGAAGCCGAGATTGCCAGATTCCAGGAGCTCCAGCCCCGCCTCCAGGAGGTCTGGGAAGCGCTCATGATGCGCGACGAGGAGCCTCACACCTCGGTCGTCGTGCCGTCCATGACCCTCGACCAGAGCGAGCTGCGGAAGATCGACGGCGCGAGCTTCTACGAGGAGCGGCTGCTCTTTCTGCTGATCCGGCTGCGCAATCCGCGGGCACGGGTGGTCTATGTCACCTCGCAGCCGGTGCACCCGTTGATCCTGGACTATTACTTCCAGCTCCTCGCCGGGATTCCCGCCAGCCACGCCCGCTCGCGCCTGACGCTCCTCTGCGCCTACGACGCCTCACCGCGCTCGCTCACCCAGAAGATCCTCGAACGCCCGCGCCTGATCGAGCGCATCCGCGAGGGCATCCACGATCCGTCGCGCGCCTACCTCACCGTCTTCAATTCGACGCCAGCCGAGCGCCGCCTCGCCGTGCTGCTCGGCATACCGCTCAACGGCTGCGATCCCGACCTCTCCCACCTCGGCACCAAGTCCGGCAGCCGCAAGGTGTTCCGCCAGGCCGAGGTGCCCATGCCCGAGGGCTTCGAAGACCTCCAGAGCCGGACCGAGGTCGAGGAGTCGCTCCTCGAGCTCGCGGCGCGGCGGCCGGGGTTGCGGCGCGCCGTCGTCAAGCTCAACGACAGCTTCTCGGGCGAAGGCAACGCCATCTTCCGCTACCCGGAAGCGGGCGGCCGGGCCGCCGTGCGGGAAGCGCTGCACCGCATCGAGCTGTCGGTAGCCAACGAGACGGTCGAAGAATACTTCGAAAAATTCAGCCGAATGGGCGGCATCGTCGAAGAGTTCATCGAAGCGCCGGAAAAGGTTTCACCCAGCGCCCAGCTCCGCATCAGCCCGCGCGGTGACGTGGTGCCCATCTCGACCCACGACCAGATCCTGGGCGGCCCTTCCGATCAGGTTTTCCTCGGCTGCAGCTTCCCCGCGCGCGACGAGTACCGGTTGCCCATCCAGGAGCACGCGCAGCGGATCGGCGAGGTGCTCGCCAGCTACGGCGTGGTCAGCCGTTTCGCCGTCGACTTCCTGCTCTGGCGCGACGATCCCGCCGTGCCCTGGAGCCTGGCGGCCCTGGAGATCAACCTGCGGATGGGCGGCACGACCCATCCCTACCTCGCCCTCCAGTTCTTGACCGGCGGCAAGCTGGACCGCGAAACGGGGCTCTTCTTCTCCCACGCGGGAAACGCCAAGTACTACCGGGCGACGGACAACCTCCGTTCCGAGTCCTACCGCGGCCTGCTCCCCGAGGACGTGATCGACATCCTCACCGAAAACCGCCTCCACTACAGCCTGGCCACCGACTCCGGCGTCCTCTTCCACCTCATCGGCGCCGTCTCCGAATTCGGCAAGCTCGGCCTCACCGCCATCGGCAACAGCCGCGAGGAGGCGGATGCTTTGTACTACCAGACGTTGGAAGTGCTGGACCGCGAGACGGCGCCCTCAAACCGCCGGTAAGCAAGATCACCCTCCCTGCCGCAGCTTGAAGCGTTGCAGCTTCCCCGTCTCCGTGCGCGGCAGGGTGTCCACGAACTCGATCCTGCGGGGGTATTTGTAGGGCGCGATGTGCAGCTTGACGTGGTTCTGGAGCTCCTTGGCGGTCTCGGCGCTCGGCTCGGCTCCGGGGTTCAGGATCACGAAGGCCTTGACGATCTGCCCCCGCTCTTCGTCCGGCACACCGACCACGCCGCACTCCCTCACCTTGGGGTGATGGAGCAGCACGCTCTCCACCTCAGGGCCTGCGATGTTGTGGCCGGACGAGACGATCATGTCGTCGGTCCTCGCCTGGTACCAGAAGTAGCCTTCCGCATCCCGGAGATAGGCGTCGCCCGTGAGGTTCCAGCCATGCTGCACGTATTGCTGCTGCCGCTCGGGATCGTTGAGATAGCGGCATCCCGTGGGACCGCAGACGGCGAGCCGGCCGACGACGCCGGGCGGCACCTCGTCGCCGTTCTCGTCCACGACTTTCCCTTCATAGCCGGGAACGGGTTTGCCGGTGGAGCCCGGAATGATCTCGCCGTCCGACGTGCTGATGAACTGGTGCAACATTTCGGTGGAGCCGATGCCGTCGATGATCTCGATGCCCGTAGCGCTCTTCCAGGCCTCGAACGTCGCGGCGGGCAACGTCTCGCCCGCCGAAACGCAGCGGCGCAGGCTGGTGAGGTCGTAACCGCCGGTAAGCCCCGACATGGCGCGGTACGCCGTCGGCACGGTAAAGCAGATCGTCGCCTGGTGATCCTGGATTCCTTGCAACAGGTTCGGCGGCGAGGGCTGTTCGATCAGCAGCACGGAAGCGCCGAAACGCAGCGGAAAGAACAGCAGGCCGCCGATTCCATAGGCAAAGGCGAGCGACGGCGAGCCGCAGAAGAGGTCGTCCGCCGTGGGTTTCAGGATGTAGCGCGGAAAGCAATCGCTCACCGCCAAAGCGTCGCGGTGGAAGTGCAAGGTGCCCTTGGCCTGGCCGGTGGTGCCCGAGGTGAAGAGAATCAACGCCACGTCGTCCGCCGCCGTGTCGCAGGCGGTGAAGTCGGCGGGCTTGTTCCGCATCAGGGCTTCGAGCGAGCCCTCGCCTTCATCACCATGAAAGTGGACGACATGCGCTCCCTCTCGCGGCGAGCCGTCGGCTTTCGTGCCCATCGCCTGCTCGCACTCTTCGGCGATGCGGGCATCGGTGAGGGCGAGGCGGATGCGGGCCTTGTCGGCGATGTAGGTCAGCTCGCGCACCCGCAGCATCGGCATGGTGCAAACGACGACTCCACCCGCCTTCGCCACCGCCAGCCAGCAGGCCGCCAGCATCGGTGTGTTGGGGCCGCGCAGCAGCACCCGGTTGCCCGGGACCAATCCCAGGTCCTCGACCAGCACGCGCGCGATGCGATTCACCGCCGCATGGAGCTCGCGATAGCTCCAACGCCCGTCCGGGAAAACGATCGCCGTCCGCTCCCCATCCCCAGCGGCGATCCGGGCGTCGAGCAGCTCGGCGACGCAATTCAGCCGCGGCGGGTACTTGAGCTCCGGCACGCCGGAGAAGATCATCCGCGGCCACAGCTCCGGCGGCGGCAACGAGTCCCGGCAGAAGGTGTCGAGGTGAGCGCTGGGCTCGAGGGAATGGGTTGACGGGTCAGCCATGAGAGATCAGCTGTGGAGAGGACTAGATCTCTATGATCTCAATCAACCCCTTGTAAACCCTGGAAATCATCTGGATTCCGGGTATAGAGGGGAATCTTTCAAGATCTTTCGGAATTCCGCTTTGGGAATCCATTGCCGCCTTGGAACTGGTCCTAGAACTGCCACCGGGCGACCTTCAATGGTGATCGTGAACTGCTCGCCCGATTCTGCTTGCCGCAGAACCTCGCCGCTATGGTTCCTAAGCTCACGCTGCGGGATGGTCTTCATGGCTCCGTCAGTGTAGCAGACATGCTACGACCTACTCCCAGCTCGCCCTTTCAGATTCCAGGTAGGCATCGACCTCCTTCCGGATCTGGGGCTGATGGCCGCGAGCAAGTTGCCTCCGGCGAATGGCAGCCAGCACTTCCAGGTACGGTTTCCGAGGCTCGTCTTTGGGCGTATCGTCAAGGGACTTCATGACCGAGGACTCCGCGCCGATCATACCGCCAATTGGGCTCCCGGCCCGTAGTATGCTCACTCAGCCCATGATCGAGCTCTCTCCCTTCACCCCGGACGACATCGACCGTCTCATCGGCTGGATTCCCTCTCTGGAGGCCCTCCAGTTGTGGACGGCGTCCAGCTTCGACTTTCCGCTGACCCGGGAGCACCTGGAACAGCACATGGAAGAGAGCGCTCAGCGCGGCGACCGGCTGCTCTACAAGGCGATCACTCCGGCAGACGACGGCCGGGTCGTCGGTCACGTCGAGTTGGGAGCCATCGATCGCCGCAATCAGTCCCTCCGCATCGGCCGGGTCCTCGTCGACCCCGCAATCCGCGGGCGCGGTCTGGGAGCCGCAATGATGCACAGCGCTCTCGCCCTGGCCTTCGAGACGTTTCAGATGCATCGCGTGGAGCTTGCCGTCTTCAACGTCAATCCGCGAGCCATCGCCTGCTACGAACGGGTGGGTTTCCAGTACGAGGGCATGCTCCGCGAGGCATACCAGGTCCGAGGAGCGCCCGGGATTTACTGGGGCGTGATCTACATGAGCGTCCTCGCGTCGGAGTGGACGGCTCGGTCCCGATGAGATGGGCTAAGGGCATGTATGGACCGTGATGCAGTCGTCGTCGGAGCGGGTCCGAACGGCCTGGCGGCGGCCATCGCCCTGGCGCAGGCGGGGTGGTCCGTCGAGCTGTTCGAGGCCGCGGCGACAGTGGGCGGCGGTGCGCGGTCGGCGGAGCTGACGCTCCCGGGCTTCGTGCACGACGTCTGCTCGGCGATCCATCCTCTGACGGTCGGCTCTCCCTTCCTCTCCCAACTGCCCCTGGATCGGCACGGTCTGCGTTGGATTCATCCACCGTTCCCCTTGGCGCACCCTTTCGACGATGGCACGGCCGCCGTTCTCGCACGGAGCACGGCAGAGACGGGCGACAGCTTCCAGGAGAAGGAGGACGCGAAGGCGTGGGCCCGCGTCTTCCAGCCGCTCGCCCAAGCCTGGGAGGGGCTCGCGCCGGATCTGCTGGCACCTTTCCACTGGCCCCGGCACCCGTTCCAGATGGCGGGGTTCGGCCTGCGAGGTCTGCGCTCTGCATCCGGATTCGCCCGCGGACGTTTCCGCGGCTTCCGCGCCCGGGCCCTCTTCGCCGGTGTGGCCGCGCATTCGTTCCTCCCCCTGGAGAAGATTCTCACCGCATCCTTCGGCCTGCTGCTCGGGGTCACCGGACACGCCGTGGGCTGGCCCCAGCCGGTGGGGGGCGCGCAACGCATCTCCGACGCTTTGGCCGGCGTCCTGAGCGAGGCCGGAGGACGCATCGTCACCGGCCGGCTCGTGCGGTCGATCGACGAGCTTCCCCGTGCCCGGGCTTACCTTTTCGACCTCACGCCGGCCCAGATGCTGCGGCTGGAGGGGCTGCGCTGGCCAGCCCGCTACCGGCGGCGCCTGGAGAGGTATTGCTATGGCCCGGGGGTCTTCAAGATGGACTGGGCGCTCTCGGGGCCAATTCCGTGGAAGGCCGAGGAGTGCCGCCAAGCCGGCACGATTCACGTCGGCGGCACGCTGGAAGAGATCGAGGCCTCAGAGAGGGCCTCGTGGACAGGGAAGGAATCGGACCGGCCGTTCGTCCTCGTGGGCCAGGCCAGCGTCTTCGACGACAGCCGCGCGCCCGCCGGCAAGCACACGGGCTGGGCCTACTGCCACGTGCCGAACGGCTCGACGGTGGACAAGGCGGACGTCATCGAGCGGCAGATCGAGCGCTTCGCTCCCGGCTTCCGGGACCTCATCCTCGCGCGGCACACGCGGAACACGGCCCAGCTCGAAGCCTACAATCCCAACCTCGTCGGGGGGGACATCAACGGCGGTGCCGCCACCCTCTCCCAGCTCTTCACCCGGCCCGTCGCCCGGCTCGATCCCTACTCCACGCCCGATCCGCGGGTCTTCCTCTGCTCAGCAAGTACCCCACCCACCGGAGGCGTCCACGGCATGTGCGGCTACCACGCGGCTAGGTCGGTGCTACGTAGGCGTTAGAGCGCGTTTTGGGCCGAGCCCAGAGGTGATATGCTAACCGCCATGACGCGGAACGCCGTTCTAGAAGAAGCTCTCAAGCTCTCCGTCAAGGAGCGCGCCGATGTAGCCGTGGAGTTGCTCTCCAGCCTCGACGATAAGGAATGGGAGGACCAAGAAGAGGTTGCAAGAGCCTGGGGCGCCGAGATCGAACGCCGGGCTCGCCGCGCTCTCTCCGGGGAATCGGCAGGATCTCCCTGGGAAGACGTCAAGCAAAGGATTGAGGGCCGCCTGGAAAGAGCGTGAGCAAACCGCTGCATCCGGCCCAACAGGCCGGGAGAACGGAGCCAGGGCATCTAAGGCCGCAAGCCGCTGCCCTGGGTGGAGAGATGATTAAAATGGTGCGGCCTGAATGGCCGCGAGACCTTTCTTCCCGAGCTGGGTTTCGCGACCGTGCAGGCCGGCCTTGGTCATGCCAGTGGGCTGATCTTTGGCACCAAAGCAAAGCGACGTCTCCAGCGATTTCCTTACCGATGATCGCCTGACATGGTGCGCCAACGCGCTCACTAAATAATTTCCGTCGAGATTCGATCCAGCTTGAAGTCCTGTCTCCGTGCTGGTAAACAGCCAGTACGTCGTCCTCTTCAAGCGCCTCCCAGATCTTTTCAAGATCAGACCAGGCGACATGCTCTGGCTTCGCTTTCTTCGTGGGAGAGAGGCCAGTATCGGGGTCCAAGAATGCGATCAGCGGACGCGGAGTGGCCTTCAATTCGGCCACAGTAGCTTCGACGTACTCGTCCCTCTTCTCAGGATCGAAGACGCCAGCCCTGACTTCGATGTTGATGCCGACCACCTCCCCGAGGCGACGGATGCCCTGGAGATCCGAGAAATGTCTCCAAACTTCCTCGGCGAGGCTAAACGTCTCCTTCATATTCCCGACTATCAACTCCATCTTCTTGCCATCTCGTAGATAGGCGATCTGGAGGATTTGGAGGATCTTATAGGTCTTCGCGAGATGAATCAGACCGCCCCACTTCACTCGATCTCGGCGGTCGCCATACCAAAGGCCTCTCATGGTATTCCTTTCTGGTCTCACGCCGGCGGCTTCAACATCTCGAACTCCTGATTGCTGAACGGCGGCGAGGTCGGGCGCTTCACGACGTTGAAACCGAAATTCGCAGCTTGATGACATTGATTGCAGGCCGCCGTCAACTTGTCGAAGGCGGCTTCGAAGCGAATCTTGTTGCGGGCTTCGACAGCGGCGTCGACTTCGGCCAGGGGGCCTTCAATGATCGTGGGGACCAGTTTCGACACGGGGATGTGGGAGCCCTCCAGCACGGGGTGGAGCTTCACCACGTCTCCGAAGCCCTCCTTGAGCTCGTCCACCTCGTAGGCGGCGAGGCGCCAGTTTTCATTTTCTCCAGCGAACCAGAGCTTGGCGTGCCGTACCTGCTGGCCGGCCATCAGCTCTCCCAGGCCCGGCACGTAGCCGGCGTCCCGCGGCTTCGCGCAGCCCCAGGTCGTGATGACCACAATCAAAATCCAGGCAAGCCCCCATCTCCGCAGGATCATTCTTCCCTCCCTTTCACGTCCGCCGCACGCACCGAAAACACGATGTGCTCGCGATCCCAGACTGTCGCCCGCTTTTCGGGCTTCATCCCCAACTTCGCGGCCACGGCCTGCGACGGGAATTGCCGGGCCGAATCAATGAGATCACCCGCGGCAGGCCCAGGGTGCCGAAGGCCCAACTCCGCGTCGCGAGGGCTGCCTCGGCGGCCAATCCCTGGCGCCAGAACGGATGGTGGATGAGATAGCCGATCTCCGGCTCCTCGACCCCGTCCACCTCCTGGATCAGGAGACCCACCTGCCCTCGCGGCTCGCCCGTGACGCGGTCCTCCACCAGCCAGAGGCCGTGGCCATGGCGCTCATAGCGGTCGAGCTGGCGCTCGATCCACCACGTCGCCTCCTCCCGTGAGTAGAGCTTGGGATAGAAGCGCATCACCTCGGGATGGGAGAGCATTGCGGCGACAAAGTCGAGATCGCCGAGCGACATCTCGCGCAGGCGCAGACGCAGCGTTTCGAGGACCGCCTTCATGCCTCGCCAGCTTCCTCGCTCGCCGGCAGGCGCCCCGCTTTGATGGCCTTCTTCAGCGCTTCGAAGTCGCGCTCCGTCTGGTCCGCGTAGGCTACGGCGAATTTCGCCAGGGCCTCGTCGAGCACCTCGTTCGTGCCAATGTAGCCTTCGAGCGTGGCGGCGTCGCCGGAGCGGGCATGGGCGCGGGCCAGGGCCCGGCCGCACCAGCCGGCGTAGTCGGTGAGATCGGCAACGGAGATCTCGTCGAGGACGATGGAAACTTTCAGCTCCCGGAGCTGCCGGCAGTAATAGTCACGGCCTTTGGCATCGCTCGACCAGCCGAGGAAGACGTCGCTCGCCGACTGCATCAGGTGCTGGCCGCGCACCACGCGCTCGCCCTGGTTGGCATGGAGGCTCTTGCCCGCGAACGGCTCCAGCACCGACGCGCGGGCCTCCTTGATCTGCAGGAACAGGGGATCGTCGTCCTCCGCCAGCAGGAGGGCCACGGCGCAGCGGGTGCCGACGCTGCCTACTCCCACCACTTTCATGGCCACGTCCGCCAGGCGAAAACGGTCGAAGACGATTCGGCACTCGGGCGGCAGGGTCTTGCGGAACCTGCGGAGAAAGGCGCGGGCGTCCGCCTCCACGCCGTCACGGGCGTGCGAGTGAAAGATCAGCGGCGGCTCGTCCTTGATTCGCGGCGCACTGCCCTCCACGTCCACGAATTTGGGAAAGGCCCGGAGCATGGTCTGCCGGCGCGCCTTCTCCGCCTCTCCGGTGAGGCAGCGCTCCACGGCGTCCTGGGCACCCTCGATCGGGTTTTCGAGATCGAGGCGCGCATACCAGACGTCGAGGGCCCGCATGCCGGCCAGATGGGACATCATCTCGCGGTAGGACCGCACCGCGGCCTGGGCCGAGCCCGCCGCGGCCTTGTCGCCGATTCCGGCGTTGCGACCCGCCACCACGACGCTGGCCGCCAGACGTTTCAGATCCCACTCCCACGGCGCGGGAAGGGTTTCGTCGAAGTCGTTGACGTCGAAGACGAGATGCCTCTCCGGCGTCGCAAAGCCGCCGAAATTGGCGAGATGGCAGTCGCCGCCGGCTTGGACGCGGAGCCCGGTCGCCGGCGTCGGCGCGAGGTCCATCGCCATGACGGCCGCCGCTCCCCGCAGGAAGGCGAAGGGGGAGGCGCACATCCGCCCCCAGCGGATGGGAAGCAGTTCCTTGAGCCGGCCACGGCTGTTGGCCCGCAGCACGGCGATCGGGTCCGGCCGGTCCGCGGCCGGCTTCCAAACGTGGTGTGACGACCGCGACACTTTCTTGCGCAGGGCCTTCCCCGCCTCCAGGCGCTCGGCCTTGAGCCGAGGATGTGCGGCGAATTCGGTCATGACAGTCCATAGTAAAGGAAATGCGCTGAGGAACCAGCGGGTGCCGGTCCGCCAGCCGTCCGCCTTGCAGCCCAGAAGCCAAGCGCCAGCCATCTACCTGTCGATTTTTCGGCCATACACGATCTTCCACTCCACGCGGCCGTCCGGGGGCGGCGGCCGGAAGGCGGGCCGGCGTCCCAAGGGATGGAATCCCAGGTGCTCGAAAAAGTGCCGGGCCGGCTCGTTCTCCTCGTAGACCGTGGCATGGGCCCCCGGCACTCCCCGGCGCGTCGCCTCTCCCAGAAAAAGCTCCACCAACCGGGTGCCGACCTCGTGCCTCTGCACCGCCGGCAGGAGGTCGATGTGAAGCAAGGATGGATACGCCTCCAGGCTCGGGCCGCCGCGGCTGGAGGCGATGAACCGGGGCAGGCCCGCCATGAGGCGCCAGAGAGCCGAACGGAAAAGAAGTCCGCCCGCAAGCGCCCGGGCGACGGCCGGCGGCACCACGCGCCAGGCCTGGATTCGGGCGAAGCGATGCAGGTCGAAACAGCCTGCAAGGTATCCCTGTACAGCCTCTTCCTGCTCGATCACCCAGAGAGGCCCGGTGCCGAAATCAGTCCAGGCCCGGACCATCAAGTCGGCGAATAGCCGGGGATCGAGAAGCGCAGCGCCATCGCTACCGTAGGCCGTCGCGAGGCAGATCTCCCTCACCGCGGCGCGGTCCCGCGACTCGTAAAGACGAATCTCCATCTGCGCTGAATTGTATCGCGGGTCCGGTTCCCTGATCTGATAGCGTTCCAACCAGGTTTCTCGTGGAGAGAGCATGCCCAAAATGTGCCCCAAGGTGATCCTGGAAGGGACCCGCCTGACGCTGAAGACCGAGATTGCCTTCGCGCTCAACGAGCATCCGCGGATCGTGGGACCGCGCAAGTACCGCTACCACTCGCCTCTGATCTCGGGCGAGTGGTGCGCCTTCACCAACGTCCCCTGGGGCCGCGGACTGATCAACTTCGCGCCGGAGGAGGAGTCGCTGGCCCTGGAGACCTACGCCACCTGGGCGCGGCTCTTCGAGCTGCAGCGCTACTATTCATGGATCGTCGACCGTTTCCACGTCTCCACCCGCGCCTATCAGCTTCAGGCGCGCGGCAAGGACTACGACTTCCGCTGGCTGGAGGAGAGGCTCCTGCCGCTCGGCTTCCGCATCGTCTTCTGCACCCGCAGCCCGGATTCCTTCGCCGCCGCCCGCGAGGAGCGCCTCAAGGTCTCGGGCAATCCCGGGCAGTATGACGACCTCGCTCCCTTCATCGCCGAGCAGGAGCTGATGCGCCGGCTGGTCGCCGAGTCCCTCCTTCCCAACTGTACTCTCGACATCTCGGACAGCGACGTCGGCAAGGCGGCGGACCGCGTGGCCGACTGGCTGGAGGCCAGCGGCGGGCTGTACCTGGAGTAGACGCGACCGGTAACCATTTCTCCGGCACAAGGTACTTGAGACCAGCGGTTGAAGTTTTCCACACACCCAGCCAAGGAATTTGACCATGCTGTCTCGCTGGAGGCATTCCGTGCCGGTATTACCAACCTGCCGGGTTCACCCCATCCTCATTTCCCCTCCACTGCCCCGGGGCGGCCCCCTTCCCATCCCCCGGGGTGGCGCGGGCCGCCGAACCCGTCCGTAGAGTGGTCCCATCGGAGCACGGAGCGTGCAAAGACCCGATGGGAGGAGCAGACATGTTCGCCGACCTCATTTCCGAGCCCAAACCCCTTTCTTTCCAGGAGAGCCAGGACGTCACCCCCGCAGCCTCGTTCCAGGAGATGCTCGGCAGCGCCCTCAAGATCGTCCGCAAGCACTATCCCGGCGCCCGCTTCCTCGAAGCGGACATCGACTATGAGCAGTTCGGCAGCGGCTGGCGGTTCGTCTTCGACGTGCCGGCCACCAGCCTCAGGGAGACGCAATCGACGGTGATCCTCTACAACGTCATGGGACAGTTCCAGATGCCGTTGCAGCTCGTCGAGGCTCCGTGGTCGGGCGATCAGCCCATTCCGCTCCCGCTCCCCGTCGGCGTCGAGGAAGCCGAAGAGCTGGCGCAGCAGGCGGGCAGGAACGGCGTCGTGACCAGCGCCAGCCTGCGCTGGGTGCTGTTCCCCGGCATCGAGGAGCCGCACTACATCCTCACCATCCCCGACCGCGACCTCCAGGTGTTCGTGGGGGCTTACAGCCGGCAGGTCAGGGCCATTCCGCTGACGGTATAGCCCCCTCGGGCAGGACCCAGTCGGCGCGACCGATCTTCTCCCAGGCAAAGATGGGGATGAGATCGGCCGGCCGGCAGGGCTCGGGCCGGTCGAGCAGGCCCAGGGAGTGGGCCAGGTAACCGGTGACCGCCTCCGGGCTCGCTCCCTCTTCGCGCAGCGAGCGCAGGGTGAGCCCCTGATCGCGCTTCGACAGCTTCTCTCCCTGGGCATTCACCATCAGCGGCATGTGAGCGTAGGCCGGCGGCGAGCCGCCCAGGGCCCGGATCAACTGGATCTGCCGCGCCGTCGAGGCGAGGAGGTCGGAGCCGCGCACCACGTCGTCGATTTCCATCGCGAGGTCGTCCACCACCACGGCCAATTGATACGCGTAAAGTCCGTCGCGGCGCTTGAGCACGAAGTCCCCCACCGCCAGGTCCACTCGCTCGGTCATCGGTCCAAAAACCCGATCGGTGAACGAAACCTTTTCTTCGTCGACCCGGAAGCGAATCGCCGCATCCGGCCGCGCCATGCCGCACAACTGTTCGAACCAGTCCCGCTCCAGGCTCGCGGGCCGCAGCGACGCGGGGTACGGCGTCTCCTCGCCGCCGTGCGGAGCGGAGGCCACGGCCTGGAGATCCTTGCGTGAGAGCCGGCACGGGAAGAGCCGGCCGGCCGCAGCGAGCTTCTGGAGCGCCGCCTCGTAGAGCTCGCTCCGTTCGGATTGGACGTAAGGCGCATGGGGACCGCCGACGTCCGGCCCCTCGTCCCAATCGAGGCCCAGCCAGGCGAGATCCTCCATCTGAGCCGCCGCAAGCCCAGGAACCACCCGCGGCCCGTCGAGATCCTCCACCCGCCAGACGAACGTGCCCCCCCGGCTGCGCACCGAAAGCCAAGCCGCCAGCGCCGAGCGGGCGTTGCCGAGGTGGATCATCCCCGTCGGGGATGGGGCGTAGCGGCCACGGGGGGCAGACACTTCAGAGCAGCGACCGCAAGGCGCTGCGCAATTCGTCCACGAAATGCTTCAGCGAGGGTTGGTTCTTGCCGGCACGGTACAGGTCCATGGCCGCCACTAGATCGGGAGCGTACTCCATCTCGTTGGTGAGGATCAGTTGGCCGGCATCCAGGATCGTCTTTCTCAGGAGTTGCTTGTAGAGGTGCCGCTCGCATTTTTCAGGGACAGCAGGAGTCGACACGCCAAGTACCTCTTGGATGGCCTGGGGATCAGCCATGCACCATTTTTCGACGTGGGGATCCGGGCAACCGATCACACAGCGGGCGAAAATCCGCGAGTCAATCGTATCTTCCAACTCGCGCCGGACTTGTGCCCAACCATTACAGTTCGCATCGATCATCAGTACCAGAAGGTCTGGAAGAGTCTGACCAGCGCGATGCTGTGAGGCCACCGCACGCTGCCAGAGCCTGAATTCCGTCAATGCCCGCCCGTGCCCGCCACGTCCACTGGGAGTCCTGAGCTCGAGGCGCAGACCCAGATTGGCGGCCAATCGGCTGACGAGCGCCCGAGCGAACTGCTCGTGACCACTATCCTCGCAGTAGAGATCGATCCTCAGCCGGTCAGCCATCGAGCCATCCACGCAGCAACATGGCTTCCACGAGTCCCGAGTCCTCCGGTCCCGTCAATGAGCTTTTTATCTCGGTATCCTCGAAAAGAGGACCAAGCGGTTGAAACAGCTTCACCTCTGTCGCCCGCCCATGTTGAGAGCAGTGGAAAATCTTGATTTGGGCTGGATTCTCCAATGCACGTCTATACATGGCTGAGATCAAGGTGGGTGAATGAGTCGTCACGACCACCTGGTTGCGCCCTTGGTCGGCCATAGAAGAGAGAAGATTCGCAATCACCTCGATCCGCCGCGGATGCACTCCGTTTTCGGGCTCCTCAAAGGCAATCAATTCTCCTGGCCAGGGATTCGCAGCCAGGCAGCAGAGCGCAAGTACACGAAGCGTCCCTTCGGAGACAACGCGTGAGGAATAGGGTGTCCCTTCCTGGCGAATGACAATATCTAGCGTGCCTCGCCGTGGGTCAAGATCCACGTCGAGGCCTTCGACCGTAGGAATGGCGGTCCTCAGCGCCCTGCCTATGGCACGGAAATACTTGCGATGAGCTTCGCTCGACTTTAAGCGATAGAGAAAAGGAGCGATCAACTCTCCGCGTGAGCCAATATCAGCGACCTCCCGCGGCGGCTGTGGCTCACGCATACCGATTCGGGGATCGAGATAATAGGTCTGCCAAGCCGACAGCTCTGCACGCAGGCGATCTAAATCAGGATACCGGTACTCCCCAGCGAACTGGAGGTTGGAGACCAGCGTGTGATTGAGACCAAGCGGCTCATGGCGAGGATGGCCTGATTCCCCAAGCTGGCGGACCACCAGGGAGTCTCCTGAACGCTCGATCCGCGGCTTCTGCTTAGGATTCAGATCTCGCTTCAACCGGACGAGAAACTCATCCGCTACCTCCAATGCTCCCGTCTTGGGCTGGATGCGGATGGTCGCCCGGTACCGAATGGGCTCGGAAGCGGCCTTTCTCGAAGGTCTTCCGGAAAACCGGGCTGGCTGGACCTCGGCTTCCAAGGTGAGCTCTGACTGATCTTGCCGAAGCAATCCCTCGAGACCACTCTCTGGAAGATTGAAGGCCTCCAGGGGATAACCCCGCAGGGGCGGCTCGAAGGCAGCCGCCAGGGTCTGTTCTGTGGCAAGACGCGAGAGCAGCAGAAGCGCCTCGAGAAGATTGCTCTTCCCCGCCGCATTCGGCCCCATCAGGACCACGAGCGGAGCAAGCTCGATATCGACATCGAGCAGCGACTTGAACCCTTGGACTCGGAATCGGCTTAGCAAGTTTATCCCTCAACTCGGCGTTCAACTACAGAAAACCTACCACAGTCATAGATAGAGGGCTTCCTTTCGCCGCAGCTTCTCGTCGAAGCCGGCGTAGATCACGTCAAGCCATCACCGAAAGCATCCGCGCCACCGGCTCGCCCAGGGAGCGGTCGCCCGCGATCTCCATCCGCGCCAGCGCCTGCTCGGCGGTCAGTCCCTTGGTCATCCGCCGCCAGGCCGTATCTTGGTCCATGCGGACCCGGCAGTCCGGCTCTCCAGGCGCACCCTCGAAGAGCGACCAGGCCGGCCCCTCACGCACCAGCGTCCACTCGCCCCCAGCCTCGCCCGTGACCTCGAAGACGATGCGCATCCCCTCGCCTGCCCCGACCTCGCGGTAGACGTGAGGCAGGGCGCGCAGGAACGTATCGAGCACTGGGTGGAGCCACCGGCGGGCGGTGAGCGGCGGCGCCCCCACCGCATCGCGGATCTGCTGCTGGTGGTGCCAGAGCTCGGTGAGCTCGCGGGCCATGTCGAACCACAGGAGGGACGTCTCCTCTCCGGCCCAGGCCACCGAAATCATCGCCGGAGCGAACGGATCGAGCGTGGCCATGAATTCGGCCAACTGGCGGCCCGCCAAGTCGAGCAGATCGGTGAGCACCCGCGGGCTGAACCGCCGGGCGACCGCCACCCACTCCGCGTTCAACCGGTTGAGGAAGGCGACGATGTCGGCGTACCCGTCCAGGGGCCGGTCCGGCGGCGCCAGCCTCGCGCCGTCGCGCTGGGCCGAAAGCCGCCGGAGCTGAGTGTCCAGCATGTGGGCGGCCACGTCCTGGACCGTCCAGGCCCCGGCGACCGTGGGCCGGCGCCAGTCGTCCGGGGAGAGGCTGCGGAGGAGGGTGATCAGCTCCCCGTGGAGTCCTGGAAAGAGATCGGCGACGAGGATGGGCTGGATGGGTTCCATGGACGGATCGTAACCGAGCTACAGTCATTTCGGAGAGAACTTGTCTGCCGGCACGATCTACCAGCCATGGCGAGCTGGGTGATCAGAGCGTCGGTGACAACGGCGATCTCGGATCAGCTACGGTACAGTTCGATATCTCCTTCCAAAAGCCAAATAAATCCCCAACCCCACCCCATTCGTCACCAGGATCAACCCCGAAATCTTCACCGCGAACAGCAATCGGCTCTCCACCTGGATAATCGGTACGACGGACACCGCCACATACAGAAGCGTCATCAGAAGGCCGGAGAGGGCGCAGAGCTTCAGCCAGGGGGTGGGCCGGGGTTGGACGCCTCTCAAGCCGAAGAGGGGAATGGCGAAGAGGACAAGGTAGGTGAGGGAGTAGAAGACGCCCGAGGCGTTCCAGAGCAACTGGAAGGCTTCCTGCTTGCCCACTCCGATCAGGCCCACGAGGCCCAGGAAAAGGGTGGCCGCTCCCACGAAGAGGATGGAGTTGACGGGAGTCTTGTAGCGCGCATGCAGGCGCGTGAACCAGTCCGGGAGGAGGCGGTCCCAGCCGGCCACCATCGGCAGGCGGGTGTTGCCCACGAACGTCACGCTCGATTGGGCGATGCGGATACAGAGCAGGGCCAGGATGGTCGTGGTGGCGATGGGCAGCACGAGGTTGAGGGTGCGGAAACCCTCGCTCAGCACCTGCGGGATCGGCGCGATCAGGTCGATCTGGCTCTGCGGGATGAGCGCCAGCACCGAGCTGGTGCCGAGGATGAACAGCAAGGCGATGACCGGCGCCGCGAGCCACACGGAACGGGTGATGGAACGCACGGGGTCGCGGCACTCTCCCGCGTGGATCGCCACGTACTCGAAGCCGCCCAGCGCGCCGAAGCCCATCTTCCCCAGCAGGTTCAGGCTCATCAGCGAGACGACAGGCATCTCGATCCGCAGCGGATGGTAGGCCGGCAAGGTGCCGTGTGCCAGGTTGAGCCACGGGAGGGCCAGGATGGCGAAGAAGGTGAAGAGCATCAGCGCGCCGCCGGCTTTGTGCACCCACTTGCCGACGCCGAGCCCCACCGTCGAGATCAGGACCAGGGCGCCGATCAAGGCCAGGCTGACGACGCCGATGAACCACTTGCTGCTGGTCAGCGCTTCGCTCTCCGGTCCGAAGACGTAGCGCAGGTATTGCGTGACCTGGAGCCCGATCTCCGAGGTGTTGAGAATGGCGAACAGCCACAGGTTCCACGCCACCAGAAAACCCAGCAGCTCGTTGAAGCCGAGCTTGGCCCACTGGTAGAGGCCCCCTTCGAGCGGCATGACGCGGTTGAGGTAGATCACCACCGCCGCCGACGGGAGGTAGAAGAAGACCATCGCGAGCAGCCAGAGGACGACGTGCGACGGCCCCAGCTTGGCCGCGACGCCGATCCATGGCAGGCCCACGATGAACAGCACCTGGGTCAGCATCAGGTCGGTGAGCCCGAGCTCTTTCCTGAAGACGTTGCTCCGCGCCTCGACGCGCGCCTCTTCGCGCCGCAGCTCCGCGGTTGCGCCTCGGTTGTCGTTCGGCGTCATGGGCTCCTCCTCGCGTGGAGGAGCCCACTATACAAAAAGGCAGGGCCGGGAAAGGTCCCGGCCCTGCGACGGAGGAAGGTTGGGGGGAGCTTAGGGGCAGACGGCGAAGGCCTCGACGTCCCGCACGGGCGCGGGCGCGCGGCCGGCAGGGTGGAAGTAGACCCAGGTGTGGCCGGTCTGGGTGTCGCGCACCCGGACCGTGAACTCGGCCTCGGTGACGGCCGCGAGGTCGAGCCAGTAGTGGTTGTTGGCGGCGCAGCCGTCGTGCACGTTGAGCAGGAGCTGGAGGTCCTGGTGCGAGGAGAGGGCGAAGAGCCCCGAATTGCCGGCCTCGGGCAGCACCATCCGCTTGGCGTCCCGGCCGCCCGTCACCGTGGCCTCGAACCTGCCGCCGCCGAGGCACAGGGCCTTGCCCGACTCGTCGCAGGGCGTCGTCCGGCCGTGGGTGGCGGCGGCGGCGATCTCCGAGACGGCCGAGGAGCCGTCGACCGCCTCGGTCCGTACCCGGTATTGGAATTCGGCGCCGCCGGGCAGGGCGGAGTCGGTGAAGCTCTCGGCTCCCGCCGCAACGGCGGCGATCTCCTGGAAAGTGCCTCCCGGCGGCCGCCGCTCGACGTGGATCGCCTTCGCCTCGGCCGGCGCATCCGCCCAGGTGAGGCGGATCTCGCTGGCGGACTGCCCCACGGCCCGCAACTGCGAGGCCGCGGTGGAGCTCGCGCCGCATCCGGTGCCGTCGTCGTCGTGAATGGTCACCGTCGCGATGACGCTCGCGCCGAGCGTGGCGCCGGTGGCCTTGCTGAGCTTGACGCTGAAGGCCTTGTCCGGCTCCACGACGTGGTCGTTCTTGATCGCCACGTCGATCGTCTTGGGGGCCTCGTCGCCGGCGTCCCACTTCAGCGTGCCGTTGTGCGTGATGAAGTCCTTGCCGCTCTTGGCCGTGCCGTTGGCAGTGGCGAACTTGATGGACGCAGCACCATCGCTGCCCCCGGCGCGCTCTACGGTCAGCGTCACCGCTCCGGCCCCCTCGCTCACCTCGTAGGAGGTGACGGTGAATCCGAGGGTTCCGGGTCCTTGATCGCCGCCGCCCGGGTTGCCGGCGTCGCGGACGACGACCGTGCCGCGCATGCCGCCGGTGAGGCTGCCATGGACCTGGCAGTAATAGCCATAGGTGCCAGGGGTCGTGAACGTGTGCTGAAAGGTGTTGTGGCTGGACGGATTGCCGCTCGTGAACGATTCGTCGTCCGCTTTGACGGTGTGCTCGACGCTCGCGGTCCAGGTCCAGCATACGGGCTGCCCCGGGTCGATGGTCACCGTCGCCGGAGAGTAGGAGGTGTCGACGATCGTAACCGTGGCGTCCACTCCCGCGCAGTTCGGCGGCGGAGCCGGGTCACCGCCGCGCGGCTCGGGATCGTAGCCGAGCTTGGCGCCCATGGACTCCATGGAACCCATGGTCCCCATGGAGTGTGGAGCCTGGCCCGAGGCCGAAGCGACGAGCAGGAGGCCGAGCGCGAGCGCCGGCAGGGTGACTCGATGGATGATCATCTTCTCCTCCTTGGTGGAAACGAAAGCCAACTTCTCCAGTCCAGTGAGTACCCCGGGCAGGCCGGAAGGTTCAATTCGACGCCGGTGATCCCAAGGCTCGACAAGATATCGTAGAATACGCATGCCTCCGCCGAAGGAGAGAGAACATGAAGAACAAGCTCATCCTGCTGGCGCTCCTGATCGTTCCCGCCGCTCTTCACCTCGCTCCGGGCACGGCCCGGGCGGATATCCGCTACTGCTGCACCCCCCAACAGATCGCAGCCTGCCAGGCCACGGGCGGCACCACCAGTTGCCGCACCGGCGTCTGCCAGTGCCTCTTCTAGCCACCCGCAGCCCCTGCAACCTCTGACAACCGACACCGGGCGGAGGCGCGCCCACCTTGGCCATGAACGCAATCCCAGGTCCCCGCCCCCGCCCCCAGTGGCAATTCGACCGCGCCGTCTGCGGCGATTTCGCTCGTGCCACCTCGTACGAATGGCTGGAGACCGACGGCCTCGGCGGCTGGGCGTCCTCGTCCATCGTGGGCGCCCACACCCGTCGCTATCATGGGCTGCTGGTGGCTGCCACCCGGCCGCCGGTGGGGCGGATGGTCCTCCTCTCGCGTCTCGACGAAACGATCACCGTGGACGGCGCCTCCTGGGACCTGTCGTGCAATCAATATCCCGGTGCCGTCCATCCGCGCGGTTTCGAGCACCTGGAATCGTTCTGCCGCGGTGTTTTCCCCGTCTTCGAGTACGCCGTGGGCGCCGGGAGAGGCGTCCGCCTCCGCAAGACCGTGGCGGCGATCGGCGGCGAGCCCACGGTGCTGGTGCTCTACGAGTTGCTGGCGGCCCCTGGCCCCGTGCATCTCGAGCTGCGCCCCTTCTTCGCCGGGCGCGACTACCACTCCCTGGGCCACGCCAACGAGTCCGTCCATCGCGAGGGCGCCTTCGCGGCGGGCAGGCTCGCGTACCGGAGCTACGACGGCCTCCCCGAGGTCTTTCTCCGCGTTCCGGGCAGCGCCTGGACGCCGTCTCCAGACTGGTACCGCGCCTTCGAGTACGCCCGCGAGCAGGAGCGGGGGCTCGACTTCCAGGAGGATCTCTTCACTCCCGGCACCTTCAGCCTCGCGCTGGCTCCGGGAGAACGCCTGGGCGTGATCGTCTCGACGGCCGATCCGTCCGGGCGCGACGCCTTCGCCCTCCTGGCCTCGGAGCGGGCGCGGCGGCAGGCCCTCCTCGATCGCTTCGGCAACTTCGGCCAGGCGGACCCGTTCTGCCTCGCCCTCGTCGCCGCGGCCGATCCATTCATCGTCCGCCGGGGCGAGGGCCTGCACACCGTGATCGCCGGCTATCCATGGTTTTCCGATTGGGGGCGTGACACCATGATCGCCCTCCCCGGCCTCTGCCTCGCCACTCGGCGGTCCGATGAAGCGAAGGGAATCCTGCGCGCCTTCGCCCGCTCGGTGAGCCAGGGGATGATCCCCAACCGCTTCCCGGATTCCGGCGAAGAGCCCGAGTACAACACGGTCGACGCCACCCTCTGGCTCTTCGTCGCCGTCTGGCGCTACCTGCAAAAGACGGACGACAAAGACTTTGTCCTCGGCGAGCTCCTGCCGGCCTTGGAGGACGTCGTGGCCTGGCACCGCCGTGGCACCCGGCACGGCATCCACGAGGCCGCCGACGGCCTCCTCGCCGCGGGCGAGCCCGGCTGGCAGCTCACCTGGATGGACGCCAAGGTAGGGGACCAGGTGATCACCCCGCGCGCCGGCAAGCCCGTGGAGATCCAGGCCCTGTGGGCGAACGCCCAATGGATCCTCGCCCGCCTCCTGGAGCTCGCCGGCCGCGCCGCCGACGCCGCGGACCTGGATCGCCGGGCCCTCGCGGTCCGCAGCCGATTCGCAGACCTCTTCTGGAACGAATCCGCCGGCTGTCTCTACGACGTGATCGACGGCAGCGGAGACCGGGACGCGAGCCTGCGGCCCAACCAACTGATCGCCCTCGCGCTCCCGTTCCCGCTGCTGGACGACGACCGCGCCGCCCGGGTCCTCGCCGTGATCGAAGAGAAGCTCCTCACGCCCGTGGGCCTGCGCACCTTGTCACCGGACGACCCCCGCTACCGTCCCGTCTACAAGGGCGGACCGTGGGAGAGGGACAGCGCCTACCACCAGGGCACCGTCTGGCCCTGGCTCCTCGGCCCCTACCTCACCGCCCTGGTGCGCCTCCGCGGCGACGAGGGCCGCCGGCAGGGGCGCGAGCGCTTGGCCGGTCTCCAGGCCCACCTGGGAGAAGCGGGAATCGGCTCCATCTCCGAGATCTTCGACGGCGATCCGCCCCACGCTCCCCGCGGCTGCATCGCCCAGGCCTGGAGCGTCGCCGAGGTGCTGCGCGCGGCGGTGGAGGATTTAGGGCTTGGAGCGCAGGAAGATGAGGAAGAACCTTGAGAAATCTCCCTTTCCCTCCTTGAGAGCTTTTTTTCCAGCCTCAGGACGCCTCAAACCCAGGATTCCCTCTTTTCTCAGACTCCCGGGCGTTTTCTCAGGGCGGGAAGCGCTAAGACATTGTGACGGCCGTTTTCTCATTGTGCGACGGGTTTTCACTGTGCGAAAACCGGAAAACACATTGTGAGAAGCCAAAACACATTGTGTACAGCGCTCAATCATTGAGAAAGCGCGAAACGCATTGTGAAAAGAGGCTCGCATGATGTACAGGCGGCTTCCTCATTGTTTCTCGCGTTTTGGGGCTGGGAAAACTCCCCGGACGTCAGTCTCTGAAGAAGAAGTTTGGTAAGAAAGGGCCGCACCTCACTCCACCGCCCGCGGCGGCGCCTGCAGCCAGACGACGCCGATCACTCCGGCGAGGGCGAGCAGGCTCCCCACGATCTGGACCGGCGTTGGGCGGTCGCCCAGGAACACGGCTCCCAGGAGGAGGGAGAGCACCACCGTGAGCTGCATGAGGACTCCCGCCTGGAGGTTCGTCACCCAGCGGTAGGCCCAGGTCATGAGGAGCTGTGCCGCGGTCGAGCACAGGCCCACGCTGGCGAGGAGCAGCCACTCCCGGGGAGTCGGAGCCTTGAAGCTCGAATAGGTGAAGGGACCGGTCGCGAGCAGGCCGAAGAGGGTCAGGCTGCCATAGATCGACCACGAGCTCTCGGTGCGGCGGGCGGCGCGGATGGCCGCCACCGCCGCCCCGGTGAGCACCGCCGAGGTCATTCCCGCGAGCTCCCAACGGCTGAAGCGCAGGAGGTCGCCGAGCCCTCGGCCACCGCCCGCGGCGAGCATCATGCCGATGAGCGCGAGAATCAGAGGGAGCACCAGCCGGCGGTCCACCTGCTCGCCGAGGAAGAAGGCCGCGAAAGTGACGCTGAACACCGGCGAGACGTAGTTCAACAGCGTCGCGATCCCCACCGGGATATGGGCGATGGCCGTAAAGTACAGGAGGATGGCCAGGCCGCCGAAAACTCCCCGGTAGATCAACAGGTCGACGCGCTGATAGGCGAGCGCCTGGCGCCGCAGCCGGGGTATGGCGAGGACCGGCACCGCCATCACGACGAAGCGCACAAAGGCCACCTCGGCGCCCGAAAGCCGCGCCGAGGCAAGCTTCGCCGCCAGCGCCATGAGGGCGAAGCAGACCGCGGAGGCGGCCATGATCCACAGGGGGCGGCGGTTGGACACGGGCGGATCATGCCCCACCTCCCTTACAATGACCACTCTGAGAGCGCCGATCGCCTCTACTTTAGTGAATTGAAATATCGAAAGCGAGAACCCATGAACCTCCGCCGCCTCCTGACCTTCATCCCGCTCGCCGTGCTGCTGGCGGCTCCCCTCGCCGCCCAGCCGCCTTCGCCGGCATCCCCTCTGGCCGGACGGATCGGCGACCGCGGCTTCCTCCAGGTGGAGTCGCCGAGCTTCGCCAAGCTACCTCTCCAGCAAAAGCTGCTCACCTGGCACCTCACGCGGGCGGCGATCCAGCTCGATCCCATCTTCTACGACCAGATGTCCACGTACGGCCTGGCCGCCAAGCGCCTCATGGGAGCTCTCGCCGAGCGTCCCGAGCGGCTGCCGGAGGCGTCGCGCCACGCCATCGTCGAATACGCCACGCTCTTCCTCGCCAACGACGGCAACCACAACGAGATCACGGGCAAGAAGTTCCTGCCGGGAATCTCGTTCGAGGACTTCTCCCGGGCCGCCGAGGCCGCGAGGGCCAAGGGTGCCCGCCTGGGCACCCGGGAGCAACTCGCAAAGACGCTCAAGGGGCTGCAAGCGCCCCTCTTCGATCCCAAGTTCGAGGTCGACTTGACCGAGAAGAATCCGCCGGCCGGCGAGGACATCCTTACCGCCTCCAACAACAACTATTACCAGGGCGTGGCGCTCAAGGACCTCACCGGCTTCGTCGAGAAAAACCCGCTGAATTCGCGGCTGGTGAAGAGGAACGGACACCTCGTCGAGGAGGTCTACCGGGCCGGAACGCCGGATGGCGCTCCCGGCAAGAAACTGCCGCCCGGGCTCTACGCCAAGGAGCTCGCCGCCGTCGACCGCGAGCTCGAGGCCGCCGCCAAGCTCGCCGATCCCGAGCAGGCGAAGGTCCTTCGCGCCCTCGTCCGCTACTACCAGACGGGCGATCCCAAGGACTGGCACGACTTCAACGTGCTGTGGCTGCGCAACGACGGCACGGTGGACTTCGCCTCCGGCTTCATCGAGGTCTACCGCGACGCCCGCGGCGCCAAGGGATCGGCGCAGATGGTGGTGGCCGTGGTCGATCAGCAGCTCGCGCCGCTGATGCACAGGCTCGCCGAGAACGCGGTGTACTTCGAGAAGAAAGCGCCGTGGGACGACCGCTACAAGAAGCTCGACGTCAAGCCGCCCGTCGCCAAGGCGATCGAGACGCTCGCCGCGACCGGCGACTTCCGCGTCGGGACGATTGGCGACAACCTGCCGAACGAGCAGGACATCCGCGAGAAATACGGCACCAAGAGCATCCTGCTGACCTCCTCGGTCAACGCCATCAATGCCACGCGCGGCGCCAAGGCGGCGGTGGAGTTCCTGCCCAATGCCGACGAAGGCGAGCTCTTCGCGAAACACGGCGGCTGGGCCGACAACCTGCACACGGCCCTGCACGAGATCATCGGCCACGGCTCCGGCAAGGTGACCGTCCCCAACGATCCGTCGACCTATCTGCGCGAGATCTATTCGACCCTCGAAGAGGCGCGGGCGGACCTCGTGGCGTACTGGAACATCTACGATCCAAAGCTCACCGAGCTCGGAGTGCCGGACGTCCCCGAGGTGGGCCGCGAGCTCTACCGGCAGGTGGCGCGGGCCGGAATCGTGGCGCTCAAGAACTATCCCGCGGGCGACTCGGCCGCCGAGGACCACGACCGTGCCCGCCTCCTGGTCGCCAACTACCTGATCGAGGCCGGCGCTTTCGAGCGCATGCAGCAGAACGGCCACTGGTACATCGTGGTCAAGGACTATGACCAGGCGCACGCGGGCGTGGGCAAGCTGCTGGCCGAGGTCATGCGCATCAAGGCCACGGGCGACTACGAGGCGGGGAAAGCCCTGATCGCCAAGTACGGCATCCACTTCGATCCCGCCGTGCGCGACGACGTGATCGCCCGCTACAAGAAGCTCCAGCTCCCCATCTACAACTCGGGTATCTACGCGGACCTCTCACCCGTCAAGGACAAGGGCGGAAAAGTGACCGACGTGGCCATTTCCTATCCCCGCGACTTCCTCGCCCAGCAGCTCGCCTGGGCGCGGAAGAACGGCACCCTGGGATGGTGAGATCCATCCGCACCGCCAAAAGGAGATTCAACCGATGAGCCCATTGCAACGAAAAGCAACCCTTCTGCTCCTCGCCGGCGCCCTCGCGCTGCCCGGCTTGTCCGCGGCCTGGCCGGCAGGTCAGGCTTCTACCGCCCCCGAGCTTCACGCCGCCACGCCCGAGCCGGTCTCCACGATCGAACGGCGAGTCCTCGCGCCGAACATCGCTGAATATTTCTTCAAGGTGCGTGTCGGCCCCGGCCCCTACGACCAGATCGGCGTCCATCGCGTGGTGAAGGAGAGCGCGCCCAACCGGCCGGTCCATGCCCGGCAGGCCGTCTTCCTCACCCACGGCGACATCTGGAACTTCCGCGCCGCCTTCCTCACGGGTGCCCACCCCATCCCGGTCTTCCTGGCCCAGAACGGCGTGGACGTGTGGGGAATCGACTTCCGCTGGACCCTGGTGCCGGCGACGGTGACGGACCTCAGCTTC
Organism: Thermoanaerobaculia bacterium; assembly: GCA_049284515.1. GTDB lineage: Bacteria > Acidobacteriota > Thermoanaerobaculia > Multivoradales > UBA5704 > DATARR01. Next base: position 57,787 of record JBAPYB010000030.1, read on the forward strand.
ATGAAGACCTGGGGCCTGGAGCAGGACGCCCGCGATCTCGGTGTCGCCATCGGCGCGGCCCGCATCACCCGCGGGCTCACCGGCAGCGGCATCGGCAAGATCGACCTTCTGGGCTGGAGCCGCGGCGGCCAGATCGGTTACGCGTACCTCAACTACGAAACGCAGATCCCGCCCCTCCTGCGCCAGGTGAAGGGCTTCATTCCGGTGGACATCTATCTCAAGACCAACGTGCCGCAACTCCAGTCCTTCGCCTGCCAGCGCGAGGCGAACACCGAGGCGGCCATCGCCGCGGGAACCTATGCAGCCAACTCGGGCAGCTTGATCCAGGCTCTGGGCACGCTCGCAGTGACCGATCCGAACGGCTCCTCGATCCTGAACGGTCCGCCGTTCAACCTGCCGGGCTTCAACAACCGGCAGGCGGGCCTTCTCGTGGGTGAGGCGACCTACCTCTTCCTGGCTCCCCTCGAGCCCACGCCCTTCTACCACTTCACCGGCGGCACCTTCGACGCGCAGGGCAAGCCGTCGGGCCTGCTCTACACCAACGAGCAGAACCTCTTCGCCCTGGAGCAGGGCTCGGCGCCCTTCCAGCCCAACCAGGAGCTCGCGGACGCCGACGCCTCCACCTGCGGCCAGACGCCGGTCGACTTCGACGACCACCTCGCGGAGATCAAGGTGCCCATCCTCTACATCGGCGCCGGCGGCGGCTTCGGCGAATACGGCCTCTACACCCTGACGCTCCTCGGCAGCACCGACGTGACGACCCACATCGTCCACAAAGTCCCCGCCGACCAGCGCCTCGCCGACTACGGCCACGCCGACCTCTTCCTCGCCAACGACGCCCAGACGCTCGTCTGGCAGCCGATTCTGGATTGGGTGCGGGGGCACTGAGGGGCGAGGCAAGGGCCTGGGCCGCCAGCCCGGGCCCTCCTGTCCGTGGTATAGTTACGGCATGACGAAACACATTGCCCCTCCTGCGACGGCCGAGCAGATTATGCAAGCTCTGGGTGTAACTCAGGAGGACAGGGAGATCATCGACCGGGTCTTGAAGGAGGTCGATGAGGAGGAGGAGGCTGAAGCCACTCGCTCTTCCGTTCAGACACCCATCCGGCGACCGGATCCTGAAGACGACACCCGCCGTCCCAAGACAGGACCGAAGTCCTGATCTCATCAGAACCTCAGGCTCTGATCACTGAACAGAGCGTCTTTCTCAACGTCCCTTTCGACCCTGAGTACGGTCCTCTCTTCATCGCGTTGGTCGCCGGCCTCGCGGCTCTCGGGCGTACGCCTCACTGCGTGCTCGAGGTTCCCAGCGACGGCAGGAACAGATTGGAGAGGATCTTCAGTCTCATTGCAGGCTGCGGTTCGTCCATTCACGACTTGAGCCGCGTTACGCTCTCCGGGGACCTGAAGGTCCCTCGATTCAACATGCCGTTCGAGTTGGGAATGGCCTATGCCCTTGGTCAACTACGGTCCCACAGCTTCTTCATCCTGGAGGAGAAACCGCTTCGCCTTCAGGCGAGCCTCAGTGACCTGAACGGCCACGATCCCCACATTCATGGCGGAGATCCGCCTGGAATCCTCCGCTGTGTTCTCGATTGCTTCGGCACCCCATTGGCTGCGCCACCTCTTTCAGCACTGGAGTCGCTGAATCGCCGGCTGACAATCACTGCAAAGAAGCTCCAGAGGGACCACCGGACCGACGGTCCGTTCCATCCGTTCCTTTTCCGTCAGCTCGCCGGAGCGGCTACCCAGAGCGCCCGCGCACGAGGGCTGATTCGGTAGAGCTCCGCCGCTTCGAGGTCTTGCTGTTCTCCCTCTTCTCCCGGCCGGCGGGGGGGAGGCTGGGAGAAGAGGGCCGGGGTGATGAGGGCCTCGGCGATACCCTCGGCACCGTAGTCTCATCTTTCCCCTGAACGCCCCCGGAAGCCCGCCGCCCTCTCCGGTGTTATCGTGGACGGTATGGCCGAGTGGGATTTTGACCGGGAACGCGAGGAGGAGCTCGGCGTCCAGGAGCGGCGCAAGCACAAGCGTCCCGGCCGGTGGAAGGTGCTGCTCCACAACGACGAGTTCACCACCATGGACTTCGTCGTCCACGTCCTGTTGAAGCACTTCCACAAGCCGCCCGCCGAGGCGACCCACATCATGCTGCAAGTCCACCAGAAGGGAATCGGCGTGGCGGGGATATATTCCAAGGAAGTGGCGGAGACCAAGGTGGCCGAGGCCACCGACGAGGCGCGGGACCACGGCATGCCGCTCCTGCTGACCGCCGAGCCCGTCGAGGAAGACGAGGAAGAATGAAGATATCCGACGACCTGCACATCTCCCTGTCCGTCGCCGTCTCCGAGGCCGGCCGGCTGGGTCATGAATACGCGGGCCTGGAGCACCTGCTCTACGCCTTGACCTTCGACTCCGAGACCGCCAAGGTGCTCAAGCACTCCGGGGCCGATCTCGACCGCGTGCGCCAGGATCTCTCCGAATACCTCGCCGAAGAGCTGGAGAAGATCGACGACGAAGACCTCCAGCCGCGCCTCACCCTGGGCGTTCAGCGCGTCCTCTCCCTGGCCGCCGCGCGGGTGGGCAGCTCCGGCAAGGACGAGGTCAAGGGGCCGGACGTGCTGGTGGCGCTGTTCGACGAGCCCGATTCCTATGCCATCCAGGTGCTGGAAAGCGAGGGCGTCAGCCGTCTCGACGTCGTGAGCTACCTCGCCCACGGCGTCTCGCGCCTGCAGCCCCCCTACTTCGGCGGCGGCTCCCGCAGCACCCAGCCGGCGGGCGACGACGACGATGAAGAGGAGATGCAGCAGCCCGGCGGCGCCCCCTCGGGCGATCCCCTCAAGGCCTTCACCCAGGACCTCACGCTGCTCGCCGAACGGGGCGGCATCGATCCGTTGATCGGCCGCGAGCGCGAGGTCCTGCGCACCCTGCACATCCTCCAGCGGCGGCGGAAGAACAATCCCGTCTACGTCGGCGATCCCGGCGTGGGCAAGACCGCTCTGGTCGAAGGCCTGGCCCTGAAGATCGCCAAGGGCGAGGTGCCCGAGCCGTTCCGCAACACCCGGGTCTACCGCCTGGACTTAGGCTCCCTCATCGCCGGCACTCGCTACCGCGGCGACTTCGAGAACCGCCTGAAGGCCGTGCTCCACGCCCTCGCCGAGCTGCCGAATCCCGTCCTCTTCATCGACGAGATCCATACCGTCGTGGGCGCGGGCAGCGCTGGCCGCGGCACCATGGACGCCTCGAACCTCCTGAAGCCCGCCCTCCAAGACGGTACCCTGCGCTGCATCGGCGCCACCACTTGGGAGGAGTTCCGCCAGACCTTCCAGAGCGACCAGGCCCTCGCCCGCCGCTTCCAGAAAGTCGAGGTCACGGAGCCCTCCGCCGAGGAGACGACCAAGATCCTCCTCGGCCTGAGAGAGCGCTACGAGAAGCATCACGGCGTGACCTTCCTGCCCGAGGCCATCGACAACGCCTCCCTCCTCGCCGACCGCTACATGCGCGACCGCCGGCTGCCGGACAAGGCCATCGACCTTCTCGACGAAGCCGGCGCCGCCGTGGCCCTGCGGGGCGGCCGGGAAGTGACGGAGGCGGACCTCGAAGAGGTGCTCGCCACCATGGCGCAGATCCCCGCCCGGCGGGTGAAAGGGGGCGAGAAAGAACAGCTCCGCCACCTCGAAGAGGAGCTCAAGAAGCAGGTCTTCGGGCAGGACGAAGCCATCGAGCGCCTCGCTTCCGCCATCAAAGTGGCGCGCGCCGGCCTGCGCGATCCCCAGAAGCCGGTGGGCGCCTTCCTCTTCACCGGCCCCACGGGCGTGGGCAAGACCGAGGTCGCCAAGCGCCTCGCCGAGGTGCTGGGCATCTCCTTCCTGCGCTTCGACATGAGCGAGTACATGGAGAGCCACACCGTCTCGCGCCTGGTGGGCGCCCCTCCCGGCTACGTCGGCTTCGACCGCGGCGGCCTGCTGACCGAAGCGGTGGCCAAGAGCCCGCACGCCGTGCTCCTGCTCGACGAGATCGAAAAGGCCCATCCGGACGTCTTCAACATCCTCCTCCAGGTGATGGACCACGGCACGCTGACCGACACCAACGGCAAGCCCACGGACTTCCGCCACGTCATCCTGCTGATGACCTCCAACGTCGGCGCCCGCGAGCTGGCCCAGCGTGCCCTGGGCTTCAGCGACCATGGCGAAGGCCCACCGCCGCGCCTCCCCAAAGACGCGGATGCCGACCGCGCCGTCGAGCGCCTCTTCAGCCCCGAGTTCAGAAACCGCCTGGACGCCCGTCTGCGCTTCAACGCCCTCTCGCCGCAGGTGATGGAACAGATCGTCGACAAATTCATCCGCGAGCTCACCGCGCAGCTCGCGGAGAAAAAAGTCACCATCACCCTCACCGACCCTGCCCGCAAGCACCTCGCCGAAAAAGGCTTCGACCCCACCTTCGGAGCGAGGCCGCTGGGCCGCGTAATCGAAGACAAGGTGAAGCGGCCGCTGACCGAGGAGCTCCTCTTCGGGGCGCTGGAGAACGGCGGAACGGCGACGGTGGATGTGGAGGACGGGGAGATCGTGATGCGGTACGTGGGGGCGTGAAGCGGGAATTTACCTGGATCGCTCTGCAAGCAGAGCTCGCAGCCGTGCAAGCTCGGCCTCTGCCGCGTCCGCGCGCTGGCGTTCGTGCTCAGCCCTCTGGAATTGCGCCTTGGCCTGTTGGCGTTCAGCGTCGGCCCGCCGGCGCTCCTCCTCGGCTCGCTCCTCGTCCGTGGGTATCAGGCTGCCGTCTGGACGGAAAAGCCGGACCCAGTCGCCCTTCCGCCGCTTCACCACTCCGTGCCAGAGGCCGAAGGAGACTCCGAGCTGTTCGCTCCAGAGCCGGCCGTCCTCATCGGGCTGGATCGGCCGGTAGAAGCGGTCCGCCAGACGCAGACCTTCCACCGTCCCCGCGTCCGGATCGCACAGGAAGTACTCCGCCGTGCGGAAGACGCGAGCGTAGAGGTCTCGCTTCTCGGTGCGGTCCTTGTTCGCGGTGGAAGGGGAGAGAAGCTCGACGATGACGTCCGGCAGCCGCCCGCCCTCCTCCCAGGAGATCCAGACCTTACGCTCGCGGTCCGGATCGACGCCGCCCACCCAGAACACGTCCGGTCCGCGGAAGGCCCGCCACGGCAATCCCTTCGTCATCTCCTCCGAAACCGCCCGCGCCTGCTCCAAGGAGAAATAGACGAACATGTTGCTCCCGACGTAGAAGTCGGTCCTGCCCTGCTCGGCCATGGCTTGGCCAATCAGCTCGCTCAGAAGAGGGTGCTCCAAGGTATGCCACTCGGTCTCCAAGGGCTCTCCGTCGTCGTAGACGAGCTCGAAGGGTAGAGACGCGAGCGCGGCGGCTGGCTGGCTCATGGGGATGCTCCCTTGCGGAGTCGTTGTTTGCGAGGATCTTATTGCGCAGGGCCGGCAAAGGGAAGAGGGAGGCGAGCCCTGCGATCCTTCTCCTAGCCGACAGGATAGCACGGGAGGATTGTGGGAACGGCGGGAGAATTGGGGGGACGAGACATCCCGAAGTCGGCTCCATGGCTGAGGACCGAGAAGTAGATCACCCGGCAAAGTTGGATCACCATCTACGCCTTGTTCCCGTCACCCGGAAGACCCGGGCGTAGTGTCAGACCAGGATGGTCAGGTCAAGACCCTAGCTCCAGGCCGACCGAAGAGATTCCTCGGAGAACGTAGGAATGGCGACAGCGGGTGTGGAGGATGGGAAATCGTGTGCAGTGTGCGGGAATTGAGTCCAAGGCTGTAGAATCTCTCCAGAGGAGGCAAAAGACATGCCCACAGCCAAAGTCTTCCACAGCGGCAACAGCCAGGCCGTCCAACTACCCAAAGCTGAATGACTCGAAGCGACTATTCCATGACTACCATGCTGAATTACTTCTCCGTTCGAGCCATGAGCATCGCAAATCGATTCCATACCTGGAAGGCGCAGCGGTCCGGGCCGCCCTTCGCGGAGCCGCGCAATTCGCCGTTCGGTCGCCTCCGAAAGGCAATGTTCGTTATTTTCCTAATCTCTTCTTCGGCAGCCCTCCAACAGATGGGCTATGCGCAGGAATGGAGGCCAACACTCGTCCAACAGTCGGGCCACAGCGCCTCCGTCAATGCTTTGGCCTTTACGCCAGATTCCCACTCGCTAATCTCTGCCAGCCACGACTTTAGTGTCAGGCTGTGGGATCTGAGAACTGGCCGCGAAGTTCGTACCCTTGGAAAGCATACTCGCGAGGTCCTCACTCTCGCTATGTGTCCTGATGGCCGATGCGTCTTGTCCGGCTCGGCCGATAAGACCCTCAAGCTATGGGAAGTACCTAGCGGGCGATTGCTTCACACTTTCGTTGGCCATACATCTGCAATTCATAATGCTGTTTTCACGGCCGATGGAAAGCAAATAATCTCAGCCGCAGGAGCAGCGCCTGCTGAAGAAAGCAGGCAATCGGACTTCACTGCGAGGATTTGGGACGCCAATACTGGGCAATTACTCAGAAAACTTGAAGGGCATCAAAAAATTGTCGCCAGTGCTGCCCTGAGCCAAGACGGTCGACTAATCGCCACTGGGAGCTTCGACGCCACGATCAAGATTTGGAGTTTCGCAACAGGTAAGCTTATTCGCACCATCGATGGCTTCAGCCCGGGAGGCGTGAGAGCACAGTTTACGCATGACGGTTGCTGTCTTCTATCCGCGAGCAAAGGGCGCCTCGAATTATTAGACATAGGCACAGGCCAACATCTGAGAATCCTCGCAGAAGATCCATTGCCTTATCAGCTCGCGCTGAATCCCACGACGCCTCAAGTGGCTTACGCCACAAGAAACATACTGAAGATTCTAGACCTCAGGACCAACCGTTTGGTAGCAACCTTTCCAGGGCCGGAAAAATTAATTGTCGAGTCCATTGCGTTCAGCCCTGACGGGAAAGAAGTGGCTTCAGGCTACTCTAATGGTACTATCAAATTGTGGAATGTTCAGGACCGAAAGGAAATCTGGGAACTGCGCGGCTACACGTCGGAGGTGTCTAGTGTCGCAGTAAGCAGCGATGGGCACTGGATAGCATCTGGGAACGAGGACTCGTCAGTCAGAGTATGGGACACGGTTTCTGGTCTGATGAAATGGAAGCTCAAGAGCGAGAATCGTGACACTCGCGCGCTGATCTTTAGTCCCGACAATCGCTCGCTAGTGACGGCTGGCGGCGATCCTTCAGACAAGGTTGAGGACAGACCCATAGAGGTATGGGACATTCGCACAGGCGCCAAGCTATTCTCTTTGGATTTCCATGTCGCCAGAGTGCAGTCCCTTGCCTTTAGCCCCAACGGAAAATGGCTGGCCTCCGCGGCAGGGACCTCCGCAAAAATCTGGGATATTGTGAGCCGCAAGGAGGTCCAGACTCTCAGCCCGGTAAATCAAATAGTAGGCTTCACCAAAGATAGCCAGCGAATTGTAACTGGTGGCACGGACAACAACCTTACGCTTTGGGAGATTTCAACCGGAAGAGCAGTGAGTCGCTTACCTAACGTGGGGTGGGCTCGCTCAATGAGCCAGAATGGGCATTGGTTAGCCTCGCTGGGTTGGGATAAAGAGTTTAAACTTTTTAACCTCCAGGATGGGCGCACGTTTACTCTAAGCGGCCATCATGACTTTGTCTACGACCTCGCCTTTAGTCCCGACAGCAAACTATTGGCTTCATGTAGTTTCGATGGCGGGATCAAACTCTGGGATGTTTATACTCATCGCGACCTTCGCACACTCTCAGGACACACATCGTGGGTATCTTCAATCAAGTTTAGCTCTGATGGTCGGTTACTATTCTCAGTTAGTCACGACGGCAGCCTGCGAATCTGGGATGTAAGCAAGGGAAAACAACTCGTTTCCGTCATGGCGATGAGAGATACCGAGGACTGGCTCGCAGTCGCCCCCGACGGACTATTCGACGGCACAGCCGAAGCGATGCAACGCGTTGCTTGGCGTTTAGGCCAGACTGATACTACGGTATCCCTAGAAAGCTTCTTCAGCGATTTCTTCCGACCCGGCTTAATCGGCGAGATTATAGCCGGCGAGCAACCGAAAGCGCAGGTTGATATCGCGACTCTCGTTCAAGTACCTGGGTTGCGACATATGCTGAGCCAGAACAGAGCACATCTTGAGATTCGCGCCGGCAAGGCCATTGTCTGCTTCGAGGAGCTCCCTGGTGTCGCGCTCGGCATTCCAGCCGGAGAGAGTGATCTACCCAGCGAGTCGCGGGGATTTAAAATAGTCCCAGACGACATTAGCTGTAAATACAGGAAGGAACTTGCGGATACGGGCGACGTACAAACCTTGGTGAAGAGCCTTCAGAGCTGGAAGCCGACTCCATTCGTGACGCAGTGGGACGGAAAGCTGTCGATCACCACGCGATCCACACTGCATATTCTGAGCATCGGAGTCGCGCAGTATCCTCGCGCATCCGGTCTTGATCCGCTTCCCTATGCGGTAAAGAGTGCTCAAGCCGTAGAGAAATTTTTCGTCCAACAAAAATCACTAGACCGGCGGGCGTATGCCCGGATTCGGGTGTGGCCGGGCTTGTATGACCAAGAAGCGAGCCGTGATTCCATCCGGAGAACTCTGGAGAAGATGTCTCAGGTAGTGGATGAGGACGACGTGGTTGTTTTATATTTTGGAGGACATGGGCTGGTGACCCCTGAGGAGGAGATGTTTTACTTCATACCAAGCGATGGGCGAGTGAAGGAGATCCGAAACACCGGACTTAACACAGCTAGCCTTGCTGAGGCATTACGGAGGATGCCTGCTCGGCGCATTGTACTGATTCTTGATACCTGTCAGTCGGGCGCGGCTGTGGAGGCCTTGAGTAAGATCGGCGAAGCAAAGGCGCGCCTTGAACAGCGACGTATGCACGATTCCTTGGGACCAGCGAACAGCCGGTCCGGAATAGGTGTTCACGTAATCGCAGCAACGCTTCCCCTGGCCTATGCGGTGCAACTCCACTCAGACCAAAGCGCGCTGGTTGCGACACTACTTGGCTCGTTAAGTCAGCGATCTGGGCCTGTAACTGTGAGCGAGGTAATCCGAATTGTAAGACAACGCCTACCTGAGGCGTCTGAAAAGGAAGTGGGATTTCGCCAGGTACCGCTAGCCGACTCCGTTGGCTTGGATTTTCCACTAAGTTCAGAGTGAACGGCGGCTTCACTTGATCGCTAGCCTATGTTACACTTCAGCCCCTGATGCGACAAGGAGATTGCATGTCCACTAAAGCCCAAGTTGTCCAGGCCGTTATAGGAATAGTAGTCGTCCTAGTCCTAGTCGTCGCGGCAATCGGTGGCGCCGACCCTCAGACCGGCCTTGGAACGGCCACAGGGACGAGTAACGTTCAAGTGATCCGAGTCGTTAAGGTCCTACCCAACAGTGATTCAGCCTACTCTATCGAATATAGCTTCTACTTTCCCGGGCGAGATTTCGTCCATATCAAAAATCTCGGCATCGTCCCCGGGCGAGGGAGGTTTCACTACATAACCCATGAGCGCGAACTCGATTTTCGTGACGTCGCCAGTGACGACATCCTCCAGCGTGTGCCGTTCTCAGAAACAGTTATCGCGGCCGGAGAGCCTCCTTCAAGCGTAATACCCCGGGAATCGGAGTTCCCTCCAGAGTTCCGCTCCTTCCCTTGGAGTTCTGCTAGTTCCTTGCAGGAGCGCGCCAATACTGTCCTCAATAAGTATTTTCGCTATTGGCCGCGAGAATTTGACAAGAAGATTTATTTGACAACAACTTTTACCCCCTTAGAGTTGCGAAAACTTCCGCCCGAAGTTCTTGGACAGGTATCTATATTGCTTTCTTTTCCCTATGACACCACGGATCGCGGCTTTTCGTTCCACGTTCAGTCGATTGTGCGTGAAGGCCGAACTCATTCAGATGATTTACGGCAGACTAAGGACGCGACCATCATAGCTACCGCAAATCAACTCGTTGACCAACTTGTAAATGAGATAAGGAGTGGCCTAAATCGATGACCACAAGGCGCGTGCAGACTGCTTTGCTCTTTGTTTTCGCCGGCTCCTTCGTTGTGCAAGTAACGGCGTTTTTCGCTGTCAGTCTCAGTATGTGGCCAGAGGATCTCCGAAAGATCCTGACAACCTTGTTCGCGGTATACTCTATCCCCTTGGCAGTCATAATTGGTGGACTGTTCGCGCAGCCGAAGAAGCAATCTAAAGGGCCTGTCGCCGGGTTTTTGGCCTGGTCTGCGATTCTGTTGTCCATAGTATGGAACTCGCTGTTTCTGTGGAGATCGGTCTCTTTCAGCGTCGCTATCCGCGACTCACCTAGCGATGTCATTGACTTTATGAACTCGGTTTCAATGGCCGCCTCATTCCTAGTCGCGGGACTCCTAGCCTTCTTTTTTGCTAGAAAGGAGAGCCCGTAATAGGGACTTCCTTCTCTTGTCTTCTCTGGCGGCGGGCCCGCAGGACGAGTCCCAAAGTCCCGCGTAGACGGAGGCCAAGAGTCTCTGCACACCTCCGGCCCTCGAGATCGTCGATGATCGCAAGACAGCCCGGGTGGGACAGCGCCCAGGCGATCACCGAAGACTCGCCCGGCCCGAGGTCCCAGCCCAAGACCTCTCCCGGAATACTGGCTGCCTCAACCTGACGCAGCCATGGAGTCTCAGCGAGCGCACAAGCCGCAGGATCGGAGGAACCGCGAGCCGCGACCTCGGCGGCGACGGCCCTCGGGATCAACACCTCGGGAGGTGCGAGTTGGAAAAGATGGAGGAACTGGGTACGGGCGAGATAGATGAGCGGAGAGGCGTTGACGACCGCCGTCTCACTCATCCGCCAGCTCCCTACGTAGGGACTGGAAATCGACCACGAAAGCATCGACGCCCTCGCGGGCCAGAGCGAGAAGGAAGTCCGTCCGATCCAGATCCGCCAGTTGGGCGGCACGCTCTTGGGAGATCTTGCCCTGAGAATACCAGTGGATGGCCGCTGCAAGCCGCAGCTCTCGGGCCAACTCGTGTGGCGAGCGTCGCAGGGAGGCGCAGACCTCTGAAGGTATCGTGAGCTGGATCGTCATCATCGTGTCCCAAAGGCCGTCTAGGCATCCACCATCCTAGCAGAACGCAGGCTTCAAGGCCACGACGAGAGACCCTCCTGAGGGAAAAGCCAGGGTTGGTTCGTTGGTTCAAGGATATGCCTCTTTTGATGCTCTCGCGAGATCCTGCCTTACAATCCCTCAGATTCCCAAGGAGACCTCCCGTGCCCGAGCCCATTCGCCGTGCCGCGCTGTTCGTCATCCTTCTTCTCGCCTTCGCCGCCACGTCCCCGGCAGCCCCAGAGGCCGCAAAAGAACCGGACGTGGACCTCCAGTGGGGCGTCCGCATCCCGATGCGCGACGGCGTCGAGCTGGCCGCCACGGTGTACCGGCCGGCCAAGCAGAAGGACCCGTTGCCGGTCATCTTTACGCTGACGCCCTACATCGGCGACAGCTATCACCCGCGGGCGATGTACTTCGCCCGTCACGGTTACGTCTATGTCCTGGTCGACGTGCGGGGACGGGGGAGCTCCGGCGGCACGTTCGATCCCTTCGCCCAGGAGAGCCACGACGGCTACGACGCCGTCGAGTGGCTTGCCCGCCAGAGCTGGTCCAACGGCAAGGTGGCGACGTGGGGCGGCTCGTACGCCGGCTACGATCAGTGGGCGACGGCGAAGGAGCTGCCTCCCCACCTGGCTACCTTCGTTCCCGTCGCCTCCGTCCATCCGGGGATCGATTACCCGGATCCCAAAAACATCTTCCTTTCCTACGACACGCAATGGCTGACCTTCACCGGCGGCAAGACGGGCAACGCCCTCCTGTTCGGCGACTCCTCCTACTGGATCCAAAAATACCTCGAGATGTATCGCGGTCACCTTCCCTTCCGCGAGCTCGACCGGATCGTGGGTAACCCGAACCCGGCGTTTCAGCGGTGGCTCGCTCACCCCTCGTATGACGACTTCTGGAAAGCCATGGTGCCCACGCGGGAGCAGTATGCCAAGCTCAATATCCCGATCCTCACGATCACCGGTCACTACGACGGCGATCAGGGCGGGGCACTCACCTATTACCGCAATCACATGCGGGAAGCGTCGCCCACGGAGCGTGACCGCCACTACCTCATCATCGGCCCGTGGGACCATCCCGGCACCCGGACTCCGCGGCGCGAGGTGGGCGGCCTGACCTTCGGCGAGGCCAGCGTGCTCGACCTCAACGATTTGCACCGGCAGTGGTACGACTGGACGATGAAGAGCGGCACCAAGCCCGCCTTCCTCAAGAAGCGGGTGGCCTATTACGTGGTGGGGCCCGGAGCCGAGGAATGGAAATACGCCGACTTCCTGGAAGAGATCGGCGCTCAGAAGCGCACCCTCTATCTCAGCTCAGACAACAGCCAGGTCCAGGACGCCTTCCACTCCGGCGGCCTCGCCGACGCCAAGCCCGCCGGGGCCGCGCAACCTGATCGCTGGGTCTATGACCCGTTGGACATTCGGCCAGGCGAAGAATTCGAGCACGACGGTGGCGAAGCTTATTTGACAGATCAGCGGTCGGTCCTCAACCTTTATGGCAACGGCGCCATCTATCACAGCGTCCCGTTCTCCGAAGCGACCGAGGTCTCGGGCCAGGTGAAGCTCTCCCTCTGGATCTCTCTCGACGTGCCCGACACCGATTTTCAGGCCACCCTCTACGAGATCCTTCCCGACGGCAAGAGTATTTACCTCACCTCGGACTCACTGCGCGCCCGTTATCGCGATTCGCTGGAGAAAGAAACCCTGGTGCCGAAGGGCGAGATCGTGCACTATCAATTCAACGGCTTCACCTGGTTCTCCCGCAAGGTCTCCAAGGGCAGCCGCCTGCGCCTCGTCGTCGCCTGCCCCAACACCATCGGGCTCGAAAAGAACTACAACTCGGGCGGCGTAGTGGCCGATGAAACGGCCAAGGATGCACGCACGGCCCACGTCGTCCTCTACCACGACGCGGAGCACCCGAGCGCTCTGGAGATTCCAATCGTGAAGTGAAATCCAGGCTGTAAGAATCTCCTCCCTGCCGCGTTTCCGTAAGGAGAACCAAGGGAGGAGACTGCGATGAGGAAGTTGTTGTTGATCGGCCTCGGCTGCCTGGCTCTCGCCGGGCCGGCCGAAGCCGCTGAAACGGGGGCTGTGACGGTCCGCGTCCGGCCTGATCCTGTCTATGTGGAACGATCGGGCGACCGGCAGCTCCTGAGCTTCGAATTCGAGCTGGTCAACGGCACTCAGGGGCCTCTGGATCTCACGCAGATCAGGATGCAGGCCTACGACAAGGCGGGACGGCTTCTCGTCTGGGACAAGTTGGACAGCAACGGCTCCCGCCCGTCCATCGAGGCACTGGGGCCGCGTCACCTGGACCCCGGCAAGCCGCTCACGGTCTTCAATCCTTTCTCTCCAATCGACACCGCCGTGCCCGTCGACCTGCTGCGTTTCACGCTCGTCGCCACGGCGCCCGGCGGCGGCCGGCAGACGGCCACAGTCGACGTGCGGCCCGTGGAGTACAAGCAGAAGACGCGGCTCGTCCTGCCCGTCCCCGGCGCCCGCGTCTGGGCCTACGAAGCTCCCGGCTTTTTCTCGCATCACAGGCGACTGGACCTCAATGATCCGTTCAACCGCGACGTCATGAAGATGCGTCGCAACAGTCAGCGCTACGCACTCGATCTGTCCGTAGTGGACGAGCACGGAGAGGCCTTTCACGGCGACATCGAGAAGAAAGAGAACTGGCTCGGCTTCGGGGTGCCGATCGTGGCGCCGGCGCCCGGCACCATCGTGGCCGCGGTGGGCGACCGGCCGGACGACATTCCCTACGACGAGGCCCTGCTGCCCAATGACCCGACCCTCATGATCGGCAATCACGTGATCATCGATCACGGGAATGGCGAATTCAGCCTCCTCGCCCACTTCCAGCACGGCAGCCTCGCAGTCAAGCCGGGAGATCGCGTGCAGCGCGGGCAGCTCCTGGGCAAGATGAGCCGCTCCGGGATGGGCTCGACCCTCGTCCACGTGCACTATGAGCTGCGCACCACTCCCGATCTCTTCGATGCGGACGGCCTGCCCGCGACCTTCGAAGGCTTCCGCCGCGTCGGCAGCGCGAAGCCCGAGTCGGGGCGCATCGAGCCGGGATGGGTGGTGCTCACGGAGCCCGCCAAGCCCGCCAAGCTGTTAAGATCGAGCCCATGAGCGATCCCAAACCCGAAGTGGGCAGCGTCGCCGGCCGTGCCGCGCTGTTCGTCCTTCTTCTCCTCGCCTTCGCCGCCGTCGCCCCCGCCGCTCCTCCGGCCAAGAAAGAACCGGACGTGGACCTCCAGTGGGGCGTCCGCATCCCCATGCGCGACGGCGTGGAGCTGGCTGCCACGGTGTACCGGCCGGGGGGCCAGAAGGGCCCGCTGCCGGTCGTCTTCACGCTCACGCCGTACATTGCCGACGGCTTGCACCCGCGAGCCATGTACTTCGCCCGCCACGGCTATGCCTTCGTCCTCGTCGACACCCGGGGCCGGGGAAGCTCGGGCGGCAACTTCGATCCCTTTGCCCAGGAGAGCAGGGACGGTTACGACATCGTCGAGTGGCTCAGCCGCCAGAGTTGGTCGAACGGCAAGGTGGCCATGTGGGGCGGCTCCTACGTGGGCTACGACCAGTGGGCCACGGCCAAGGAGAGGCCGCCGCACCTCACCACGATCGTGCCCACCGCCTCCGTCCATCCCGGGATCGACTACCCTGCTCCCGCGAACATCTTCTATTCCTATGACATCCAGTGGTTGACCTATACCAGCGGTAAGACGGGAAACAACCGGCTCTTCGGCGAATCCTCGTACTGGAGTCAGAAATTCCTGGAGATGTACACCGCTCACCGTCCCTTCCGCGAGCTCGACCGGATCGTAGGCAATCCCAATGCGTCGTTCCAGCAGTGGCTCGCGCATCCCACCTATGACGATTTCTGGAAAGCCATGGTGCCGACGCGCGAGCAGTATGCGAAGCTCGACCTGCCCATCCTGACCATCACCGGCCACTACGACGCCGACCAGGGCGGCGCCCTCACCTACTACCGCAACCACATGCGCGAGGCGTCGGCGGCGGCCAAGGACCGGCACTATCTCATCATCGGCCCCTGGGACCATCCGGGAACGCGCACGCCACAGCGAGAAGTGCTGGGGCTCACTTTCGGCGAGGCGAGCGTCCTCGACCTCAACGATCTGCACAGGCAGTGGTACGACTGGACGATGAAAGCCGGCGCCAAGCCGGCGTTCCTCAAGAAGCGGGTGGCCTATTACGTGCCGGGCGCGGGCGCGGAAGAATGGAAGTACGCTGACACTCTGGAGGAGATCGGCGCTCAGAAACGAACCCTTTATCTCAGCTCGGACCACGGCCAGGCGAATGACATCTTTCATTCCGGAGCTCTCGCCGAGTCAAAGCCCGCAGCCTTGCAGACCGATCGATGGGATTACGATCCGCTGGACATCCGGCCAGGACAGGATCCTGAGCGCGATTCCAGTGAGACTCCGCTGATCGATCAGTTCGACGTCTTCAATCTTTACGGCAACGGCGTCGTATACCACAGCGAGCCCTTTACAGAAGCCACGGAAGTCTCCGGGCAGGTGAAGCTCAACCTCTGGATCGCGCTCGACGTGCCGGACACGGACTTCCAGGTCACCCTCTACGAGATCCTGCCCGACGGCAAGAGCGTCTACCTCACCAGAGACGGTCTGCGCGCCCGCTATCGCGATTCGCTGGAGAGAGAGGAGTTGGTGCCGAATGGGGAGGTCGTGCGTTACTCCTTCACCGCCTTCCCCTGGTTCTCCCGCAAGGTCGCCAAAGGCAGCCGGCTGCGCCTCGTGATCTCCTGCCCCAACTCGACCCAGATCGAAAAGAACTACAACTCCGGCGGCGTGGTGGCCGACGAGACGGCGAAGGACGCGCGCACGGCCCACGTGGTCCTCTACCACGACACGGAGCATCCGAGTGCCCTGGAGATTCCGATCGTGAAATGAAATCCAGGCCGTAAGAATCTCCTCCCTCACGCGTTTCCGTAAGGAGAACCGAGGAGGAGACTGCGATGAGGAAGTTGTTGTTGATCGGCCTCGGCTGCCTGGCCCTCGCCGGGCCGGCCGAAGCCGCCGGAACGGGGGCCGTGACGGTCCGCGTCCGGCCCGATCCCGTCTATGTGGAGCGGTCGGGCGACCGGCAGCTCCTGAGCTTCGAGTTCGAGCTGGTCAACGGCACCCAGGGGCCGCTGGAGCTCGCGCAGGTCCGGATGCAGGCCTACGACAAAGCAGGGCGGCTCCTCGTCTGGGACAAGCTGGACAGCAACGGCTCCCGCCCGTCCATCGAGGCGCTGGGACCGCGTCACCTGGACCCTGGTAAGCCGCTCACGGTCTTCAATCCTTTCTCTCAAATCGATACCGCCGTACCCGTCGATCTCCTCCGCTTCACACTCGTGGCCACGGCGCCCGGCGGCGGCCGGCAGACGGTCGCAGTCGACGTGCGGCCCGTGGAGTACAAGCAGAAGACCACGCTCATCCTGCCCGTCCCCGGTGCCCGCGTCTGGGCCTATGAGGCTCCCGGCTTTTTCTCGCATCACCGGCGACTGGACCTCAACGATCCATTCAACCGCGACGTCATGAAGATGCGTCGCAACAGCCAGCGCTACGCGCTCGATCTGTCCGTGGTGGACGAGAAGGGAGAGGCCTTTCACGGCGACATGGAGAAGAAAGAAAATTGGCTCGGCTTCGGGGTGCCGGTCGTGGCGCCGGCGCCCGGCACCATCGTGGCCGCAGTGGGCGACCGGCCGGACGACATCCCCTACGATGAGGCCCTGCTGCCGAAGGATCCGACCCTCATGATCGGCAATCACGTGATCATCGATCACGGCAACGGCGAGTACAGCCTCCTCGCCCACTTCCAGCACGGCAGCCTCGCGGTCAAGCCTGGGGATCGGGTGCAGCGCGGGCAGCTCCTGGGCAAGATGAGCCGTTCCGGCATGGGCTCCATCCTCGTCCACGTGCACTACGAGCTGCGCAACACGCCTGATCTTTTCGATGCGGACGGCCTGCCCACGACTTTTCAGGGATTCCGCCGCGTGGGGAGCACGAAGCCCGAGACGGGGCGCATCGAGCCGGGATGGGTCGTGATCACCGAACCCTCCAAGCTGATAAAGTCGGCGCCATGAGCGGCGCCGTGGCGGTGCTCTATCAGGCAGGCTGATCGTCAGGCATCAGTGCTGCATAGATCAGCGGGTATGATCCAGATCCGCGCATCGCTGCTCTTCGCCATCCTCCTCCCGGTCGCCCTGCACGCCCAAGAACCTCGCCCCATGAACCGGGACGGCACCCTTCTCGAGCAGACTCCCTGTCCGTCCTATCCCCTTTCCTACGAGCACTGGCTGCGGGGCACCGAAAGGGGGTACGAGGCGGAAGTCGAAGAGGCGAGGCGGCTCGGCGTCGCCATGCGGCCCTTCGCAGACCTCGCCCCCCGCCTGCTGACGCGGGAGGAATTCGAGCAGCGCAAGGCGTACCAGGAATTCGAGTGCCGGCGCCTCACCTACCTGAGCGACGGGCTGCAAGTCACCGGCTATCTCTGGAAACCGAAGGACACGGCGGGAAAGAAGCTGCCGTTGATCCTCTTCAACCGGGGCGGCAACCGCGAGTTCGGAAAGCTGTCGCCGTGGGAGGAAGAAGGGTTCTATTCCTACGTCTCGCAAGGTTTTGTGGTGATGGGCTCGCAGTACCGCGGCGTCGACGGGGGCGAGGGGCGGGAGGAGTTCGGCGGCGCCGAGGTCCACGACGTGCTCAACCTGATTCCGCTCGCGAGATCGCTCGGCTACGTGGACATGGACAACGTCTTCATCCTCGGCGTCTCCCGCGGCGGCATGGAGACCTACCTGGCGCTGAAGAACGGCATCCCCGTCAAAGCCGCTGCCGTCGTGAGCGGCGAGGCCGATTTGACCGCGAGCACCAAGGACCGTCCAGAGATGGTGGGCGTCTACCGCGAGCTGATCCCGGGCTATGCGAAGCGCGGACCCGAGCTCCTGCGGGAGCGCTCCGTCATCGCCTGGCCGGAAAAGATCAACGTTCCCATCCTCATCCTGCACGGCACCGCGGACTGGCGAACCAACCCGCGGGACCACGCCCTACCCCTCGCCGAGAAGCTCCAAGCCCTCGGCAAAGTCTACGAGCTGATCCTGTACGCGCAGGACAGCCACGGCCTCCCCTTCAACTGGCGCGATAGGGACCAGCGGATCGTCGAGTGGTTCAAGCGGTTTAAGAAGTGAAGTCCATTTTTCTACGCGACAGGCACTTTGTCTGCACTGAGAAACGCCTCGACAGCACCGGCGAGATCCTCCGCCCGGAGGAAGCGCACGCGCGTCGAGCCCTCCGCGGTCTCGGGAAACGTCCTGCGATTGACGATCACGAGCTCTTCGGGCTGGTAGGCGTCGACGAAGCTCCGGGCTGAGCGGCTCAAGATCCCGCGGCTGTCCCCGGCCTTGACCTCGCAGGCCAAGAGCCGGCCCTGGTGCTCCACCACGAAGTCCACCTCCGCTCCCGACTTGCTTCGCCAGGTAGAAAGTCCATCGAGAAGGGGGTGGACTGTCTTGGCCAACTCGGTGAAGATGAGGTTTTCCAAGAGCGCTCCCCGATCGGGCCGGTCCGCGGCGTCCTGAAATCCCCCGAAGAGCTGATTGCGGATGCCGTTGTCCAGAAGGAACACCTTGCGGGAGCTGGTGATCTCCGCACGCCTGCCGCCGACGAACGGCCGGACCATGCGAATGAGATGCGTCTCTTCGAGGAGCCGGCAGTAGTCGGCCACCGTGTCGTTGCTGACGTTGCTCAGGGCAGCCCAATCCGAAAGATTGACCAGGTTGCCGATCTGGCTCGCGGCGAGCTCCAGGATCTTGCGCAGGGCCGCCGTGTGGCGGATGCGGAAACGATCCGAGGCATCGCGGACCACGAACGCCTCGACCAGGGACGCCAGCTCCCGCCGCGGCTCGTCCGACGTCAACACGGTCGGATATCCGCCGTAGATCATCATCCTTTCCACGAGCTGTGACAGGCCCTCTTCTCGCGCCAGGGGGCTGCCGTCCGTGAACGCCGCGCCAGCCTCGGAGAGCGACAAGGGCAGGAGCAGATGGCGTTGCGCCCGCCCGGCCAGCGACTCGCGGGTCGCGGACTCCAGGTCGAACGACGAGCTGCCGGTGGCATAGATCCGTAGGCCGGTCCGGCGGTCAACGAGCCCCTTGAGGAACAGGCCGGCCTCTGGCAACAGCGCCCGAGCCCCGCCGGCCGACTCCGCCACGTCGGCGAGAAAGCTGGCGGGAGACGAGAGCCACTCGCGCATCGAGGGCTCCTCGCAGTTGACGTACAGGACGGGCTCCGCCGCCTCGGCGAGCGTCTTCCAGATCAGAGTCGACTTCCCGGCCTGCCGTGGCCCCACCACGAGCACGACCCGGTGGTCCGCGACGAGCCGCAAGCGCCGCGGGAGGTAGCTTTCCGGCAGGAAACGCTGGAACCAGGCCTGGAGATCATCCCCGCGCAGCCAGGGGTTCTCAGCCAGAACGACGCGCCGGAGTTGAGGGTCCATGGGTCTCTACCAGAAATCAGCAGAGTTCGTTGCTCTTCCTGGCAGAAAGTAGCAGGGTTCGTTGCGGACGGCAAGCCAGGACTGGCACCACCCCTTGATGCACAAGTGCCCCAGGCTCGCCGCATGGTCAATGGGCGAGGTGGCTACACCGGTCGCTGGCCCTCTCTCCACAGGCGGACGGCGAACTGTTCTCCTTCCTCAATGAGACCAGGTTCAGTGCCGTTATGCTTTAGCATGGTTCGGATGATCTTCCGCGGGATGCCCATCCCCATGTGTTCCAGATAGCCGTAGTCCCGCATCACGTCTTTGAGCAATTGGTTTCGTGCGGCGCGGCACCCCACTCGCATACGTTCTGGAGTAATGCCGTTCGGCAGCCGGCCAGGCGAGACAATCTCCAGCCGGTCCTTGTAGAGAGACAGCTCGATGTCAGTGCTCGAAAGCAGATAGTCGCGATGGACCAGAGCATTGACCAAAGCCTCTCGAACCGCTTCGACGGGATAATCGAGACGTTCCGTCCGGCGAGCACCCTCAGCGAGAGTGGTAGTGGCACCGGAGTGGCGTCTGATGAAGCCGACCGCCTGTTCAACGAGCCCATTCTCGATGGGCGTCCTGCGGCCCTTTCGCAGCAAGGGTGTCAAAGGTCCTCGTAAGCTCGCACGCTCCAAGGAAGCATAATCCTTTTCAAGTCCGGGGTAGGCCACAGCGTCGATCCCGGCTTGAGGGAGAAAACGATTCGGGTTCTCCCCGAAAAGCAGCAGACCTGCCACTGTACAGGGAGTCCCATGCCCTTCATCGCTGAGCAACTCAGTGTTCACCAGGAGGGTTCGCCAGTCCTCCTCAGTTTTCGGTACCTCCTGCTGCCGTACCCTCCCGAAATAATCCTTGAGCCGATTGCGGTCCAAATCGTCCAAGCCGGACCCGGACACCGGACGAAGCTCCACGCGGAACCCACCCCGCTGCTGGAAAAGGCGCTCTAACTCTTCCTGGCTGGCCTCTCGGCTGGTCGAGCCGACCCGGATGTAATAGGTCCGGTGGTGATCGTGCCAGACGTGATGCACAGACCAGCCCTGATCGACGCGGACAACCGCGACCGCCGCATCCCGGCCCGTTTCGATCTCGCGGATGACTTCAAAGTAAGGAATGAGCTCCGGCCGGATCTTGTCACGGCAGGCGGACATGACCCACTCCTCGAGCCGAGGACGCGTGATCCCCCGCACCGTCCCTCCGTCTTCCACCCCCAGCAGTACGACGCCGCCTTGAAGGTTCGCCAGCGCGACCAACTCTTTCGCGAGAGCCCGAGGCTCAATCGTATCGAGCTTGAATTCGACCCCGGAGCTTTCGCCGTTTCGCAACATTTCGAATAGCTCGGTCTTTAGCATGCCAACCCTCTAGAAGCCATATTTGAGACGTCGTAGCTCAAAGGCACGCTGACCGCCTTCGAGGATTTCCTCGACCAGACTACGGACCGGGTCCGAATCCATGGAGCCCATCTGTTCCACTGGCAGCTCCGCTTGTCCTTGAGCCGGCTGCAAGCCAACGATCAATTCAGCGTCACCGAGCACTGGAATGTTGGCATTGTGGGTGGAGAAGATGAACTGACGCCGTCGTTTCTCCTCTCGCATCTTCGGGACTACGACCTCGGTGATGAAGCGATTGTCAAGGTCGTCCTCCGGCTGATCTACCACCAGAGGAGCGTCTGATTCGAGAAGCAGCAGAAGAAGGACGGCCGTTGCCTTCTGGCCGGTTGACAGGTCTTCGAGCTCCTGCCAGGCCGGATCATCCTCCGTCCCGACGTTTAGCTCGATCCGGGTAGTGGCCGGAAGATTCAGCTCTTCAATCCGCAGGGCGATTTCGGGGCAGGCTGCAGCGAGACGGTCCGCCTGAGAGGGTGGGATTTTCAACATGCGCTGTACCGCTTCGGAGCCGGCTCGCAGGGCGCTGGCAAGTTCCTGAACGGAGAGGTTGGACCGCTGACGCACAGCTTCCTTGGTTTCGGTGAGCCGGCCTCCAGCGAGCTCCTGGATCAGTTGCGCCAGGGAATCGCGGTTTCCGGCCGCAGACACGGTGACCCGGACGTGCAGCCGGAGAGTCTTGTTGACCCTGCTTGCCGCATGCTCCAGCTCCCGGAATTGAGCGCTCTTAAGATCCTCCCATTCGGCGGTCAGGTTGCGCCGGAGCGCAACGATTTCATCCAATTGCCGGCGCAGAAAGATCCGCCGTTCCTGGAGAGGTCGCAGGTCTTCAATCTGCTTTCTGAGACGAATGAAATCCTCTCCATCGACATTGGAGCGCTGGAGCTCGCGGAGAATCTTCTCATAATCTTTCTGGACCGCACGCTTCCTTTCTTCCCATTGCCTGTTGATGCCGCCGAGCTCCTCGGAGAACCGCTGGAGGGCCTCCTCCATCTGAGCGGCGAGCTTCTGAAGAGAGGATTCCAGGGCGGCCAGAGCTTTGTCGGCCTGCGCCAGAATGTCCTTCCCTGGCAGATCAACAAGGGCTTGGGAGGAAAGGAAGGCACGATCGATAGGGAGCCCGCGTCGTAATTGCTCCAAAAATCCTTCAAAGGGGGAGGCTCTCTCTGCGATGGTTTTCAGGACTCGCTCCTCCCGGACGACGAGGCTCCTCTCCTTAAGCCGTTCCTCCAAACCTTCATCTTGATAGCGCTTCAAAGTCTCCTCGAGCCCCGGCAGCCGGCTCAAACGCTCGTCGATCTCTGCGATCTCGGTCCTCACCTCCAAGAGTTGAGAGCGTGAGCGAGCGAGCTCCCGCTCGAGCTCGGCTTGCCTGGAACTCAGACCCGGATCGCTCCGGACAAAACGGTCGAGCAGGCGGGTGAGCTTGTCACGGCTCTTCGTCAGTTCGGAAATCTCGTGCTGGCCATAAACCTCAGCGCCGGGAAGAACATCCCGTGGATGGTAAGGCAAGACTTTCCCCAGATCATCTCGGACAGTGGAAGGATTGGGTACGATTCGTTCGATCCGATATTCTCGAGTCGAGGGACGCGTAGAGCGAACGAGGAGGTAGACACGCGTCCCGCTCTTGAGGACGTCTCGTACGATTCCTTCGTGGTTTTTTTTGGCTTCATTACCGAGAGGTTCGAGATCAAGAACGTAGCGGATGCTCTCGATCAAAGTCGACTTTCCCGCTCCTCGGCCGCCGATAAGCGCGTTCAAGTTCTCATTGAAGTGGACGGCTTGGCCATCCAGAAAGCCTCCTTCCCAAGCCATCGCCACGAGCTCCAGATGCTCCGGAGGGAGTGGCTCCGTCCCCAGCCGGATCCGCGATTCGGGGTCTAGGAACGCCTGCCGCAAACCCTCCACCCAAACCTTGGACATCTTGATCCAGCAGGAGGTCCCCGGTTTTGCCAGGTCTTCGGGGCTGTTGACGTCTTGCGCGTTGATGACAGCGACCGGACGGTCTCGCTTGTATTCGGGATCCTTGTTAAGAAGGATCTGCCGGAGATCCTCCGGGGCCTCGCGGGCCGGCCCCGCCTGCGAGCAGGCGAGGAGGTCTTCGGATTTCCACGCCTTGACCCGCGCCTGGACGGTGAGGGCCCGCAGCAAACCTCCGGGGGAAGTGACGTGAGCCGCCACGAAAACGCAATGCCACTTGGCAGCTCTTGCAAGGAGCTCCGTAACGTCCAGATCCCCGGAAGGAGACTTTTCCTCGCTGGTGTGGATGCCGCACTCCCCGATCACTCGTTCCAACTCTTCCACAGGTCGCTCGGGATCGAAGAGGCAAAGAACATGGACGCCATCTTTCGAGACCGCCTCGAAGCCAGGAAAAACTACGATCCCGGCCTGGCGTGCTGCTGCAATCAGTCCGGCCGAGTCACGGATTCCATAATGATCGGTGACGCCGATCACCTCGATCGCATGATCCCGGCACGCCTGAACGATCGCCCGGTTGTAGGAGTCTTCATCCGTATAACCGGTGGGCTTGTTGTACCTCAGGAGGTATTGAAAAGGATTGACTTGAAGGGCACACCGGTAGAATCGGGCGCCACGCGGCAGCCGCAACGCGCGTTGAAGGGGATCATTTCCCTGATTCATGACTGCCAGCGAAGCCCCCTCCCCGCTGATTCACCCACTCCCACCCGAACCGCCCCTTGATGCACAGGTGGCCGCGGGTCACGTCGTTGTCCGTGGGCGAGGTGACTTTGACGATCTTCTCGTCCTGGACGTGGACGGTCAAGGTGCAGCCGACGCCGCAGTAGGGGCAGATGGTGTCGGTCGCCGTCTGGCGGGGCTCGTCCCAGGTTCCGGCCTGGCGCATGTCGTGCTCGCTCTTGAACATCAGCGCTCCCGTGGGGCAGACGCCGATGCAGTTGCCGCAGTAGACGCAGGCGGAGTCGGTGAGGGGAACGTCGTACTCGGTGGAGATGCGGGCGTCGAAGCCGCGGCCGGCCAGGGCGATGGCGAAGGTGTTCTGGGCGTCGGTGCCGCAAGCCTCGACGCACTTGTAGCAGACGATGCACTTCGAGTAATCGCGGACGTAGAGATCATTGTCCACTTTCACCGGCTGGCCTACGGTCGCGGCGCAATCCTCGTGCGGCGGATCGTGATGACCCGGCCTTGCGGCGTCGCGCTCGCCCTTGCCGGCGGGCGGTGCCGGGGGGCCGAAGCGCTCGGGCTTGGCCCCGTAGCGGTCCATGTACCCTTGAATCTGCGGTGCGGTCGAGAGGTCGACCGAGGAGCCCAGCAGCTCCAGCACCAGCTTGCGGGAGAGGCGGACGCGCTCGGAGTCCGTGCTCACTTTCATCCCCGGCTCGGCCTTGCGCGAGCAGGCGGGGACGAGCGTGCGCGAGCCTTCGACTTCCACGACACAGATGCGGCAGACGTTGACCGGCGTCAGGCTTTCCAGGAAGCAGAGGGTGGGCGTCTCGATCCCGAGCTGGCGCGCGGCATCGAGCAGTGTGGCGCCTTCCGGCACGGCGACGGTCTGGCCGTCGATGGTCAGCTCCACCGTGCGCCGCGCCCGGGGCGGCGGAGCCACCGGCAAGGGTCCGCGGGGAACGGGGATCTTGGATTCGGGGGCGTCCTGCGAAATCATCGGGTCTCCTGGAAAATCGGCAACCGGGCGAGGGCTGATTCAATGGCGCTCGACGCCGTCTGGCCGAGGCCGCAGATCGAGGCGTCGCGCATCACCTGCCCGAGCTCTTTGAGCAGCTCCACTTCCTCATTCAACGGCCGGCCGGCGGCCAAGCGGGCGAGCAGCTCTTCCTGCCGCACGGTGCCGACGCGGCAGGGAACGCACTGCCCGCACGATTCGTCGCGGAAAAACTGAGCGATGCGCCGCAGGATCTGGCGTAGATCGACCGTGTCGTCGAAGGGCATGACGACGGCCGAGCCCAACGACGCTCCGGCGGCGCGCGTCCCTTCGAAAGTGAGAGGAGTGGCGAGCTGATCGGGAGTGACGAAGGCACCGGCCGCGCCACCCAGCAGGACGGCCTGCAGGCGCCCGCTGCCGCCGATTCCCCCGGCGAGATCGATCACTTCGCCGAGGGTGATGCCGAAGGGCGCCTCGTAGACGCCGGGGCGCTTCACGTGGCCGGAGACGCAGAAGAGCTTGGGGCCGGTCGAGCGCTCGGTGCCCGTGGCCGCGTAGGCCTTCCCCCCTTCGATCACGATGGGAAGGACGTTGACCAAGGTCTCGACGTTGTTGATGATCGTGGGCTTGCCGAACAGGCCGAATTCCGTGGGGAACGGCGGCTTGTTGCGCGGCTCGCCGCGCCGCCCTTCGAGCGAGTTCATGAGCGCCGTCTCCTCGCCGCAGATGTAGGCGCCGGCGCCGCGGCGCAGCTCGACGTCGAAACGCACGCCGTCGCCCAGGACGTTGTCTCCCAGGTAGCCGCGCTCGCGGCAGCGCGCGATGGCGTTTTCCAGCCGGACGAGGGCGAGCGGATATTCGCCGCGGAGATAGAGAAAACCTTTCTCACAGCCGGTGGCGAAGCCCGCGAGGGTCATCGCCTCGATCAGCGAGAAAGGATCGTTCTCCATCAACACGCGGTCCTTGAAGGTGCCGGGCTCGGACTCGTCGGCGTTGCAGATGAGGTAGCGCGGCAGCGCGGCCGAGCGGGCGCCCTGCCACTTCACGCCGGTGGGAAAGGCGGCGCCGCCTCGCCCCACGAGCTTGGAGTCGACGACCTCCTTCACCACGGCCGCCGCGCCCATCTCGAAAGCGCGGCGCAGGGCGAGGAAGCCGCCCGCGGCGCGGTAGTCGTCGAGGCTCATGGGGTCCACCCGGCCGACGCGGGCCAGCAACTTCAAGCCCGGCAGCCCGGCCTGCGGCACGGAGAGCGAGAGGTCCGGCATGGGCACGTCCTCACCCGCCAGGGCGGAAAGGACGTCCGTGGCCGTGGCCGGAGCCAGGGCGTTCTCCCGCGGCGGACTTCCGGCCGCGATCACCAGCGCCGCGGGAGCCCGCTCGCAGAGGCCCAGACAGGGGCTGCGGTGCCAGGTGGCGTAGCCGTCCCGGCTCTCGCCCGCGGGGCCGAGCGCTGCTTCCACCTCCGTGCAGAAGGCCTCGGCGCCCCGGGTCCGGCAGGCGATGTCGTCGCAGACGTGCACGGTGGCCGGCGGATGGGGCCGGGTCTGGAACAGGGCGTAGAAGTCGGCCACGCCGAAGGCCTCGGCGGGGGGAACGTCCAGCCGCCGGCAGGCATGGTTGAGCGCGCCCGGGCTCACCCAGCCCTTGCGGCCCTGGATGGCATGCAGAACGGGAAGAAGGTACTGCCGGCGGTCGCCGTTCAGGGGCCGCCCGGCGAGACACCCGGCAAGACAGTCGTCGACGGCCGCGATCTCGTCTACGTCAGGCTCGGCGGCCGTGAAGTGCAGATCCATGGGGCGATCATACCGGAACGGCCTCCGCTTCCGCCGCCACCCGGTCCCGCCGTCTCACCAGCTCGATGCGCACCGCCGTGGCCTTGAACTCCGAGGTGCCGGACTTCGGATCCACGGCGTCGATCGTCAGCTCGTTGGTGGCCACTTCGTCGGGGAAGTGGAGGGTCATGAAAGCGAGGCCGGGCCGCAGCCCCCCATCGAAGCGCACGGGGGCGGTCACGGCGCCGCGCCGGGAGACCACGCGCACGAGGTCGCCCTCGGCCACACCCAGCCGCAGGCCGTCCGCGGGGTGGAGGTCGATGCCCGCCGGCCGCCGGTTCGGGGAGGCGAAGTGCCCCGTCTGCACGCCCGTGTTGTAGGAGTCCAGGTGCCGGCCCGTGGTGAGACGGAGGGGGAACTCCGGCGTCAGCTCGTCGACCGGCGGCTCGTGCTCCAGGGCTGCGAACGGCGCCCGCGGCCCCACGATGGGCCGCTCCCACAGCCGCCCGTGGAGGAACAGCTCGCCGGGGTGCGTCTCGTCGTAGCAGGGCCACTGGAGGCCGTCCGCCGCCTCCAGCCGGGCGTAGGACATACCGTGGTGGGCGGGCGACAGCTCACGCACCTCGTTCCACAGCTCCTCGGCGGTGGGATTGCCGAGGTCGCGGCCCATGCGGCGGGCGAGGTCGCAGAGGATCTCGACGTCGTCGCGCACGCCGGCCGGCGGCGGCAGGGCCTGGCGCACCCGCTGCACCCGCCGCTCGCTGTTGGTCACCGTGCCCTCGGACTCGCACCAGCCGGCGGCGGCGGGCAGCACCACGTCCGCCAATTCGGCGGTGGCGGTGAGGAGCATGTCCTGCACGACGAGGATCTCCAGCCCCCGCAGGCGCTTGATGGCGAGGTGCTGGTCCGCCTCGGAGTTGGCCGGGTTCTCGCCGATGACATAGAGGGCCGTCAGCTCGCCGTGGTCCATGGCCTCGAACATTTGAGAGAGATGCCAGCCGCGCTTGGGCGGCACTGGCACGCCCCAGGCGCGCTCGAACTTCGCCCGCAGCCCGTCGTTCTCCACGTGCTGAAAGCCGGGAAGACGGTCCGGCAGGGCGCCCATGTCGCCCCCGCCCTGGACGTTGTTCTGCCCGCGAAGGGGATTGACGCCCGAGCCATAGGTCCCCACGTGGCCGGTGAGCAGGCTGAGGTTGATCAGCGCGCGGACGTTGTCCACCGCGTTGTGGTGCTCGGTGATGCCGAGGGTCCAGCAGATGACGGCCCGGTCGGCTCGGGCGTAGGCATGGGCGAGCTCGCGGATCTGCGCCGCCGGCACGCCGGTGACCTCCTCGGCCCGCTCCAGGGTCCAGGGCTCGACGCTGCGCCGGAAATCCTCGAAGCCGCTGGTCGCGTGCTCGATGAAGCTGCGGTTTTCCAGGCCGGCCGCGAGGATCTCCCGCGCCACGGCGTTGGCCAGCGGGATGTCCGTGCCGACGTGGAGGGGCAGGTGCCCGCTCGCGACCGCCCATTGGGCGGACGAGGACTTGCGCGGGTCCACGGCATAGAGCTTTGCCCCGTTGTGGATCCCCTTCAGCACGTGATGGAAGAAGATCGGGTGCGCATCCCGGGCGTTGCTGCCCCAGAGGATGACGAGATCCGTCTCCTCCATCTCCCGGTAGGAGGTGGTGCCGCCGCCCATTCCGAAGACCGCCGCCAGACCGACGACGCTGGGGGCGTGTCAGGTCCGGTTGCAGGAATCGATGTTGTTGCTGCCCACCACCGTCCGCGCGAACTTCTGCGCCAGGTAGTTCATCTCGTTCGTGGTCTTGGAGCAACTGAACAGCCCGAACGTCTGCGGGCCGTGCTTCTCCACCGCCGAACGGAATCCCGCCGCGGCGCGGTCGAGCGCCTCGTCCCAGGTGGCGGGACGCAGGGCGCCCTTGCCGCGATCATCGCGGACGAGCGGGGTGGTGAGACGGCTGTTGGACTTGGACATGGGGACGCCTCCTTCGGCTCGGGGGGAGTATATCGTGTCTCAGAGCGCCCCCGCCCAAGACCCTCATCACCCCGGCCCTCTTCTCCCATCGCCCTCCCCCCAACCGGGAGAAGAGGGAGAACAGCAGATCCTCGAAGACAGGAGCCGTGCTAACATCCATGGGCGGGAGTTGCGTGAGGGCGGATTTCGTGGCGTGATCCCGCAACCGTTGGGGAAAGGCAGGCACGGATGAGCGTCCTTCCGCTCGAGCAGGAGATCGACTACCCCACCTCCGACGGCCAGCCCATGGCCGAAACCCCAGAGCACGCCCGGGTCATCCTCGACCTCCTCTTCGGTCTGAATGGCCGCTACGTCGCAGTGCCGGACGCCTGGGTGGGGGGAAACTTCTTCCTCTACTACGAGGAGGGGAATCCCAAGGCCCGCGTCTCCCCGGACGTGATGCTGGTCAAGGGGGCCGGCAAGTGGAGCCGTCCCAATTACCGGCTCTGGCAGGAGAAGCCGCCGACCTTGATCGTGGAAGTGACGTCACGGAAGACCCGGCGCAAGGACGTGGGCCCCAAGAAATCCCTCTACGAGCGGTTGGCACCGAGGAGTACATCCTCTTCGATCCCTTCGGTGAGTATCTGCGGCCACGATTGCAGGGCTTCCGGCTGGTGCGCAGCCGCTATCAGCCCATCCCTGTGGAGTTGGATGGCTCGCTGCTGAGCCGTACCACGGGCCTGCGGATGCGGCCTGAAGGAGATCGGTTGCGGCTGGTTGATGCCTCTACCGGCAAGGCGCTTTTTTGGCCGGAGGAACTGCATGAGGCCCACGCCCGCGAGACGGCGGGTCGGCTCAAGGAGACGGCTGCACGGCAGGCCGCGGAGGCCGGGGTGCAAGTGGCAGAAGCGAGAATTGCTGAGGAGGAGGCCGCACGGCGTGTCACCGAGGAACGGCTCCGGGCTCTGGAAGAGGAGCTGAGCCGGCTGCGGAAAACCTGACACGCGGAGGCCGCGTTACCGCTGCCACCCAATAATGTAGAGACGCCCCGTTTCCGGGGGAACCCCGGATGGGGGCGTCTCCTCGGAGCGACGACCTTCAACCCATTTGGAAGACCTGAAGGTCTAAGGAATCGCCGTCAGAACGTGCCGAAAAACCCCTCATCACCCCGGCCCTCATCTCCCATCGCCCTCCCTCCGACCGGGAGAAGAGGGAGCGCCAAACAAGGCGCGGTCTACGCGATCGGGAATGGCGAGGGCGTCGGAGGGATTCTCGAAACACGGCGACAGCGACTCCGATGGCGCCCGGGATTGAAATCCCGGGCTACCGACGGTGGTCCCGTCCGGGCCCCACGCCACTGAGCCCTCCAGGGCAAGCCGCGCCCTTATCGATCCCCCGCCGTTCCGGTCGGCAACAGCTCGTAAACCATCTGCCTTGGCTGGTCGACCCGTCTCGACGCATCCAGGATCTCCAGCGAGACGACGTTGCCGCCGGCTTCGTAGTCCAAGATGACGCCAGGCTTCTCCTCGTCACTTTCGACGATTGGAAGGTCGCTCAGGATGATGCTCAGCGTATCCGTGCCGACGTCATAAATCACTCGCATGAAGCCTCCGCGTTAAGGCGCGAAGCCGGTCAGGGGGAGGCGCCGAATCCCTCGGACCGCATCGAAGTGATCGTCGGAGGTGATGATGTCGGAGACCCCGTTGTTCAGCATGGTGGCCGCGTGAATCGCGTCACGGGTCGGTAAAGCGGAGTAACGTTCCATCAAGTCGCAAGCGGTGGAAATGTCAGCCTCGGTCACAGGGAAGAGGCCTCCGAGAAGCTCAACGGTGTGGCGGGCCAGCGCGATGCCTGTCTCGCGGGCACCTCTCCGACTCAGGACGTATAGGATCTCCTGGAGGACCTCAGTATTGCTGACAGCTTCCAACTCACCGTCTCCGACGCGCTCCAAGACCCTCTGGCTAGCTGCCTTGAGGGCGTGCTGGGCGCCAATCGCATAGAGGAAGACGTTGGTATCAAGGAAGGCCGTCAGCATGAGCGCGGGCGATCTCCTCTTCGATCGTGCTCCAGTCCTCTTCGATAGGGGCTTGGAGTCGGAAGATCTCCTGAACGATTTCCCGTCGGCGGGTCGAACGGGTCAAGTACCGTTCGCGGACGGCCGTACGGACAAGATTCGCCACGGAGGTTCCCTGCTGGTTGGCGAGAGCCTCCAACTGCCGGTATTCCTCGGGTTCGATCGTAATCTGGGCTCTGCGAGTCTGCGCCACGGCGACCTCCTCTCTTCCCTGGCAGTATACCCCTTCGGCCGGTTCACCGCTGAGCCCAGGGGGGCAATGCCCTCTTGACTCCCCCGCCCAGAGATTCAGAGACCAGAGAGATCAGAGGCCAGAGGAGAAATGGGAGCAAGACGACGCGGAATCCGATGAAGTCGCTGCGGCGGTCCGTTACGACCCAGTTGCGGAACGCACAACGGGCGAACCTGGAGACGTCGAACGACGAACCGCCGCGGATTGCACGTCCACTCCCACACGTTCCCCGCCATGTCCACGCACCCGTAGGGGGAATCCCCTTGCGGCGAGAACTGTCCGATCGGGGTTGTCATCTGCCTGCCTTTCGCGGTCCGCCTCCAAGGAAAACGGAGCTTGCCACCGCCGATTTTCCAGTACTCTTCGGTATTAGCACAATCCTTCTTCCACCCGTTCCACCACGGATACACCCTGCCGTCGGTTCCCCTCGCCGCCTGAAAGAATCAGGATCACCACGGCAGTAATGATGCTGACGACGATCGTGTCCCAGTTCTGCTGCCAGAAACCGGGAGGCGGTGCCGTAGGGGCCGCCGAGAGGAGGGCGAGGATTCCGCTCATGATGGAATACAGAGAGTCTATCTGGATCCACGGAGGGTTCGGAAGAGGAATCTCGCCCTGCCTCACCCGAGGTTGGGAGGGAAAGCGTTCGGGCGAGCAGGACGGCGGCTCTCCCGAGTGGGGGGACGCCTCTCCCCAGTCGGGATGGAGTCCAAGCGAGTAGGGAGAGGCCTCTCCCTACTCGGGATTGCGACGAAACGAGTGGGGATTGCGACGAATCCAACAGGGAGAGCCCTGCCCTACTGGGACGAGCCTCTGCCTCATTCGGACGAGCCTCTCCCCCACTCGGACGAGCCTCTCCCCCACTCGGACGAGCCTCGTCCCTGCTCGAACGAGCCTCTCCCCTGCTCGGACGAGGCGTTGCAACTCTCGATTTCGCGGTGAAACTTTCTCGCCTCGGCGGCCGAGAGGTCAGGGACTGCTCTTGCGACTCACGGTCAGCAGTACGGAACCTTGGCCGAGAGGCGGCACGCTCACGTGGACTCGGCCGGGTACCGAGGCGGCGCAGTCGAGGGTGACGTTTTTGAGCTCGACCCAGGAATCGCGGCTGCGCGAGCGGGCGGCCACGGTCAGCCCCGAGCAATCCCCGAAGCTTGCAGGAACGTCGATCTCGACGCCGTTCAAGGCCAAGGGCTGAGAAAGGTCGTTCGAGCCCACGATCCACGCGCACTTGGCGTCCTGGCAGAATTCCTGCGGCATCCTGTCCGTGGTCTCGTCGAGGTAGAGGTGCCCCGGCTCGATCAGGTCGTAGACGGCCTTGCTGCCCGAGAGGCGGACGATGAGGTAGTGGGCGAAGCCGCCGCGGTCGGGCGTGGCGTAGAGGGGCGCGCCGGCGCCGCCCGCCACGAAGTAGTCGATGTAGTTGTGCTCCCGGCCCGTGGGCTCGTGCCAGAACAGGTGCTCGTGGCCCGAGAAGACCGCATGGACCGAGGAGTGCACGAAGAGGTCCTCCAACTCCGCGAGGGGGGAGACCGATGGATGACTCTGCCCCGACAATGGATCGATCCAGGGCGACGAGAAGAATTCGGTGTGGGTGAAGATGAAGGTGGCGCGGGCGGTCTTGCTGCGCCGGAGGTCGGACCTCAGCCACCGGAGCTGCGTACCCGTGATCTCGTCTTCGGCGCCCGGCACGCTGGTGTCCAGGGCGATGAAGTGGGCGCCGGCGTAATCGAACGAGCCGTACAGGGCGCCGAAATGGTCCTTGAATACCGCCTCCGAGCAGTCGGGCGGCGACGCCTTGGGACCCGACCAGCACAGGTCGTTCTGATGGCAGCCGTACTGGTCGCTGTGGATCTCGTGGTTGCCCGGCGCGTTGAAGAGGGGGATGCCGGCGATGGGCTTGGCCGCGGCGGCGAAGGCCTGGTATTCCGCCGTAAGCTCGTCCCGGTTGTCGCAGTAGCCGTACACCGTGTCCCCCGTCCACAGGACGAAGTCCGGCCGGATCAGGCCGATCTCGGAGAAGATCGCGTCCAGGACGCGGGGCAGAGGCGCACCTTTCGCCGTCGGCCGGTTGTCCCCGGCCACCACGAAGATCACGTCGGCGTTGGCGGCCTTGGGCTTGAGGTCGGCCGGCGGGAAGCTCGTGAGCGTGTGCGGGGCGGCCGCAGCGGCGAGCGACACCGGGAGGCCAAGGAGGAAGAGGAAAACCAGCAAGGATTTGCGAGTCATCGGCGGGCCCCCTCTCAAGGAGATGAGCACCTACTATATCACCGGCCCAACGGTCCCGAGGAAAGAAAGAGCGCTATCATCCCGGCATCTTCGGAGGGGAAACGCGTGAGCGATGCGACGGATGCACCCTTTCTCGTGGCCGCGGCCCAGGCGGCGCCGGTCTTCCTCGACCGTGCCGCGACGGTGGACAAGGCCTGCTCGCTGATCGCCGAGGCCGGGGCGCGCGGCGCGAAGCTGATCGCGTTCCCGGAGGGTTTCATCCCCGCCTATCCGTTCTGGGCGTGGCTCATCCCCGCGGGCAACACCCACGCGCTGCGCGAGCTCTATGCGGAGCTGCTCGACCAGGCCGTCACCGTCCCCGGCGAGGCCACGGACCGGCTGTGCGCCGCGGCCCGCGAGGCGGGGGTGAACGTGGCCGTGGGGATCAACGAGCGCAACGCCGAGGCGAGCGGATCGACGCTCTACAACTCGCTGCTCTACATCAGCGCCGACGGCCGTATCCTCGGCTGTCACCGCAAGCTCGTGCCCACGGCCGGAGAGCGCCTCGTCCACGGGCAGGGGGACGGCAGCACGCTCGCGGCCTACGACCTCGATCTTGGCGGCTCTATTGGCCGCGTCGGCGGGTTGATCTGCTGGGAGAACTACATGCCGCTCGCCCGCTACGCGATGTACGCCTGGGGCGTGCAGATCTACGTCGCTCCCACCTGGGACCGCGGCGAGCCGTGGATCTCGACGCTGCGCCACATCGCCAAGGAGGGCCGCGTCTACGTGCTCGGCTGTTGCAGCGCCATGCGCCGCAGCGACGTTCCGGACCGCTACACGTTCAAGGAGAAGTTTCTCCCCGACTCGGAATGGATCAATCCCGGCGACAGCACGATCATCGATCCGGACGGCAAGTTCCTCGTCGAGCCGGTGAAGCACCGTGAGGAGATCCTCTACGCCGAGGTCGATCCCCGGCAATTGCGGGGGCCCCGCTGGCAGCTCGACGTGGCCGGGCATTACGGACGGCCGGACGTCTTCGAATTGACGGTGCGGCGCGGGGCGCGGCCGATGATCCGCGTCGAGGACGGGACGGACGTGGAGGGTGGATCATGATGCGAAGGTTCTCTTTTGTGATCGCCGGGTTGCTATCGCTGCTCGTCGCCTGCGCTCCGCCGCCTCCTGCGAAGACCTCTCCGCCTCCGAAGACCGCTCCCGTCTCCGAGCGGCGCTCTCCGGAGGTCCGCCGCGAGGCCGACGAGTACACGCTGTACGAGCTGCTCGATCCGGATTCCTCGCAGTTCCACATCCTTTTCGAGGTGACCGCGATCACCCCTGGCGCCACGGCCTACTTCAATCCCATTCGCAAGGGGAGCACGGCGAGCGGCGAGTCGGTGCGCGACCGGGCCACGTCTCAGCCGCTGCAATTCGAGGTCGTGAGCGGCGAGGAGGCCCGCAAGAGCGGGCTACCTGAAGGGGATTTGGCGACGGACTATATCCGGGTCCACCTGCCGCATCCGGTCCCGCCAGACGGCGGCATCCGGTTGATGATCGAAAAGACCTACAAGGACGCGAAAAGCTACGCGCGGGAGGGGCCGGACCGCATCGTCTTCTCGCGCACGCTCGGCATCCGGCGGAATGCGATCGTGCTGCCGGCGGGCTATGAGCTGATCTCCTGCAACTATCCGTCGCAGATCGTGGCCGGAGGGGACGGACGGATCCAGGTGAGCTTCATGCACCCGGGGCCGGATGCAGTGCCGCTGGTGCTCAAGGCGCGGAGGCTGGGGAAATGAAAACCATTGCCGGGATCGCCGGGATCGCCGGGATCGCAATCGTCGCCCTGCCGGCGGCGGCGCAGGAAGAGGGCCGCCTCGCGGAGCGGGCCCACCAGGACCGGGAAATCGTTTATTTCCTGCAACCGCCCGAGACCCACGCCTTCGCCCTCTACCACGATTACACGGAGTCGCGGCCGGGCATCGACCGCTATCTCAACGTCGTGCGCAAGGGGAGCACGGCGTCGGCCCCCTCGGCGCGCATCCTCGACACGGGCGAGACGCTCCAGGTGGACACCCGCAAAGGGGAGGACCTCCTCAAGGCGGGCCTGGAAGCGGGCGAGGAGGTGAAACCTGACGACGACGTGGTGGTCATCCGCTTCACCGCCGTCCCGCCGGGCGGCTCGGCACGCCTGCGCATCGCCGAAACCTATACGGATGCGAAGAGCTATCGCCTCGAAGGCGACGAGCTGGTCTTCGACCGCACGTTCGGCCGGCCGCGCAACAGCGTCGTGCTGCCCGCCGGCTGGTATTTGACCGCGAGCTCGATTCCCGCGATGGTGTCCGAAACCGCGGACGGCCGCATCCGCCTCGACTTCATCAATCCGCGCAATGACGAGATCGCCGTGCTGATCCGTGCGAAGCGGCGGCCCCGGGAGCCTGCGCAGTAGAACAAATGGGAGGATTCATTCGCCAGAATCAGGTACGATAGGGGGCTGTAACTTCGCGTGATGTCGAGAAATCCCATCTCCGGCTGATGGTGTGGTTCCCGTGGCGTTCTCCATCAGGCCGGGTCCAAAGGAGAGTCGAAATGGCTGGCAAGTTCGAATTGAAGAAGGCCGTCAATGGGCAATTCCTGTTCCACCTCAAGGCGAGCAACGGACAGATCATCCTCGCCAGCGAGCAGTACGTCGAGCGGCGCGGCGCCGTGCGGGGGATCGAATCGGTCAAGAAGAACGCGCCTCTCGACAACCGCTACGAGCGCAAGACCGCGAAGAACGGCCAGCCCTACTTCGTCCTCCGGGCCTCGAACGGCCGGACCATCGGCCAGAGCGAGATGTACAACTCCACCGCCGCCATGGAGAACGGCATCGAGTCGGTCAAGAAAAACGCGCCCACGGCGGCAGTCGACGACAAGACAGCGGCGTAATCAACCGCCGCCGAGCACCGCGTCCACTCCGGCCTTGATGGCCGCGGTGAAGTCTTCTTGCGCCTTCAGCACGGCGGCGGTGACCTCCGGCGGCGCTTGCGAGGGATCGCCGGACCGGAACGGCGGATCGGGCGCGTACTGAATGGAGAGCTGGGTCGTCATGCTCTGGGTGGGGCCGGAGACCGTGTTCACGATCTCCAGCGCCATGTCGATCGACGACGAGATGCCGCCGCCCGAAAAGCGATTGCCATGAATGACCCAGCGCGGATAGCCGGCCGCCACCCGCAGGTTGGGGAAGAGGGAGAGGTTCTCCCTCTGGCTCCAGTAGGTCGTCACCTCGTAGCCGTCGAACAGCCCGGCGGCGGCCACGAGGAAGGCGCCGGTGCAGATGGAGCCCGCCATTTTCGCCTGGCTTCCCGCCGTGCGGACGAAGTCGACGTACACGGGGTCCTGCATCACGGTGCCCACCTTGTCGCCGCCGCCCGGCACGAACACGACGTCGAGCGCGCCCGCATCCTCGAAGGTGCAATGCGGCAGCACCTGCACGGTCTCCGTCGTGGTGATGGGCTGCATCGTTGGCGCCAGCCAGACGACCTCGAATTCCGGCGCGAAGGCGAAGACCTGGGTCGCGCCCGCGAAATCCAGCAACGTGCAGCCGTCGTACAGCACGAACCCGACTCTCATCTTGGTCGCCATGTCGTCCCCCTCTCCAGGACCGATACCGGATGGAATCGTACCGCGGATTCGTCGCCCGCACCCGACCGGTGCTAGAGTTTCCGCGTCGAAAACTACGACCGCAAGACCAAATACCGCGAAAGGGGAATTCCATATGTCCGTAGCATCGCCGGTTCCGCCTCCGCCTGGAACGCCACAGGCCCCCAAGAAGGGCCTCAGCCCGCTCGCCTGGGTGGGCATTGGATGCGCCGTCCTTTTCGTGCTTTGCCTGCTGGTTCTGGGAGGGGTCGTCGGAGTTGGGGGCTACTTCGCGAAGAAGACCTTGGGTAAGTTCAAGGAGCATCCCACCCTTGCCACCTTCGAGCTGATGGTGCGGGCCAACCCGGACCTCGAGCTGGTCAAGTCCGACGAGAAGACCAACACCCTGACCATCAAGAACAAGAAGACCGGCGAGGTGGACACCATCAGCGCCGACGAGACCACGCATACCCTCACGGTCAAGAACGAGACGACCGGCGAGACCTCCACCATGAGCATGGACGACGTCAAGGGCGGCAAGCTCACCGTCAAGAGCGACAAGGGCACGGCCACCTTCGACGCCAGCGGCAAGGACGGCGGCACCTTCAAGGTCACCGACGAGAAGGGCCAGACGACCACCATGAACGCCGGTGCCGGCGCGCCTCAGAACCTCCCCTCGTGGCTGCCGGTCTACCCCGGCGGCACGGTCAAGGGGACCTTCGACACCACCAGCGCCGAAGGCCGTTCCGCAGCGTTCACGGTGAGCACCTCGGATTCCGTCACGAAGATGATGGATTTCTATGAGAGCCAGCTCAAGAGCGCCGGCCTCAAGGTCGACAGGACCAACTTCTCCGCCAACGGCCAGGACGGCGGCACCCTCACCGGCAAGAGCAGCGACGACAAGCGGCAGGCGAGCGTCCTCTTCGGCAGCGCCGAAGGCCAGACCACGGCGACCGTGACGTACCAGGAGAAGAAGTAGGCCCTAAGCCCCATGATCAAGCTGGTTCTTCTGCGGCACGGCGAGAGCACCTGGAACCTCGAGAACCGGTTCACGGGGTGGACCGACGTGGGCCTCTCCCCCAAGGGGATCGAGGAGGCCCATGCCGGCGGCCGGCTGCTGCGCGAAGGGGGCTACACCTTCGACCTGGCCTACACGTCGCTTCTCAAGCGCGCCATCCGGACCCTGTGGATCACCCTCGACGAGATGGACCTGATGTGGATCCCCGTCGTCCGGAGCTGGCGCCTCAACGAAAGACACTACGGCGCCCTCCAGGGGCTCGACAAGGCGGAGACGGCGGCGAAATACGGCGACGCCCAAGTGCTCACCTGGCGCCGAAGCTACTCCGAGCCGCCGCCGCCCCTTTCCCCCGACGACGAGCGCTACCCCGGCCGCGACCGGCGGTACGCCGGCCTCACCGAAGCCGAGCTGCCCGTCGCCGAGTCGCTCAAGGACACCGTGGCCCGCTTCCTTCCGTACTGGCACGGGACGATCGTCCCCGACCTGAAAGCCGGCCGGCGGGTGCTCATCGCCGCCCACGGCAACAGCCTGCGGGCGCTCGTCAAACACCTCGACGGCATCTCGGAAGAGAAGATCGTGGGGCTCAACATCCCCACGGGGATTCCGCTGGTCTATGAGCTCGACGACAACCTGACGCCCATTCGCAACTACTACCTGGGCGACCCCGAAGCGGCACGCAAGGCGGCCGAGGCCGTGGCGAAGCAGGGCCAGGCCCGGCCCCAGGCCGGCTAGTCCTGGCGATGCCGGGTCTTGCTACGGCTCGGCGGATCGTCCTCCACCTCCAGCAACTGGGTCAGCACCGTCCGCAGGGTCTGGACGGGGCTGATCGAGGACTCCAGGGCCTCGACCAGCCCATGGTCGAAGCGGTTCAGGGCGGAGTCGTACGCCTCGCGGCACACCGGCTCCGGCAGCATGAGCTGGCGGATCTTGCGGGCACAAGCCGGGCATCCCTTCAACAGGTGCGCCACGATGGCGTGGCTCTCCTCGCGTACCGCCGTGCCCGCGACGAATCGCTTCAGAGTCTCTTCCCAGGGGTGCTCCACGGCATCCTCCCCGTTGCCCTTCAGGGCTTTATACACTCCGACTAGAGTGACCGCGGGAGGGTTTTCGTTTCCAAGCGCCCGCCGGGGGACCTGCCGCGCCTTACTGGCCGTCCGCGTCACCTCCCGCCGTATTGTAGATACTCCAGTCGCTGAAATTGTAGTCGAATTGAGCTGCGGTTGGGCCTCTTCCGACGTGTCGCCGGAGATCAAAAGGACCGCCCCTTACGTTCCCACCACCAACCCGCCGTCCACGGACAGCACGGTGCCGGTGATGAAGCCCGCCGCGTCCGAGGCCAGCCAGAAATAGGCCTCGGCGACGTCCTCCGGCCTGCCCATCCGCCCCAGGGGGGTGTGGGCGACCATGCCCTGGAGGATTTTCTCCGGCATGGCCGTGACCATTTCCGTGGCGATGAAGCCGGGGGCGACGGCGTTGACCCGGATGTTGTACCGCCCCAGCTCGCGCGCCCAGGTCTTCGTCATGTTGACCACCGCGGCCTTGGTGGCGGCGTAGTTGGTCTGGCCGAAATTGCCGTAGAGCCCCACCACCGAGGAAGCGTTCAGGATGGCGCCACCGCCGCCCGCGATCATGGCGGGCACCACGGCCCGGGTGCAGAGGAAAACGCCCTTCTGATTGACCGCCACGACGGCGTCAAAATCCTTCTCCGTCATTTCGGCGAGCTTCCGGTCGTCCTGCCACTTCACGAGTTGGTGATCGCGGAGGATGCCGGCGTTGTTCACCAGCACGTCGATCCGGCCCCAGCGGTGGACCACCGCCGCAACAGCCTCTTCGACCGCGGCGGCATCGGTGACGTCCACCCTCTGATACTCACCCTCCCCTCCCGGCTCGGCCGCCTGGACGTCCCAAACGGCCACCC
>JBAPYB010000031.1:0-10453 GCA_049284515.1 Thermoanaerobaculia bacterium
CTCGTAGCCCCGGTCGGGCGGGGCGAGGCCGGCGAGCGCGGCGCGCACCCGGCGTGCCCCGAGCGCCTCCTCCAGAACGGTGGCGAGGTCCGTGGTGTCGCGGCCCAGCGCGCAATCCTGGTAGAGCGTCGCGGGATTGACCTTGCCATGGCGCAGATGCGACCCGAAGGCGAGGAAGGCGTCGCTCAGCAGGAGGTCGAGGTCGGCCAGCGCTCCCGGGTCCGGGTGGCTCCGCACCTCGGCCACCTGGCGCGTGAGCGCCGTCACCCGGTAGTCCTCCGGCCTGAGCCCGTCGTCCGCCGCAGCCGCCAGCGCGGCCAGCAGCTCGCCGGCGGCGGGGAGAAGGGTGCCCTCGCTGCTCCAGGCCGGCGCGAAGCCCCGGCGCTGGTAGAAACAGGGCACGTCCGGAGAGGCCTGGAAGCTCTGCTCCGCGAGAGTCAGCCGGGGCGCCGCTCCCGAGGCCGGGAGCCGGGCGCGGAGGACCACCCGGATCTGGCCCGGGTCCGCCGGCTGCTGGGCGCCGAGCACTCCGGCGAGAGCCAGCCAGACGACCGTTGCTCGCTTGGCGATTCCGAACATGGAAATCACTCTACTCCCGCCCTGGCCGCCGGCGCCCACCCTGCGGGGTGGCGCCGCCTCCTGTTCGCACCCGCCTTCGGGAAAGCGCCGCCAGCCCTCGCGGGTGTCGCCCCGCGGGCTCCACCGTGCCGAGAATAGGGAAGCGTAAGGAGATGACTGCCATGACTGCCATGACCTCTGCGACTTCCGTGACCGACCTGAGAGTCCGCGACCTCATGACGCCCGACGTGGTCGGCGTCCGTCCCGAGGACAGCATCGCGGCGGCCCATGAGCTGATGCTCGACCACCGGTTCCGCCATCTGGTCGTGATCGACAAGGACGGCGACCTGGTCGGCCTGCTCACCCACCGGGACCTCCTGCGCCACTCGCTGATCGAGCGCGCGGAGCTCCCCTTGAGCCTGCAGCGCAGCGTGATGCGGCGCATCCGGGTGGAGGAGGTGATGACCTCGGAGGTCGAGACCGCCGAGGCGGGCCAGTTGCTCGACGAGGCCGCCTTCATCATGTTCGAAAACAAGTACGGCTGCCTGCCCGTGGTCGAGGGCTCGCGGGTGGTGGGGATCCTCACCGAGGCCGACTTCGTCCGCTTCTTCGCCCTGGCCAGCCGTCTGCCGTTGAGCTGGAAGTTGGCCGCGATCGGGAAGCTCTCGTGAGCGAGGCGGTCCGCTTCGACCGCGGGCTCGTGCGCCGGTACGACGGCCCGGGCCCGCGCTACACCTCGTATCCGCCCGCGCCGGCCTTCCACGAGAGCTTCGGGCCGGCCGAGCACGCCGGGCTGCTGGCGGCGAGCGCCCGCGCCGGCAAGCCCCTGTCGCTGTACGTCCATGTCCCCTTCTGTGCCACCCGTTGCCTGTTCTGCGGCTGCAACGTGGTGATCTCGCGCGACCGCGGCTGGGGAGCGCGCTACCTGCCGCTGCTCGAGCGCGAGATGGAGCTGGCCGCGGAGCCGCTCGACGCCGGGCGCCGCGAGGTCGTCCAGGTCCACTGGGGCGGCGGCACGCCGACCTTCCTGCCGCCGCCGGACCTGACGGCCCTGATGGCGGCCATCCGCCGCCATTTCCGGCTCGCCGCGAGCTGCGAAATCTCCGTCGAGGTGGACCCGCGGGAGGCCTCCCCCGAGCACCTCGACGCCCTCGCGGCGGCGGGCGTGGGCCGCCTGAGCCTCGGCGTCCAGGACCTCGATCCCACGGTGCAGCGGGCGGTGCGGCGCGTACAGACGGTCGAGCGGACCCAGCAAGTCGTCGCCGGGGCCCGCGAGCGCGGCATCCGCGGCGTCAACGTCGACCTGATCTACGGGCTGCCGCACCAGACGGTCCACGGCTTCCGCGCCACGGTGCGCGAGGTGCTGAGCCTGGCGCCGGACCGCCTCGCGGTCTTCAACCTCGCCTTCCTCCCTTCGCGTTTCCGCCACCAGCGCGCCATCGATCCGGCGGCGCTGCCCGGCCCCGAGGAGAAGCTCACGCTGCTGGAAGAGGCGATCTGCGAGATCGCCGGGGCCGGCTACGTCTTCATCGGCATGGACCACTTCGCGCGGCCCGAAGACCCGCTGGCCCAGGCGTTGCGCAGCGGCACCCTCACCCGCAACTTCCAGGGCTACTCGACGCACGGCGGCACCGACCTCGTGGGCTTCGGCGTCTCGGCCATCAGCGCCGTGGGCGGCGGCTATGCCCAGAACCACCGCGCCATTCCCTGGTACCGCGCCGCCGTCGAGGCGGGAAGCCTCGCTACCGAGAAAGGCCTCGCGCTCTCCGCCGAGGACCGCCTCCGCCGCGACGTCATTCTCGACCTGATGTGCCACTTCGCGCTCGACAAGGGCGAGGTCGAGCGGCGACACGGCATCGACTTCGACCGCCACTTTGCGGCGGAGCTGCGGCGCCTGGAGCCGCTGGCCGAAGACGGCCTGGTCATGCTCGGCCGCGACTGCCTCGCGGTCACGCC
This sequence comes from Thermoanaerobaculia bacterium, assembly GCA_049284515.1. Classification (GTDB taxonomy): domain Bacteria; phylum Acidobacteriota; class Thermoanaerobaculia; order Multivoradales; family UBA5704; genus DATARR01. The sequence goes on from JBAPYB010000031.1 coordinate 2,515, forward strand.
GCGCGGCCGCTTCCTGGTGCGCAACGTGGCCATGGCCTTCGACGCCTACCTCGGAACGCAGCCCTCCACCCTCTATTCCCGGACCGTCTGACGCCGCCAAGGAGATACCGCATGCTCGACGCCCTGCGCACCAACCCCGCCCTGCTCAAGCTGGACCTCTACTGCCGCGGCCTGCGCCTCGACGGCTCCTGCTACGTCGAGGAGGACGGCGGGCGCAAGATCCTGCGCACCCGCGCCGGCCTGGGGAGCGGGCTGGAGCTCATCCTGCCTGGCGGTCCCGGCGGACCCGGCGGACCCGGCGGATATTGGACGAACGTGCCGGCGACCGAGAGCTTCGTCGAGCGCTCGCCCTACACCCTCCACCGGGAGCGCGGCCAGTACCTCGTGCGCTGGAACGGCTCTGACGTCGCCCCGGTGCGGCTCTCGCCGCGGCCGCACTGGTACGACCAAGCGACCGCGAGCGGCAAGCCGATGACTCGCATCGGCACCCTGCAGGGGACCTACCTCGGGATCTACCAGGCCAAGGTCTGCGAGTACTGGACGCAGAGGCCGGCGCGGGTCAACTGCAAATTCTGCTCGGTGGGCCTGAACCTCGGCGTCGACGATGCGAACGAAAAGTCGGTCGACGAGGTGATGGAGGTCGTCCGCGCCGCCCGCGACGAGTCGGGAATCACCTATGTGGACTTCAACACCGGCCATTATGACGGCGACACCTATCTCGACCTCCTCGAGCCGTACATCGTGCGGATCAAGCGGGAGCTGGGGTTGCTGGTGGGCGTGCAGGCGCCGCCGCACCGCGACCTGCGGCGCTACGAGGGCCTGCGCGAGCTGGGCGTCAACCGGGTGTCGTTCTGCTTCGAGATCTTCGACCGCGCGATCTTCCAGGAGGTCTGCCCGGGCAAGCATGCCGAGTACGGGCTGGACCACTACCTGGAGGCGATTCGCTACTGCGCCGGCTTGAGCAAGCGGGGGCCGCGGCACGAGCCCTGGGTGACCAACGGCGAGATCATCGCCGGGCTGGAGCCGCCGGAGTCGTCGATCCGCGCCATCGACTGGATCACCGCGGTGGGCGCCATCCCCACGGTCTGCGTCTTCCGCCCCCTGACCGGCACCGACCTCGAGACCGCCGCGCCGCCGCGCAGCGAGGACCTCGTCCCCGTCTTCCGCCGCCTCTACGAGGCGTGCATGGAGCGCGGCCTGCCGATCGGCTGCGCGCCCAACGTCCACGTCAGCCTGGTGCTCCTGCCCGAGGAGTGCCGGCCGTTGAGCCCGCGGCGCTACCCGCTGCGGACGCTGAAGCTCAAGGCCATGGCCAAGGTCTTCGCGCGGCGGTTCCAGAAACGGCAGGCGGCGACGGCTGGAGCGCTGGATTGGAGTCGTAGGGAGATCGCGGCGCCGGGTGCTATGCTTTCCCTATGAGCTTGAAGAGGAGCCCACTGCAATCCGGGTCTCCAGGGCCATTCCGCGCCGCCCAGCTTCACTCCGGCGATCCATACGAGCTGTCCAACGGCCATCCCGTTCATTGCCTGCCCGTAGGCAGCCGGGGAGGCAAGGCAACGAGCGTTGGAGATGGAGTGCTCGCCAGCGATCCGGCGGTCCGGGACGTGGGCGTCGACATCGGTTTCTCCCCGTCCCCGGAAACCCTCCGCGCCCCTGATCTCTCCGTCGGCGAGATGCCCGACCAGCCGGGCTGGGTCGAAGGCGCGCCTCCCTTGGCGGTCGAGTACGCGGATACCGGTCAGGACGAAGCCGAGCTGCGGGTCAAGATCCAGGAGCTTTTCGCGGCCGGCACCCGCCACGTCTGGGTGGTCCGGCTGACAGGCCCGCGGCGGGTGGAGGTCCACCAGCCGGGCCAGAGGGTGCGCATCGCGAATCCCGGTGAGCAGCTCGAAGCGCCTGGAATCCTCGCCAATCCGGTGCCGGTGGAGGCCCTGTACGACCGCGGGGCGGCGCGCCAGGTGATCTTCCGCAATCTCCTCCAGCGGCAGGGCTACTCCAGCCTGGAAGAGGTCCGTGCGGAGGGAGAAGCCCACGGGCGCGCACAGGGAGAGATCCAGGGTTTGCAGAAGGCGATCATTGCAGTCCTGGCTGGCCGCGGCCTCGCGGTAGAGGACGACTTGCGGGCCGTCCTCGCCAGCTCCAACGATCCCGCCGTTCTGGAATCCGCCCTCCGCCGGGCAGCCGCTGCCACGGCGGCCGAAATCCTCGCCGCCCTTCGCGGCTGAGGCAGCGGTACTGTCCTAGTTTGAAATCCGGGGCGGCGGGCCGGCCCTCAGACGGCTGAAGCGCTCAAGCTTGCGGAGGTGACGGACTTGACACCGGTATACAACCAGCATACCCTTCTCAAGGTTGCGCAGGTGTGCACTTGCAGGGTGGACTAGCTGGATTGAGCCGAAAAAAAGCCCTTGTTACTGTGAAGCCCTCCGCGAGGGCGGCCTGTTAGTTGCAGTCTTTGCAGCCCTGGATGCCTTGTTCAGCACCGTCACGGTATCGTCCTGGGTTGCCGCCTGGGTCTTTGTTGGGCTCGTGATGTTGTATGTCGGAGTCCGTATTGACCCGGAGGTACGAGGATGAACATCTTCTTCATGTTCCTGCCACTGTTCGCGCTACTGGCTCTCGCCTTCTTCGACGGCTACCTACCGTATCGCAGGAGTCAGCGGAAGTAGTTCAGCTCCGGATGTTCTACCGGGCTCCCATCTCTGCGGAGCCGGCCCCTGCAACTGCCTCGCTCAAACTACCGCTAGCGGCCGGTCCAGGAGCTTGACCAGGTCCGCGATCTCCGAAATCGGGCGAATTCCGCCCCGGATTTCAAACTAGGACAGTACCTCCGAGTTGTGGAGACGCTCGTCCGAGTTGTGGAGGCGCTTGTCCGAGTTGTGCGACGCTCGCCCTGCTCGGGATGGGCTTTGCCCAACTCGGACGAGCCCTCGCCCCACTCAAAAATCCGTTTCCCCTATTGGGACGAGCCTTCGCCCTGTTGGTTCAAGCCTTCGCCCCACTCGGGAGAGATCTCACCCCCGCTCGGCCGGCGGCGAGGCCGGCGGATAGGTGGCGATCGCGAAAAGGTAGAGCAGCACGCCTGCGGCCACCAGCAACCCTCCCAAGCCGAGGAAGACGAGGAAGGCGGTGGGGTGCGACCAGAACAAGGTGACCGCTTCGACGATCAAGCCGAGGGATACCAGGAGCCCTGAAAGCCGCAGGCGGCGCAGCAGCGGGGAAGAGGCGGTCGCAGTCGTCATGGCATCTCCTCCTTCCACATCTTGACCCCGGCCAGGCCGTGCGCGTTGTGAATCTTGTCGTGGCACTCGATGCAGGAGGTGGCGTTCTTCGCCAGCTCGGCGCGGATGGTCTGATGCACGTCGTTCGCCTCGAAGCTCCTGGCGCCGCCGTGGCAGTGCAGGCACTCCCGGTTGTTGTACGGCTCGTACAGCTTGATCTGCTTGGGAATGGTGCCGATGTAGTTGACGTAGACGTGCCGTAGGCCGCGCAGCTTCGCTTTGTAATCGCCGAACAGCGTGTAATTGGTGTGGCAGGTGAAGCAGGCGGCGTCCCGCGGCACGCGGTTGTTCTGGTAGTGGCGCGCCGGCACGTAGGCGGGATCGTCCACCAGCAGGCTCTTGCCGTACGGCGCCATCACGTGGCAGGAGAGGCAGAACCGGGTGGATTTCGAGTGCTCCACCTGCGCGGACGTCCCCAGGCCCGTCACCAGCAAAGGCAGAAAGAATAGCGAGAGGAAGGCGAGGATCCTCCCGCCGCGCGCCGCGACCAGCGAGGGGCGCAGCACCACCAGGCCGATGAGGGCGATCGTCACCAACACGAGCGCCACGAATCCCGCGGTCGTCGGTAGCATGGCGGTTTTCTCCGCTACTTCTTCTGCGACAGGATCCAACCGATCACGGCGTTCAGCTCCTCGTCCGATCCCTTGAACTCTTTCGGATGCTTCTTGCCGTCGACCTCCGCCTGCCGCCTCAGCACCTTGGCCAGCGTGGCGGCGTCCACCTTGAGGTTGACCAGGTCGGGCCCGGCCGTCTTGTCCGACTTCACGGTGCGTTCGATGCCGGCGGCCGGCACGTTGTGGCACAGGTTGCACTTCTGGGCCAGGAAGAGGGCCTTGCCGTCCGGCGCGGCGCCGGAGGCAGGGCCGGAGTAGAGGATGGCGAGCAGCAGCACGGTGACGAGCACGGAAAGGGTGAAGCCGATCGTCCGCTTCATGGCGTCTCCTTCGAAATGTTGTTAGACTGGATCTGACCACGAGATCCATTGCGGAGACCATACACCGAAAGGTGGCTTGCTTCGCAGGCCTTCCTACCCGAAAGGGTGGGGAAATTTCCCACCCCGCGAGGAATGGAAACCATCCCCTGGGCCGTTGGCGGGGCGCGGGCGCAAGGCGCAAATTATCTCCAGTTGTAAGAACCGCAGGAGGAGATCCAGATGAGATCGAATCACGTTCCGCACCTGCTCCTGATCGCGGTGGCGCTGTTCCTCTTCTTCGTCGCCATCGCGGTCCCGGGTGCGGCCACACCCCAGCAGTCTTCCCCGCCGCCTCAGCCGGCCTCCGGCGCGCCGACGTACGTGGGGAGCGAGATCTGCGCTTCCTGCCATGCGGACGCGGCGGAGACCCTGGCCAAGACGCCTCACGGCAAGAGCGTCTTCGGCGGCCTTTCCGTCCATGGCTGCGAGACCTGCCATGGGCCGGGCAGCAAGCACGTGGAAAACCCGGACGTCGTCGAGAACCGCCCGCTCATCACCAAGCTGCCGGCCCGGCAGCAGTCCGAAATCTGCCAGAGCTGCCACAAGGGGAGCGCCCAGTTCTTCTGGCACGGCAGCGTGCACGAGAGCCGCGGCCTGTCCTGCGTGTCCTGTCACAGCGTCCACGCCTTCAAATCCGAGAAGGCGCAGCTCAAGGCCGCCAACGCGGTGGAGACCTGCGTCACCTGCCACAAGACCGTGCGCGCGGAAATGTGGAAGAACTCCCACCACCCCATCCGCGAAGGCAAGATCAGTTGCGCCGACTGCCACAATCCGCACGGCAGCGCCACCCCGAAGATGATCAAGCAGGCTTCGGTGAACGACCAGTGCTACACCTGCCACACCGAGAAGCGGGGCCCCTTCCTGTGGGAGCACGCCCCGGTGCGGGAGAGCTGCCTGAACTGCCATACGCCCCACGGCTCGAACCACCTGAAGCTGCAGAAGACCTCCGTGCCGTACCTGTGCCAGCAGTGCCACGCCAACACGCGGCACCCCGGCACCCTGTACGATGCCACCACCCTGGCCGACGCCGGACGGGCTTCCAACCGCCTGTTCAACCGCGCCTGCCTGGACTGCCACGCCTCCATCCACGGCAGCAACCATCCGTCGAGCCCCTACCTGGGTCACTGAGGAGAACGCCATGAAGACTTATCGAGGCAGACTCTCCGCCCTCACGTCCGCTTGCATGCTCGGGTTGCTCCTGCTCGCGGGATTCGTTCCCGCCGCAGCCGAGGAAAAGGCCCAGGAGAAGGGCTTCTCGTTCAGCGCGGATCCGATCGTGATCGGCGCCATCAGCACCGACGTCAACACCAGGTCCTCGAAGTTCCAGGAGTACCGGGACCTGTCGAGCGGCGCCACCCTCGACTTCAACCTGCTGGGCGTCAGCGGTGACGGCGAGCGCGTCTTCGACGTCACCGGCGTCAACGCTCGCCGCGACGACGCCCGCTACACCGTCGAGTACGGCAAGCCGGGGGCCTACACCTTCTTCTTCGACTACAACAAGATCATCCACCGCTTCGGCAACGACGGGCACATCCTCTACACCTACACCGGCGGCGGCCGTTACCAGATCGCGGATCCCATCCAGAGCGCGATCCAGACGGCGCTCGTCAACCAGTTCGCCGTCAGCCCGGCGGGAATCACCTACCCCTTCCTGCTCAACCTGTTGAAGCCCTATCTCGCGGTCGCCCAGCCGATCGACCTCTCGCTGGAGCGGGACCGCACGCTGGCCCGCGTCGACCTGGGCAAGATGTCCAACCTCTCGTGGGGGCTCGAATACACCCATGAGCTGCGCAGCGGCCTGCGGCCCTATGGCGGCAGCTTCGGCTTCGGCAATGCCACCGAGCTGCCCGAGCCCATCGACTACGACACCTCCGGCGCCGAGCTGGCGGGCGAGTGGAAGGGCGCCAACGGCGGCCTGCGCTTCGGCTACCGCTACTCCGATTTCAAAAACAACGTCAGCACGATGTACTTCGACAACCCGTTCCGCTTCACCAACTCCACGGACCCCAGCGCCTACACCGGGCCGGCCCCCGGCTCCATCAACGGCGCCGCCGTCGGCTTCGCGGACCTCGCGGCCTCCAACAAGGCCAGCGTGGCCTTCCTCGGCGGCAAGGGCAAGGCGGGAGGCTGGTGGGGGAACTTCAGCGCCTCGTACAACCAGATGAAGCAGGACGACCCGCTGCTCCCCTACACCCTCAACTCGTCCATCGTCGGCCTCACCGAGACCGGCGCCAGGTTCGATCCCACCAACCCGGCCAACCTGCCGGCCCGGTCGGCGGACCGCAAGGTGGACGTGACCGCCCTCTCGGCGCTCGGCGGCACCCGCTTCGGCGACAAGCTCGGCCTCACCTTTCACTACCGGTACTACGACTACGACAACAAGTCGCCCGTGATCGAGTTCCCCGGCTACGTGCGCTTCCAGGCCGTATGGGAAGCGATCGGCCGCGTCGCGTTTCCCTATGCCTACAAGAAGCAGAACGCCGGCGCCGAGCTCGGCTACGATCTCTCCACCGCAACCCGCCTGTCGCTCAACTACGACCATGAGACCTGGGACCGTACGGGCCGCGAGGTCAAGACCACCGATGAGGACATCCTGAAGCTCAACCTCGACAGCCATCCGTCGGAGAAATTCACCCTGCACGGCAGCTACGAGTACGGCGACCGCAGCATCAGCGCCTACAACACGGCGGCCTCCAATGCCACGTTCGTCGAGGCGGAGATCCCCACCAACCTGCCCGGCATGCGCAAGTACGACGAGGCGGCCCGCAAGTTCAACGCCTTCAACGTGCTGGGCCAGCTCACTCCGAACGACGCCTGGACCTTCCAGCTCGGGGCCAACCAGCGCAACGAGGACTACAACAAGACCCAGTTCGGCCTGACCTACGACGACACCCTGCAGTTCAACGCCGAGGTCTCCTACACGCCCGGAGAGAAATTCAACTTCTTCCTCTTCGCCAACACCGCCGACCGCAAGAACCAGATCAAGTCGCGCCAGTCCGGCGCCACGCCTTCGGTCAACCCGCTGGACGACTGGACGGCGACCTTCAAGGAGGTCACCAACACCCTGGGCGCCGGCCTCAACGCCAAGCTCAGCACCAAGTGGACGGCCAACGTCACGGCCAACTACTCCTACTCCAACGGCAAGGCCGACATCTTCAGCCCGCCGGGCGGATCTCCGGACCTCGGGTTCGGGTTCAACAACTACGAGGACATCAAGCTGCTCAGCGTCCTCGCCCGTCTCGACTACCAGCTCAGCAAGCAGGCCAAGACCGGCCTCTTCTACCGTTGGGAGGACTACACCCTCGACAGCTTCATCATCCAGGGTCTGAACAACTACCTGCCCGGCGCCCTGCTCCTCGACCCCGCCCTGGGGGATTACCGGGGCAAGGTCCTGGGCGTCGACCTGACCCTCACCTTCTGACTCCTGTCCAGCGATCGTTCCCCCCGGGGAGCTGCGCCGCGCGGCTCCCCGGCTTTTCTTGAGATCAGAACACCGTTACGTCCACAGGCCTGAAGGGCCGAGATCGAGGCCCATACCATTCCACACATCTCGCGTCTGGGGATTCGCGCCGGCGGCGGGTGGGGAGGACGGGACCGACATCGCCGCATCGGAGACGCCCCGCCGTCCCCATAGCCTGCCGAGCGTCTCGTAACGGGTCTGGGGCGTCTCTACGGACCGGTCTCGCGA
>JBAPYB010000032.1:0-5394 GCA_049284515.1 Thermoanaerobaculia bacterium
CGGTGGCCAGGCGCGCCCGGCCCGGGGCACTGAGTTTTCCGGCGTGGTCTCCTCGGTGGCAGGGCAGACCCTGACCCTGGCCAGCGGCCTGCGCGTCGCCGTGAACGGCCAGACCCAGTGGAACGCCCGGGGTGACCTCAAGTCTCTGGACCAGGTCGTCGCCGCCCTGGCCGCCGGCAAACGGACGCGGGTCGAGGGCCGAGGCGCCCGTCAGGCTGACGGCTCTCTCCTTGCGCAGACGATCAAGGCCGAGACCGGCCGGTAAGGCCCCCCCAAGACCCTCATCACCCCGGCCCTCTTCTCCCGCTCCCTCCCAACCCCCTCACCGGGAGAAGAGGGAGAACAGCCAGAACGCCTCAACCGAGCACCCCTCTCCCGGGGCGGGGGATGGGGTGGTCGGGAGATCCACTAAACCCTGACCGCCCGCCAGCGTACAATCCCCAGAGGGGCAAGCCCTCCGCCGTGTCGAGACGGCGTACCGTCAGCCTGCTCCGAAAGGATGGCAAATGGAGGCGACCTGGATCTGGGTCCTGATTCCCATCGCTGCAATCGCCACCAGGGCCTTTCGCACTTGGCTGCGCTTCCAGGCCACTCAGCGCCAGCTCGGGGCCTCCACGCATGACCTGGAGCGCGAGGTGGCGAACCTGCGTAAGACCAACGAGACCGTCCTCGAGCGGCTGCAGAACCTGGAGGCCATCGTGGTGAGCCAGACCTGGGACGCCCTCCACTCCCCGGGCTTGAGTCCCGTGGAACGCGAGCTCAAGGTGACATCCGCGGTCCGCCGTGAGGTCAAGGCGGACCCGGCTGCCGCCAACCAGCAGCGGGCCGAGCAGCTCGCCCAGCGTTTGCAGGGCTGACTCCGGCGGCTCTCTTTTCGATAGGAGACGATCGATGTTCTCTTTCGGCTCGATCTGGGTGCTGATTCCCATCGCGGGAATCCTCGCCGGGACTTTCACCGAGTGGATGAAGTTCAAGGCCACGCAGCGCCAGCTCGGCGCTTCGACCAACGAGCTTGATCGCGAGGTTGCGGAGCTGCGGAAGATCAACCAGGCCCTCCAGGAGCGCGTCCAGAACCTGGAGGCGATCGTCGTGAGCCAGACCTGGGACGCCCTCCACGACCATGGGCTCACCCCCGCCGAGCGGGATCTCAGGGTCGCCTCCGCGGTCCGCCGCGAGCTGAAAGGACCGGACCCGGCGGTCGCCAACCAGCAGCGGGCCGAGCAGCTCGCGCACCGGCTGCAGGGCTGAGCCGGCGCTCGGCGCCGCCCTGCAACCATCCCCGCCCCGATTCGTAGATACTCTCTCCGGCGGCCTGGCCGCCCTTGGTGTCTCTCTGTCTGAAGGAGCTTTCATGATCCAGCGTCTTGCCCTCTCCTCGCTTCTCGCCCTCCTCGCGGTGACCGGATCGCCGGTCCGCGGTGCTGAGCCCACCTCCGCGGAGCGGCCCACCACGGCCCTTCCGTACACGCCGAGCCTCGATTCGACGGTGATGGACCGGTCGGTCGACCCGTGCGTCGATCTCTTCAAGTACTCCTGCGGCAAGTGGCTGGACAAGAACCCGATCCCCGCCGACCGTCCCCGCTGGAGCGTCTACTCGAAGATGGAGGAGGACAACGAGCGCTTTCTCTGGGGGCTGCTGGAGGAGGCGGCCCGCCCCGATCCCGGGCGCGACGCCAACACCCAGAAGATCGGCGACTACTTCGCCGCCTGCATGGACGAGCCCGCCATCGAAAAGGCCGGGGCCGCGCCCCTGAAGCCCGAGTTGGACGCCATCGCCGGGTTGAAGTCGCGGGCGGCGCTTTCCGACCTGATCGGCCGTCTGCATCTGGAAGGAGACTCGGGCGCCATTCTCTTCGGCTTCGGCTCCGGCCAGGACCCGCGGGACGCTTCGCACGTCATCGGCTTCGTGGGAGCGGGCGGCCTCGGCCTGCCGTCACCCGAGGACTACACCAAGACCGACGCCAAGTCCAAGGAGACCCGCGACCACTACCGAGCCCACCTGCAGAAGCTCTTCGAGCTGCTGGGCGATCCGCAGCCGGCGCGCGAGGCGGTCGCCGTGATGCGGCTGGAGACCGCCCTCGCCAAGGCTTCCCTCACCCCGGTCGAGCGGCGCGATCCCTACAAGACCGCCCATCCCATGAAGCGCAAGGAGCTTCAGGCGCTCACCCCCGCCTTCCACTGGGACGTCTATCTCAAGACTCTCGGCCAGGCCGGTCTCGCGGATTTCAACGTCTCCGAGCCCAAGTTCCTCAAGGCGGTGAACAAAGAGCTCGCCACCGCTCCCCTCGGCGACTTGAGAGCCTATCTCCGGGTCCATCTGGCGAGGATCAGCGCTCCCTACCTGTCCACTCCCTTCGTGCAGGCGGACTTCGATTTCTACCGCGCCTACCTGACGGGAGTGAAGCAGCAGTCGCCGCGCTGGAAGCGTTGCGTCAACTGGATCGATCGCGACCTCGGCGAGGCGCTGGGCGAGGTCTTCGTCCGCAAGGTCTTCCCGGCCCAGGTGAAGACGGACTCGGAGAGAATGGTGAAGCAGATTCGCGACGCCATGGCGGTGCGCGTCCGCACGTCCCCCTGGATGAGCCCCGAGACCAAGAAGCAGGCGCTCGTGAAGCTCGAGACGATGCGGGACAAGGTTGGCTATCCGGACAAGTGGCGCGACTACTCGGCGCTGGCGGTGCGGCGCGGCGATTTCGCGGGGAACGTCGAGCGGGCGAGCGTCTTCGAGACGCGCCGCGACCTCGCCAAGATCGGCCAGCCCGTCGACCGCAACGAGTGGGGGATCACGGCGTCGACGGTGAACGCCTACTACAACCCGCCCATGAACGACATCAACTTCCCTGCGGCCGTGCTGCTGCCGCCGCTTTACGATCCCAAAATGGACGCCGCCCCCAACTACGGCAACACCGGCGGCACCATCGGCCACGAGCTGACCCACGGGTTCGACGACGAGGGCCGACAGTTCGACGCGCACGGAAACCTGCGCAACTGGTGGACGCCGGAGGACGACAAGGAGTTCCGCAAGCGGGCCGCCTGCGTCTCCGACCAGTACGCGCAGTACACCGTGGTGGACGACATCAAGATCAACAGCCAGCTCACCCTGGGAGAGGACGTGGCCGATCTCGGCGGGCTCATCCTCGCGTATCTCGCCTGGCAGGAGGAGACGCAAGGGCAAAAGCTCCAGCCGGTGGACGGCCTCACCCCCGACCAGCGCTTCTTCGTCGGCTTCGCCCAGTGGGACTGCGGCGGCGACCGGCCCGAGGCCCTGCGTCTGAGCGCCCGGGTCAACCCTCACTCGCCGCACGAGGCCCGGATCAACGGCGTCGTCGTGAACATGCCCGAGTTCGCCCAGGCCTTCTCCTGCAAGCCCGGCCAGGCGCTGTACAAGGAGCCGGAGAAGGTCTGCCGGATCTGGTAGACCCCTTATACCCCCTCCATACGCGCCAACTTTTGTTTCGTGTAGGGGCGGGTCTGGAGGGTCGGGAGGGGGCGCGACCCGCCCTGCAGCGGCGAAATCGTCGAAATCAGGGCGGGTCGAGCCCCCAACCTGTCGCCCAGACCCGCCCCTACACGAAGCATTGGGGCCACAGTCAGCGCTGGAGAATCCTCCATCGTATGCGCTTAGAGTGGCACGAAACAAATCCTGCCACGACGGTTCTACCAAGAGCCCCTTGACAGGCGCCGGAACCAGGCGTACCGTATGCACATTTAAGGGCAGCACTCTCCTGCTATCGGATGTACCGGCGCCAATGACGGCGCCGTTGAAGCCCTCAGGGCTGAAAGGAGAAGGACTATGGGAAACGAGACGACGTATTCAGGAGTGATGGGCGGGCTGGGCCGGTTCAGCGCGGCGCTGACTGCGAATGCCGCGGATCTGGCTCATCTGGACGGGGCGCGCCTCCGTCTGGCGAAGCTCGTGGCGGACATCGAGGGGGTGACCCAGCAACAGGCGGCGTTCACGGCCAGCAAGCAGGAGGCTTCCAGGCAGCTCCAAAAGCTGCTGGTGGAGGGCCAGCGGATGGCGAGCGGCATGACCAAGTTCCGCGCCGCTCCAAACATTACGACGCGGCTCCAAACATTAGGCCGTCGCTCCAAACTTTACGACGGCGCTCCTAACTTTACGGCGCCGCTCCAAGCATTACGACGGGCCACTAAACTTTATGGAGCCGCCCCAAACTTTATGGCGTGCCTCCAAACACTACGGAGCCGCTCCAAACTCTATGACGTCCCTCCAAACATTATGGAGTGGCTCCAAACTTTACGATGAGCCACCAAACTTTATGAAGCCGCTCCAAACTCTATGATGGGCCACCAAACTTTACGGAGCGACTCCAAATTTTACGATGTCCCTCCAAAAACTACGGAGCCGCTCCAAGCTTTATGGCGCCCCTTCAAGCATTATGGTGCGGTTCCAAACTTTACGGCGTGGCTCCAAACACTACGATGCCGCTCCAAACATTATGGCGTCGCTCCGAACTTTACGGCGGCGCTCCAAACATTACGATGCGGCTCGAAACATTACGACGCGGCTCCGAACTTTACGGAGCCGCTCCAAACTCTATGACGAGCTATCAAACCCTGCGGCGGCTCGTCAAACTTACGACGTCCCAATACCGCGAGCCCGTAGGGCGACAGACTACCAGCCCAGGGCGCGAGCCCTGGGTAAGTGTGCGTCCATTCAGTTCCCGCCCTGCCAAGGGCGCCCTTGGCAGGGCTCAATTCGGGTGGATCATACACGTTGTCCCAGCGCTCTCGCGCTGGGCTGGGAGTCTGCCGCCCTGCGGGCTCGCGGTATGGAATTGTGAGCCGCTGGTAGGCTTATTTGACTGCCGCGCCTCGCTCGACTTCCCGCAACTCCATATTTCCCATACAGATATGTCCGTGATCCGACCTCCAAAGCGCCTTCCGCAGGGTGCCCCAAATCGCACCCTCCTGCGGCATGCTTATCGTTCGGTGCCCAAGGCCTTGACGAGGCTAAGGAGCCGGCGTATGATCGCAATCATCAAGAGAATGAGGAACATAGGGTCTGAAGGATTCCGAAGCGGAGGTAGGGCTGAGTCGCTAAGGTTTCGTCACAGAATAACTGCACCAGTTCCCCGGAGCGCAGCCCTAGGACGTCTGGTCCCGTCCGGCCCAACGGGCCGAGAGAGCGGAGCCCAGGGCTGAGGCCGAAGGCCGATGCCCTGGGTGGGAGGGAGGACAACGCGTTGCGGCCTGAAGGGCCGCGGGAGCTTTCTTGCCGAGTCGGGTTCTCGCGGCCCTTCAGGCCGCAACGATGGGGCGCTTGGTCTTCCCAGGGCATCGGCCTTCGGCCTCAGCCCTGGGCTGGGATCTCCCGACCCGTTGGGCCGGACTGAAGTTGACTCGATCAGAACTGGCACATTTATTCTGTGA
>JBAPYB010000033.1:0-24003 GCA_049284515.1 Thermoanaerobaculia bacterium
CTGCCACGCCTGCGGCTTGCACCCCCCACCGTTCCGTGGTATGGTCTATTGACATAGATCCTGAGGAGGGGCGCCATGGGCTGGACCTTGACGAAGTCGCCGTGGAAGTCCGCTTTTACCTGCTGGACCGCGGGGGTCGCCCTGCTGGGGCTGGCCGCGGCCACGCCGGTGAGGGCCGCCGTCTGTGCCCTCGACGAGCGGCCCGGAGCGACCCTGCTGCTGCCGTACTTCGAGGTGGACCTCGACCATGCGGACGGCCGCACGACCCTGTTCTCGGTGAACAACGCCTCGGCGACCGCGGTGCTGGCGAACGTCGTGCTGTGGACCGACCTCGGGGTGCCGAGCTTCACCTTTCCGCTCTACCTGACGGGCTACGACGTGCAGACCTTCAACCTGCGCGACCTGTTCAACGGCGCCATGGTGAAGACGGCGTCGGCCGCCCAGGATCCGGACGACATCATCAGCCCGCGGGGTGTCCATTCGCAGGACGTCGCCTTCAGCTCCTGCACGGGGTTCCTGCCGCAGCCGGACCTGCCGCCGGCCGTGCGCGACCATGTGCGGGCGGCGCACATCGGCCAGTTCTCGCTGCTGTGGAACGCCTGCGGCGGCCAGGGCCTGGGCGACCACGTGGCCCGCGGCTACGTGACGGTCGACACGGTGAGCCGCTGCGCGACCCTGACGCCGGCCGACGCCGGCTACTTCGGCCCCGGTGGCATCGCCACCAACCAGAACGTGCTCTGGGGGGACTTCTTCTTCGTCGATCCGTCCAAGGACTACGCGGACGGCGACAACCTGGTCCGCCTCAAGGCCGATGCCACGGCCTACGCCGGCAAGGCGACGTTCTACGGGCGCTACGTGAGCCACTCGGGAGCCGACGGCCGGCAGTCGCTGCCGCCGGACTGGGCGGCGCGCTTCATCGACGGCAGCGCCTTCACCGAGGGCACGGACCTGATCGTCTGGCGCGACAGCGGCCAGGTGGTGGCGCCCTTCCCCTGCGGCCATCCGCCGTCCTGGTATCCGTTGATCCTGGCCGAGCACGTCATCTTCGACGAGGAGGAGCATCCCTACATCCCGCCGGTGTTTCCTTTCTCCGAGAGGTTCCCCGAGTCGAAGGCCCAGCCCCCCCAGCCACCGGCGGACCAGATTCCGGCGGAGGCCAACCGCGTGCGGGTAGGGGAGCAGCTCCCGGTACCGTTCGACTTCGGCTGGATCTACCTCTACCTCGGAGCGCAGAGGTTCGTGCCGTCGTTCGGGTTCAACTCGCTGCAGGGCTGGGTGGGAATGGAGATGAAGGCCGGCGGCCGTTTCAGCGTCGGCTTCGGCGCCACTCCACTCTCCACCGGCTGCAGTCCCAGCGAGCCCCGGTCTTTTTTCTAGCGCGGAGGATGACTGCGATGAAAGCACGCTTTATCTGCCTGCTGGCCGCCGCCCTTCTGCTCGCTCCCGCCGGGGCCTTCGCCGAAATCTGCTCGCTCGACAAGGCGCCGGCCGCGACGCTGCTGCTGCCCTACTTCGAGGTGGATCTGGGTAGTCCTGGCGGCAAGACGACCCTGTTTTCCCTCAACAATGCATCGGCCTCCGCCGTCCTCGTCAACGTCGTGATCTGGACGGACTATGGAGTGCCGACCCTCAATTTCCCGGTCTACTTGACGGGTTACGACGTCCAGACCATCAACCTGCGCGACGTGTTCAACGGCGCGCTGCCGCAGACCGCCACGGCGGGCCAGGACCTGCACGACACGGTGAGCCCCAAGGGCGCCTACTCGCAGGACATCAACTTTGCCTCCTGCAACGGCCTGCTGCCGCTGCCGCCCCTGCCGGCCACCTTTCTGGAGTCCCTGCGCGCCGCCCACACGGGCAAGAGCTCGGCGGTCCTCGGCGGCTGTGCCGGGCAGAACCTCGGCGACAACCTGGCCCGCGGCTACGTCACCGCCGACACGGTGAACCAATGCACCCTGCGGACGCCGGACCTGCCCGCGGGATACTTCGGGCCGGGCGGCGTGGCGACGGACCAGAACGTCCTGTGGGGAGACTTCTTCTACGTGGACCCGGCCAACAACTTCGCGGACGGCGAGAACCTGGTGCGCATCGAGGCCTTCCCCGACGCCTTCAAGCCGGGCGACACCACCTTCTACGGCCGCTACGTGAACGGCACCGGAATCGACCATCGCGAGCCGCTGGCCACCACCTGGGCCTCCCGTTTCGCCGTCGGCGGCGCGTTTTCCGGCGGCACGGACCTGATCGTCTGGCACGACAGCGGCCGGGTCAACAAGCCTTTCACCTGCGGCTCGATCCCTTTCGGATTCCCCCTTCTCCTCGGCGGCAAGCAGGCCTTCGACGAGCAGGAGGACACCGCGAACCCCCTCATATTCCCCTGCACATCGCAATTCTGCCCGCTTTTCGACGACTTCCCGGCCGAGGCGGGCCGGGTGGCGGTGCCGGGCCTGATCCTGCCGTTGCCCTTCGACTTCGGCTGGCTCTACCTGAATCTCAACCCGCCGGGCGGCCCTGCCGGATACGTGCGCCAGTCCTGGGTGGGAACGGTGATGAAGGCCCAGGGCCGGTTCAGCGTCGGGTTCGCCGGCACACCTCTCGACACCGCCTGCGAGCCGCTGTTCTTCATTCCTATTGATTGATGACCGCCGCCGCCGGCCTCATCGCAGGTTTCGTGCTCCCCCTGCTGGGGCTGGCCGCCACGGCCTGGGTGCTGGGCCGCGGCGCCACCCGGGCCCTGGGCCTCGGCTTCTCCGGCCGGCTGGAGAAGGGAGCGGTCTCCACGGTCCTCGGCCTCGCGCTCGCTTCCTATCTGCTGCTCCTGCTGGGCCTCTGCGGCCGGTTGCAGGTTGTGCCGGTGCTGCTGGCGGCGGCCCTCGTCCACGTTTTCGGCGCGCCGGTCTGGCGGGAGACCTGGGATGATCTCCGGGATCTCCGCGCCGGCGGCTTCAGGCCTGCCTGGATGGCGGTGCTTTTCCTCGCCGTCCTCCCCTTTGCGCTGCCGGCCCTCTATCCGCCCACGGCGTTCGACGCCACGCTCTACCACCTTCCTTTCGCCCGGGCGTTCGTCGAGACGGGCGGCCTGCCCTATCTCGCCGACCGCCGTTTCCCCGTCTTCCCCCAGGCCAACGAGGTCCTTTTCGCGGCCGTCATGCTCTTCGGCCGCGACGTGGCGGCGCAGGGCGTGCAGCTTCTCGCCACCCTGCTCACCGCCGCCCTGCTCGCGGTGTGGGCACGGCGAGCGTTCCCGGATTTTCGGGCGGCGGGAGCGCTGGCCGCCGCCATTTTTCTCGGCAATCCTCTGGTCTCCTACCTGGCCGGCACCGCCTACATCGAGCCGGGGCTGACCCTCTTCGTCACCGGCGGCCTCTTCGCCGTGGACCGCTGGCGGGAGACGGGGGACCGGCGCTGGCTCGTCCCCGCCGCGGCCCTCGCCGCCACGGCCGCGGACGTCAAATACCTCGGCCTCTATTTTCTCGGCGCCGCGGCGCTGCTGGTGGCCCTGACGGGTAAAAAGCCGCGACCCTTGAGGGAGCGCGGGCTCGACGTCCTGCGGTTCGGCGGCGTTGCCCTCGTCTTCCTCGCCCCCTGGTACCTCCGCCTCGTCATCCTCACCGGCAATCCGGTGTTCCCCTACGCTCCCCAGCTCTTCGGCGCCAACCCCTGGCAGCCGCTGCCGGACCCCAACCGGACCGGAACCCTCGCGCAGCGCCTGCTGCGCGCGGTGCGCATCCCCTGGGACCTGGTCTTTGCCCGCCAAGCCTACGGCGGGCTTCCGCCCGCATCGCCGTTCTACCTCGCGGCCATCCCCGTGATCGTCGCCGGGGCGGTGCGCGACGCCCGCCTGCGCCGCTGGCTCGCCGTCTGGCTGCCGGTCGTCGCCGTCTATGCCCTGGCCTGTTCCTGGTTGCCGCGGGACAGCCGCTATCTCGTCCCGGTTTTCCCCCTGGCCGGACTGGCGGTGGTGGGGTCGGTCGCGGCGTGCGCCGGCCGCTGGCGGAGCTCGCGCGCCTTCGCCTGGGGGCTCTGCCTGCTCTGCCTGGGTTGCCTGGCGCCGGGCTGGCTCTACGGCTGCTTCTGGATGGCGCGCAACGGGCCAGTGCCGCTGACGCCGGCCGGGCGGGAGGCTTTTCTCGCCAACAGGGTCCCCGGTTATGCCGCCGTCTCCTGGCTCAACCGCACGCGGGGGAGGGCCTACACCGTCTGGGCCCTTCACGTCGAGCAGGCCACATACTTCGCGGACGGCAGATTCCTGGGCGACTGGGCGGGGCCGGCGAGCTATGGCCGGGTGTTGGCGGCCTCCCCGAGCCCGGAAGCCCTTCATCGCGAGCTCCGCCGGCTGGGAGCGGACCACCTCCTTCTTCCCACCGCCTTCGCGAAGGACCGGCCGTTCTCCGAGGACGCCGAGCTCCGGCGCTGGTTCGAGCCCGTCTACCAGGACGCGGACGCCCGGGTCTACGTCCTGCGCCCAGCTCCTACTCGCGCGGCCGGATCTCCGTCATCAGGTCGTTGAAGTAGAAGCCCGCCCACAGGAGGAAGGGGAGGGAGAACTTGAAGGGCAGGTCGAGGAGGTGCTTGCCCAGCCCCCAGAAATTGCGGCTGAAGGCGCCGTAGTGCTCGAGGCTCCAGGCCCCAAGCTGGGTGGCGTAGGCGAATTTCACGTAGAAGGAGATCAGCAGGATGTCGAAGAAGACGGTGATGAGCACGGCCCAGCCCAGGTTCTCCAGCTTCCGGCGCCAGGACACCCGCGGCACGGCCAGGAAGAGGACGCCGAGCATCAGCAGGTGGAAGTGGACGTCCGTCACGCGGAAAGAGTGGACGAGGCTCTTGGCGGGGGGGAAGTCCCGCCGCTGCACGTAGGCGAAGTGGTCGTCCTTGCGCAGCAGGTTGGTGACGTTGGGGCTCTCCGTCAGCCGCACCAGGTTCTGGGCGCTGCCCAGCAGGAAGCGGTTGTAGAGCGGCGTGGCGACCAGCCAGATCAACGCCACCGGGATTATCCAGAGCAGGGCGTTGAGGACGAGTTGGAGGCCCCAGCTCCGTTGTGCGCTCTTCTCGGTCGTCATCAGGTGGCGGGCTCGTGGGCCGGGGGCGTGGCGAACCGATTGGCCCAGAAGATCCAGAGCAGCACGCCGCAGAGGATGACGATGGTCTGCCAGATCACCGTGTGCGAGGTGTCGAAGATCTTCGGGAAGTAGGTGCCGGTGAGGAACAGGGCCACCACCCGCACCAGGTTGATCACCTGGATGGCGAGCATGCCGAGGGCCAGGCCGGCCAGCCGCGACGCCCAGGAGGCGGGGAAGGCGAGCACGGCGGCGATGAAGATGAGCATCGCCTCGACACCGTTGCAGCCGTTGCGGATGTTGACCGCGAAGCGGGGGCTGCGGATGATCGTGCCGGCCATCGTCACGTTCTGGCCCAGGAGGCGCAGCACGCCGCCGCTCAAATTCGCGATGCCGGAGGTGAAGGGCTCGACGGCGTGGTCGTTGACCCAGTTGAGGGAGATCAGGGTGAAACTCCCCCCGAGGATGACGACGAAGAGGATGAGGAACGTCAGCTCCCGCCGGTTGCGCTGCCAGAAAGACCCGGAGGCGGGGGAGGGGGACTTCGGGGTGCTCTGTTTGTTGGCCATGCGGGTGTAATCCTACCTGGAGGCGCCCTGGATTGAAATCCTGTCCTGCCGCCAGTGCCGCCAACTGTCACCTGCGGCACCTGCGGACTTCCCGTGGCGCTGGTGGGTTTCTCCTGCTATCATCCCCCCTCTTGGCCGGTGAGGCAGCGTGTCCCAGGTGTGCTCCGGGCACGCCATAGGGTGAAAATCCTCTTCGTTAGATTCGTTTTTCCGGGAGTTTTGTCGATGAATCAACGTCTGACCCGCAAGGAGATCAAGCGCGACGACTTCACCTCAGCCTTGGGCCGGGGGGTGGAGTACGCCGAGAGCCATGTCATGACCATCGTCTATGCGGTGGTCGGCGTCCTGGTCTTGGTGGCCCTCGGCGTCGGGATCTTCTATTGGCGCTCCCACCAGGCGCAGGCCGCCGGACAGGCCCTGGCCAAGGCGGTGAAGGTGTATCTGGCCCCGGTCGTGACCACCGGCGCCAAGCCCACGGACCCGGCGACGCCGAGCTTCGCCAGCGAGGAGGCCCACCGGGCCGCGGCCAAGAAGGCGCTGCAGAAGGTCCGTGCCGACTACGGCTCCACCGACGCCGCCGACGTGGCCAATCTCTACCTGGCCCAGATCGCCGCCGAGGAGGGCAGGCTCGCCGAGGCCCGCAAGGTCTGGCAGAGCTTCGCCGACGCCCATCCCAAGCACATGCTGGGCGCCGAGGCGCGGCTGAACCTCATCCATCTCGACCGCGAGCAGGGCAAGGGCGAGGACGTGGTCAAGGAGCTGCGCACCATGCTGGAGAAGGGCGACACGCCCGTGCCGCAGGACGTGCTGCTGCACGAGCTCGGCATCACCCTGGAGCAGCTCAAGCGCCCGCAGGAGGCGGCCCAGTCGTACCAGCGGATCCTCGACGAGTTTCCGCAGTCCCCCTACCGCCAGGAGGCGCAGCAGAAGGTGACCTCCCTCGATCCGGTACGCGCCGCCGCCGGCGCGCTCGGCGGGCTCCAAGGCATTCCCGGCTTCCCCGGCTGACCCGCAGCTCCGTCCCCGACGCCGCTTAGGATCATGGCCCTGCCGTACCGCATCCTGGAGCGCAAGCGTGCCGGGATGCGCCTGACGGACGAGGAGATTCGCGCGGTGGCGCAAGGCGCCGCCGACGGCTCCTGGAGCGAGGGTCAGCTCGCGGCCTTCCTCATGGCGGCGGCCATCAACGGCCTGGATGCCGAAGAGACCCGGGCGCTGACCCTCGCCATGCTGGAATCGGGCGAGCGCTGGCAGCTCGCCCGCGAGGTGCCGGGGCTCTGTGACAAGCACTCCACCGGAGGGGTGGGGGACAAGGTGTCCTTGATCCTCGGCCCCCTGTTGGCGAGTTGCGGCGTGCCGGTCGCCATGCTGACCGGCCGCAGCCTCGGCCACACCGGCGGCACCATGGACAAGCTGGAGAGCATTCCGGGGATGAGCCTCGATCTCGACCGCGCCCGCTGCCTCGACCTCCTGGGCCGCTGCGGCCTGGCCATCGGCGGCGCCACGGCGGAGATCGCTCCCGCCGACCGGCGCCTCTACGCTTTACGGGACACCACCGCCACCGTCGACTCCACGCCCTTGATCATCGCCAGCATCCTGGCGAAGAAGCTCGCCACGGGGGCGGCGGCCGTCGTCTTCGACGTCAAGACGGGCAACGGCGCCTTCCTCCCGGAGCTGGACCGCTCGGTGGAGCTCGCCCGCGGCCTGGTAGAGACGGCCCGCGCCCTGGGCACGCCCGCCTCGGCCCTGGTGACGGACATGAGCCAGCCCCTCGGCCGCTGGTCCGGGCACACCGCGGAGGTGATGGAGGCCTTCGCCTGCCTCTCCGGAGAAGGGGCCGAGGACCTGATGGAGGTCACCTTCGCCCTCGGCGAGGAAGGTTCCCGCCTGGTCGGTCACCCCGTCAGCCGGCAGGCCATGGAAGAAGCTCTCGCTTCGGGGCGGGCTCGCGAGCGCTGCGAGCAGTGGGCGGCGCTCCAGGGAGCGGATTCAGACTGGCTGAGATCTCCGCAGTTCCCCCTGGCGCCGGTGGCCAAGCCCCTCCTCGCCAAGCGTCCCGGCCGCCTCGCCGCCGTCGACGTGCGCCAGCTCGGCCTCCTGCTGGTGGAAGCCGGAGGCGGCCGGAGCCGCCCGGGCGACGCCATCGACTTCGGCATCTCGCTGGAGACGAAGGTCCGCCTCGGCCAGGAGGTGCGGGAGGGGGACGAGCTCGCGCGCGTCTACCTGCGGCGGGAGGACGACGGGCTGGCGGAGCTGTTTGGGGGTTGCTTCACGGTGGCGGACGAGGGGCAGGCGCCGGTGCTGATCCAGCGCGGATGATGCTCTGAGCTTCTTCTCCGGTGCAAGACCCTGGGGTTTGCTATCGGATGAAGCGGATCGGACAGACCTGGGCATTCGCAATTGGGTCGAGCTCGTGGTGGTCGCTTGTAACCAACGTTGCTTCATCACGCATCGCGCGGGCCAAGGCGAAGCAATCGGCAAGCGAGACCCGCCCCCACTCTCCTTTCAGCTTACCGGCGGCTCGCCAAAGTGAGGAAGGCATTTCATCATCGAGCTCGAAGCCATAACCTTCGAGAATCTCCTCCACACCGTCCGCAATCGCTTCACCATCACGGCGATATAGGTCATAGTACACTTCGCAGACGTTGATCGCATGCACGACGCAACGATGGTTCTCGTCCCTCAAAAGCTCCTCAACAATTGTAGCTCCGGGCTCGGCTTGTAAGAGCGCGATGACAGCGCAAGCATCAAAGACGATGACCAATTCAGCCGGCAAACTTGGTCTCCTCGATCTCGATCTCGTCGATCTTGCGCCGTGCAAACTCCTCGCTCGAGGAAAGGAGTCCACGGCCGATTCCCTGCAACCGGCGCAGTCGCTCGCGTCGTTCTTCGGGTGAGAGTTGCCGGAACGGGCGCCGGTCCTGAGCGAGCTCGGCTCTCATGGCTTGCCACCGAGCCTGAGCTTCGCGCTTGGCACTCTCGGGCAGACTGTCGGATTCGGCTTCGCCATCAGAGGGAGTCACGAGGATCAGAGTCGCCGGCCCCGAGCGGATCGTCTCCGGAACCTCGACGAAGAGCCGATGGTCCTCCGGAATCAACACATGAATCTGGTGTGTCGCCATGAGCGGGTCTCCTGTTTCTCCGGAGCGCCGGAAGCCGGCATCTCGGCGAAGCTCAGGTTGATCCTACCATTTGCGGCCGGTTCGGCCTTTTCGGCTTCTGGTGATCTTCTTGTCCCTCCGCAGAAGCCGGATCAAGGCCGGGATCAAGGGCCCATTCGGCACGGGTCGACATCGAGGGCTCCAACGATCAACCTGCACCCAATCCAGGAGTCACCGCAGGAGCCCCTTGCTTCGCAGATGAGTGGTGAAGGGACTGACCTCGTCCAGGTCCACCAGATCCACAGCTCGGTCGAAAAGGTCGGCCAACCGGGCCATCGTGGCGAAGAAGATTGCCGGTGGCAGTCCAGCCACGGCCAGGTCGATGTCGGAGCCCTCTCTCGCCCGTCCCTCGGCTACCGAACCGAAGACATACACCTCCCTCGCCCCTGCGGCCTTGAGGAGCGCCGCTCCCTGTTCCAGGACATCCTTGACCTGCTCGCTCATAGCCGTGAATGATAGTCTACCTGGAGGAAAGCGGCGGCGATCTGGGTCCTCGGTAAACTTTCCCGCAATCCCATATACCCCAAGCTCCAAAGCCCGCCAGCAAGACGTTCTCCCCAGCGTGCGCGAGACCCAGATATATGAACTATTGTCACCCCCATATAAGACAGCGTCCGCGGGACGGGTACCGAGCCTCGCCCTATATGACGGAGCCCTGACTCCATATGAATAGAGCCTCCAGGTATGTGAGGACCTGAGTTTTTCATAGGACTGGGCCTCCGCGAAGCTGGGGGAAGCTTCCAAAAGAGGTCGGGCAAGCGCTCACAGGAGTCCCCGAGGGGCTAGTTCATATACTGGCGCGGAGAGTTCATATACTTTGGGCGCTCGGGAGGCTGACTTTGCCTCCGGGGCATATACTTTTGGGGCGAAGTCATATGCGGTGACGGCCTCCCAGCCTCCTTCACGGGCGCGGCCACGCCCGAGGCGGACCGTCTGGCGCCTGCGCTATCATCCCGGCATGAAGGCCGCCATTCTCGCCATAGGGTCGGAGCTTCTCGGCACCGACCGGTTGGACACGAACTCGCTGAAGCTGACGGGCCTCCTGGCCCGCTACGGCGTCGAGCTGCGGCGCAAGGCCGTGATCGGCGATTCGGAGGAGGAGGTCGCCTCCGAGATCCGGACCCTGTTGCCGCGGGTGGATCTCATTCTCATTTCCGGCGGGCTCGGCCCCACGGCGGACGACGTGACCCGGGAGGCCGTGGCCGCCGCTCTCGGCCGGGGTCTCTACCAGGACGACGAGGTCCTGGCGTCCCTGGAGCTCCGCTTCGATTCGTTGGGCTGGCGCATGCCCGAGGTCAACCGCCGGCAGGCGCAGGTGGTGGAGGGCGCGGAGGTCCTCACCAATCCGCGGGGCACGGCGCCGGGGCTGCGACTGGAGAGCGCTGGCCGCGATCATTGCACCCTCTTCCTTTTTCCCGGCGTCCCCAGCGAGCTCGAGGGCCTCATGGCGTCCGAGCTGGAGCCGTGGCTCGCGGCCCGCTCCGGCGGCGTCGCCCGCGAGACGGCGGTGCTCAAGATCGCCGGTCTCCCCGAATCGGTGGTGGAGGAGCGCATCGCGCCGGCCTACGAAGACTTTGGCCGCGAGGCGATCACCATCCTGGCCGGCGTCGGAGAGATCCGCCTTCAGGCCACGGCCGCGGGACCGGAGCCCGAACGCCGGGCCCGGCTCCAGGCCATGGCGGCCCGCCTCGGCGAGCTGGCGGGCGATGCCGTCTACACCACCCGCGAGGAGGACACGCTGGAGAGCGTGGTCGGCGATCTGCTCCGCGCCGCCGGCACCACCTTGACCGCTGCCGAATCGTGCACCGGCGGCCTGCTTTCGCAACGCGTCACCAGCGTCGCCGGCAGCAGCGACTACTTCCTGGGCGGCGCCGTCACCTACAGCAACGAGCTGAAGACCGAATTGGTGGGAGTGCCGGCCGCGATGATCGCCGAGCATGGCGCGGTCTCCGAGCCCGTGGCGCGGGCCATGGCCGAAGGAGTCCGGAGGAACCTCGGGAGCGACTGGGGGGTGGGCATCACCGGGATCGCCGGCCCCGGCGGCGGCACGCCGGAAAAGCCGGTGGGAACTGTCCACATCGCCGTAGCCGGACCCCGGGACGGCGAGGTCGACCACCGCCGGCTCCGCCTGCCGGGAGACCGCGACCGGGTACGCCAGTTCTCCGCCCAGATCGCCCTGGAAATGCTGCGCCGCCGGCTGCTGGCGGCGGCGGAGTCGCCATGAGGCTCTTCGTCGCCCTCGAGGTCCCCGAGCCCGTCCGGCGCGAGGTGCGCCGCCGTGTGGAGGCACTGCGCGAGCGGCTGCCGCGGGCTCGCTGGGTGAACCTGGACATCCTGCATCTGACCCTCCTGTTCCTCGGCGAGACGGCTGAGGCCGGCGTGCCGGCCCTGGCCGCCAGGCTGAGGCACGTCTTCGCCCGTTTTTCTCCCTTACCCCTGCGGCTGGAGGGGGGCGGCACCTTTCCGCCGGGGCGTCCGGCCCGGGTGGCATGGGTGGGCGTCGACTCGCCTCCCGAGCTGTTGACGCTCCAGGCGGACGTCGCGCAGGCGGCGGCCGAGGCCCTGGGTTTCGAACCCGAGGAGCGGGTCTATCATCCGCACGTCACCCTGGCGCGCTGCTCCGACCCGTGGCGGCGGGAGGCGATCGAGAAGCTCACCAACGCCTTCGCGGGCTCCGTGGGGCCGCCGTTCGTGGCCCATCGCGGGGTCCTGCTCGAAAGCAAGCTCTCTCCCAAGGGCGCGCGCTACCGGGAGGTCGAGGTCTTTCCCATGGAAGAGGACTATCCGGAGGAGGAGGCTTGAGCACCGGGCTCTCCATCTCCCTGGTGGCCGGCGCCTACCTGCTGGGCTCGGTCTCTTTCAGCGTCGTGATCGTCAAGCTCATCCAGGGGCTCGACGTGCGTTCGGTGGGCAGCGGCAATGCCGGGGCGACCAACGTCCTGCGCGCCGCCGGCCGGAAGGCGGGCGTCGCCGTGCTGGTGCTGGACGTCACCAAGGGGGTGACGGCGGTGGCCGTTCCCCGCATCCTCGACGCGCCGCCGGGCGTGGTGGGCAGCGCGGCCGTGGCCGTGGTGGTGGGCCACGTCTATCCGGTCTTTTTCGGCTTCCGCGGCGGCAAAGGGGTGGCCACCTCGGCAGGGGCCCTGGGAGCCCTGGCGCCGCTGGCCATGGCGCTGGGGATCGTGCTCTTCGCCGCCGTGGTGACCTGGAAGCGCTACGTTTCCGTGGGCTCGATCGTCACCGCGGTGGCGTTCCCGTTCCTGGCCTGGGCGTGCCGCGGCCTGGGCTGGTCGGAGACCGGCGGCCCCTGGCTGCTCGGCCCGGCCGCCGCGATCGCCCTGCTGATCGTCGTGCGCCACGCGGGCAACCTCCGGCGGCTGTGGGACGGTACGGAGCCTCGGCTGGCGGAGCCACGGCCTCAGCCGGCCGGAGGAGCCCGGCGTTGAACGGCTGCGAGAGGCGGATCGGAGTCCTCGGCGCGGGCTCGTTCGGCACGGCGCTCGCCGCCCACCTGGCGGGCCCCGGCGGCCATCGGGTCAAGCTCTGGGCTCGCGACCCGGAGCTGGCGGACCGCCTGCTGGCCGAGCGGGCCAACGCCGAGTACCTCCCCGGAATCGAGCTGCCGCAGCGGCTGGAGCCCACGGCGGACCTGGAGGCGCTGGTCGACAGCGAGCTCCTGCTCGTCGTCGTGCCCTCGCACGGCTTCCGCGAGGTGCTGCGCCAGTTCCTGCGCCTCCATCCCGGGGGGACACCGATCCCGCTGGTCTCGGCGGCCAAGGGAATCGAGACGGAGACCCTGGCGCGCATGAGCCAGGTGGCCGCCGAGGAAGGGACGATCGCCGGCCGGGAGATCCGGTTTTCCGTCCTCTCCGGCCCCACGTTCGCCGCCGAGCTGGCCCGCAACGCGCCGACCGCCGCCGTCATCGCCTCGGAGGACGCGCAGTTCGCGACCGAGGTCCGCGAATGCCTCTCGACCCCTCTGCTGCGCCTTTACTCCTCGTCCGACGTCGTGGGCGTCGAGCTCGGGGGGACGGCCAAGAACGTCATCGCCATCGCCGCCGGCACCGTCTCCGGGCTCGGGCTGGGGCACAACACGCTGGCGGCGCTGATCACCCGCGGCCTGCACGAGATCACCCGCTTGGGGGTCGCCTGCGGCGGCCAGCCTGCCACCTTCGCGGGCCTCGCGGGCCTGGGCGACCTCGTGCTCACCTGCACCGGGGGACTCTCGCGAAACCGCCGCACCGGCCTCGAGCTGGCCGCCGGCAAGAGTCTGGCGGAGATCACCGGCGGCACCCATATGGTGGCCGAAGGAATTCGCAACTCGATCGCCGTCGCCCGCCTGGCGTCCCAGCGGGGAGTCGAGATGCCCATCACCCAGCAAATGGTGGCGGTGATGCACGAGGGCAAGGACGCCCGCCGGGCTGTCGAAGAGTTGATGACTCGCGAGCTGAAAGCGGAAACGGAACTGTAACCATTTTGGATTTTGGATTTTGGATTTTAGATTTTGGATTGAACAGCAAGGAGCCCACGACAATGACCGCTGACGATCTTTCCAATCCAAAATCCAAAATCCAAAATCCAAAATCTCACCAGCTCGTCCTCATCCTCGACTTCGGCAGCCAGTTCACCCAGTTGATCGCCCGCCGGGTGCGCGAGAACCGGGTCTATTGCGAGGTTCATCCGTTCGACCTGCCGCTGGCGGAGATCCGCCGCCGGCAGCCCATCGGCGTCATCCTGTCGGGCGGTCCGCAGAGCGTCTACGAAGAGGGGGCGGCGCTGGCGGACCCGCGGCTCTTCGAGCTGGAGCTGCCGGCGCTCGGCATTTGCTACGGCATGCAGATCATGGCCCACCTGCTGGGCGGCAGCGTCGAGGGCTCGCAACAGCGGGAGTACGGCCGGGCCGAGATCACCATCCGCGAGCCCGGGCGCCTGTTCGACGGGCTCGCCCCGGAGCAGACGGTGTGGATGAGCCACGGCGACCGGGTCGACCGCGTCCCCCCGGGCTTCCGCGCCTCGGCCACCACCCGCAACGCGCCCATCGTGGCTTTCGAGAACGAAGAGCGGCGGCTCTACGCCATCCAGTTCCACCCCGAGGTGGCCCACACGGTCGCCGGCGGCGAGATCCTGCGCAACTTCCTCTTCGGCGTCTGCGGCGCCCGCGGCGACTGGCGCATGGCCTCCTACCTGGAGGAGGCGGTGGCCACCATCCGCGACCAGGCGAAGGAGGGAAGCGTGATCTGCGCCCTCTCGGGCGGCGTCGACTCCTCGGTGGTGGCGGCCCTGCTCCAGCAGGCCGTGGGGGAGCGTTCCACCGCCGTTTTCGTGGACACCGGCCTGCTGCGCAAGGACGAGGCGAGCCAGGTCCTCCACAGCCTGCGCGACGGCCTGGGAATCCCCATCCGCGCCGTGGACGCCGGCCGGCGCTTCCTCTCGGAGCTCGCCGGCGTCGAGGACCCGGAACGCAAGCGGAAGATCATCGGCCGCGTGTTCATCGACGTTTTCAAAGACGAGGCGAAAACGATTGCCGGCGCCCGCTGGTTGGCGCAGGGGACCCTCTATCCGGACGTCATCGAGTCGGTCTCGGTCAAAGGGCCTTCGGCGGTGATCAAGACCCACCACAACGTCGGCGGCCTGCCGGCGGAGCTGGGCTTCGAGCTGATCGAGCCGCTGCGCTTCCTGTTCAAGGACGAGGTGCGCCAACTCGGCCGCGAGCTCGGGCTGCCGGAGCAGATCCTCGCCCGCCATCCGTTCCCCGGGCCGGGCCTCGCCGTGCGCATCCTGGGCGAGGTCACTCCCGAGCGCGTGGCCCTGTTGCAGGAGGCGGACGCCATCTTCCTGCACGAGCTGCGGGAGAGCGGCTGGTACGAGAAGACGAGCCAGGCCTTCGCCGTGCTGCTGCCGGTCAAGAGCGTCGGCGTGATGGGCGACTTCCGCACCTACGAGAGCGTCGTCGCCCTGCGCGCCGTCGAGACCCAGGACTTCATGACCGCCGATTGGAGCCACCTGCCCTACGAGCTGCTGGGCCGGGTGGCCAACCGCATCGTCAACGAAGTGAAAGGGGTCAACCGGGTGGTCTATGATGTCACCAGCAAGCCCCCGGCGACGATCGAATGGGAGTGAGACCTGGCCATTACAAAACACTCCGAGGAGGACCTCCCCGACCTGGCTCTCGTTCGTGGCGTCGTCGCTCCCGAGATCCTCAGAGCGGCGGAGCTGGCTTCGCAGAAGCTCCGCGAAGCGAAGATCCCTCATGCCCTGGCGGGAGGCCTGGCCGTCGGCGCACACGGCTATCCGCGAACGACTGCCGACGTGGACTTCCTGGTTGGCGACGAGGCGTTCGAGAAACATGCGGGGGGGCTTGTCACCCTGAAGGTGCCGATCGTCGCCATCGGAAAGGTCCTGATCGATTTCGTCTCGATCGACGAATCAAGAAATGAAAGCAGACAGTTGCGGCCAGCGGTGGAACAGCCACCTGAAAGCCACGGGATGCCGATCGTGCCTCTGCCCGCCCTGGTGTACATGAAGCTGAAGGCAGGAAGGCAGAAGGACATCGCGGACCTGGTCGAGCTCTTGAAGCGCGGCAGGATCGATCTGGAGGAGATCGACCGATATCTCGAGGAGTATGCTCCGGATCAACTCCGGCGTTGGAGCAGGGTCAAGGAGATCGCCGCGAGAGAGGAATGAGGACCATGCCCTTCCGCCGCCAGCCGCCGCCGGCCGTCTACGAGCTCGTGACCCGCGACGGCTGCCACCTCTGCGACGAGATGGCGGCGGTGCTCGACGGGGTGCTGCCCGGGTACGGCCTGTCCTGGTCGCCCCGGGACGTGGACGCCGAGCCGGAGCTGCGGGCACGGTTCACGGACGTGGTCCCGGTGCTGCTGCGGGACGGCCAGCCGGTGGCCAAGGTGCGGCTCGACCGGCAGGGCCTGATCCGCATCGTCGAAGGCCGGCGGTAGATCCGCGCTAGAATGGCCGGCCTCTGGGTGAGCCTGACTTTTCTCTGGGAGTGGCGCCTTGCACGCGATCCTGTCGCTGTTGAGCAGCCTGCCCTTTGGCGGTTTCGGCATCCTCACGGTGCTGGCCCTGGTCGACGCCGCCCGGGTGGGAGCGGACTGGTACTGGTTCCTGATCATCCTGGCGTTCCCCGGCCTGGGGCCCATCGCCTACTTCGTGGTGGTGCGCAGCCCGCTTCTGGGAGCGCGCAACGCCGCCATGATGATGTCGCCGGCCGCCGCCCGGCGCCTCCAGGCCCGGCGGCGGCTCCGGGTGCTGCAGGTGCAGCTCGCCAACTGGCGGGGTCCCGGCCCCCTGACCGAGGCCGGGGAGGAGACGCTGGCGCTGGGCAAACCCCAGGACGCTGAAAAGCTGCTCCGCGAAGCCCGGTCGAACGGCGGCTCGGTCGAAGACGTCAACTTTGGCCTCGCCCAGTCTCTGGAGATGCAGGGACGCTGGACCGACGCCGTGCCGCTGCTCGAGGAGCTGGTGAAGGTGGAGCCGGATTCGCACCTCGGCGAAGGCCCGCTCCACCTGGCCCGCAGTCTGGACGAAGCCGGCCGCGGCGTCGAGGCCGAGCCCGTGCTCCGCAGGGTCCTGGAGCGCCGCACCGTCATCGAGGCGCAGGTCCGGCTCGCCCGCCTCCTGCTGCGCAAGGGTGAGCGCGAGGAAGCCCAGCGCCTTCTCGCCGAGGTCCGTAACGACGCAACCATTCTCCCCCGTTACCTCAAGCGGCAGCACCGGGCCTGGATTCGCGCCGCCGGACGGCTGAAGACCGGTGCGGAGGGCCTCCCCAGGCCCCGGCTCCAGTGACCGGGGAGAGAATAGCCATTCAGCTAATTCAGGAATAGAAATTCGATGGGGGAAGTGTCACACGGTTGTCTCCTCCGATTTGGTTTCCGGCACTCTTTGAATGATGCCGGAACAGTTTTTCCCGGCGCCGAAGGCGGCGGCCGAATGGCGGGGGAGGTGTCGATGGTCTGCCCTGAATGTGGTGTGGAGTATGGGGAGGGTGCTTCGTTCTGCGAAGACTGCGAGGCGGAGTTGGTCGAGGAGCTGGACGCCGAGTCCGCAGAGGAAGTGGAGTTCGTGGCGTTGGGGGAGGTGACGGACGCTGATGTGTTCGCAGCCGTCACCGCTCAGCTCGAGGATGAGGGGATCTCGTGGTTCGTGCAGTGCGAAAAGGGTCCCATGGCCATGGTGTACGTAGACCGGAACCGTCTCGTCGAAGCTCGTCGCGAGCTGGCTGCCGTGAGCCCCATCGCCATCTGCGAAGGAGACTGACGCGCTCACGCGCTCACGCGCTCAATCGTTGCGCCGCAGCTCCACCCGCACCATTTTCTCGGGATTCTTCTTCAGCTCCCGGGCGAGCCTCGTCCCCAGCCTTCGCTGCAGCTCGCGCCGCTCGGCGGGCACCGTGAGCTTGCTCGCGTCGATCCAGCCGCCGGCGATCATGCCGTGGCCGCCGCCCTTGCCGCGGCGCCCGAGGACGCGGCGCATCAGGCTGCCGGCGTCGGCCCGCGGATTGGTGGTGCGGATGGAAAGGTAGAGACGGTCCTGGTGATAGCCGGTGACGAGCGACCACGTCTTGGCCTCCAGCCGCAGCAGCAGGTCGGCGATCTCCGGCACGATGTCCGGCTGCTCCACGGTGCCCAGGTGGCTCAGGATGAGCGAGTCCACCGATTCCAGGTTCTCCAGCGCGTCGTGCAGGTCGCTGAAATAGCTCAAAGGCAGCCGGGGGCTCTGGATGCGGGCGAGGAGGCGATGGTTGGCGAGGGGAAAGAACAGGTCGTGGATGGCCTTGTCGGGCCCGATGTGCTCGCGGGCGAAATCCAGGGTCTCGGAGCGGATGGCGTAGATGAGCGCCGTGGCCAGGGCGCGGGTGGGCTTCACGCCGGCGGCCAGCATGTACTCGGCCAGCAGGGTGGCGGTGGCGCCGTACTTCGGCCGGATGTCGTAGAACGGCCCTGCCTGGGTGTTGGCCCGCAGCGGGTGGTGGTCGATGACGACGTCGGGGACGAGGCGGGAGGGGAGTTGGTTGTTGCCGCTGCGCGGCTGCGTGTCCACCAGGGCGAAGTGCCGGTAGCGCTTGAAGCTGAGGTTGCGAACGTGGCTGAAGGGCAGGCGCAGGCTCTTCACCATCTCCTGGTTTTCGGCCCGGCCGATGATGCCGCCGTAGGCCACGGTGACCTTTTGGCGGCAGGCCTGGCGCAGCACCCGGGCCAGGATCTGGGCTGAGGCGAGGGCATCGGGATCGGGGTTGTCGTGCGTGAGCACGAGCCAGCGGCCGGGTTTCTCCTGGCGCTCGACCAGCGCCTTCAGGGCGGTGAAGCCGTCGCGGGTTGGCTCGGTGATCATTTCGGTGATCATGGCGCTGCCATGGCGCTGCGGCGTCAGCCTGCCAGGCCGTCAGGCCGCTCCGCCCAGGTGCTCCGCGAAGCGCTCCCGGGCCTCTCGCAGCACGGCGGTGTCCTCGCCCGCGGCGGCCTGGCGCGAGATGAAGCCGTCCAGCCGGACCAGGTCGTCGAAGACCTCGTAGCGGCCGGTGAGCTCTTCGTCGCCCTGGAAGCGGCGAATCCAGATGAAGAGCCGTGCGGAACCGCCCTCACCGGCTTCGCTCACCGACGTTTCGAACTGCACTCGGGTCTCGGCCATGCTCGTCTCGTGGTCTCCACGCCTAGTCTACCCCGGGGAGCATCCTCGCGGCAGGTCCTGTTGCCATTCCGCCTCCGTGCTACCATTCGCCGGGCGCGAGGCGCCCCGACCCCATGATCAAGGAAATCTTCCACATCGGCTCGTTCTCGGTCAGCCCCTTCGGGGTGATGCTGGTCTTCGCCTTCCTGGCCGGCTATCTCCAGCTCCGCTGGGGGATGAAGCAGCTCGGCATCGGCGACGAGGAGGACGCCAGCGCCGTCGTCTTCGCCGCGGGCGTCGGGGGAATTCTCGGCGCCAAGATCTACTACGCCATCCTCAACATGGATTGGCGCCTTCTCTTCGACCGCTCGGGCCTGGTCTGGTACGGCGGCCTCATCTCCGGCTTCCTGTGCGTGGTCTGGATGATTCGCCGCCGCCGCCTCCCGATCTGGCCGCTGGCCGATGCGGTGGCGCCGGGCATCGCCCTGGGCTATGGCATCGGCCGCCTCGGCTGTTTCCTGGTGGGCGACGACTATGGCCGGCCGACGAACCTCCCCTGGGGCCTGGCCTTCCCCGTCGGCCTGCCGGAGACCACGGCCGGCAACCTGCGGCGGATGTTCGGAGTCGCCGTGCCGGCCTCGATCCCCGACGACACGCTGATGAAGGTCCATCCCACCCAGCTCTACGAGACGGCTCTGGCGCTCGCCATCTGGGGCATCGCCCTGTGGCTGTTCAAGCGCCGGCCCCAGCCGCCGGGCATGGTGGCGCTGGCGGTGTTCGCCCTCATGTCCGTGGAGCGGTTCCTCATCGAGATCCTGCGGGCCAAGGACGACCGTTTCTTCGGCGGCTTCACGCTGGCGCAGGTGCTCAGCGTCGCGATCCTCCTCATCGCGGCCGCCATCGCCCGGGTCCGGCGGCAGCGCCTCCAGACCCGCGCGGGATGAGCCCTCAGCCCCTCCGCCTCCTCACGATCGCCGGCTCGGACTCCGGCGGCGGTGCCGGCATTCAGGCGGATCTCAAGACCTTCGCAGCCCATGGCGGCTACGGCATGAGCGTCGTCACGGCGGTCACGGCCCAGAACACCCGCGAGGTGCGGGCCGTCTTCGCAGTGCCGCCGGAGATCGTGGCGGCGCAGATCGACGCCGTGCTGGAGGACATCGGCGCCGACGCCGTGAAGATCGGCATGCTGGCGAGCGCCGCGCTGGTCCGTACCGTGGCGGATCGGCTGCGGACCCACCTGGCGGGGACGGGCGTGCCCATCGTGCTCGATCCCGTGATGGTGGCCAAGAGCGGCGACCGGCTGCTGCGGGAAGACGCGGTCGAAGCGCTGAAGTCCGAGCTTCTGCCTCTCGCCACGGTGGTGACCCCCAACGTGCCGGAGTTGGAGGCCTTGACGGGCCGGCCCATTCTCGACGAGGGCGAGCGGGCGCGGGCTGCCTCGGCCCTGGCGGCCCACGGGCCTGCCGTGCTCGCCAAGGGCGGGCACGCAGAGGGCGAGGCGGTGACCGACCTGTTGTGGGTGGCAGGCGACATGCATTGGTGGACCCATCCCCGCCTCCACACGCGGGCGACGCACGGCACCGGCTGCACCCTGTCGTCGGCGATCGCCGCCCGCCTGGGGGCCGGGGACGGCCTGGTCGCCTCCGTCGGCGGCGCCATCGAGTACCTCCAAGGCGCCATGGCGGCGGCCTTTCCTCTCGGCTCCGGGAATGGGCACGGGCCGGTCGACCATTTCTACCTTTGGAAGCAGGGGAGGGAGACAAGAAAGTCATGAACGAACCACTCGATCTCCTGGTGGTGGGCGCCGGGCCCACCGCCATCGCCATCGGCGCCGAAGCGCGCCAGCAGGGCCTGTCCGTTCTGCTCGTGGACCGCGGCCCGCTCACTTCGGCCATCCAGGGCTATCCCACGTTCATGGAGTTCTTTACCACGCGGGACCGGCTGGAGATCGCCGGCGTGCCGTTCTCCATCCCCGACGTCAAGCCCACCCGCCAGCAGGCCCTCGTGTATTACCGCATGGTGGTGGAGCGCTACCAGGTGCCGGTGGCCCTCTATGAGGACGTCCTGGACGTGCGCAAGGAGGGAGAGCTCTTCACCATCTCCACCCGCCGGCTCCAGGGGCCGCGGACCCACCGGGCCCGGGCCGTGGCGCTTGCGACCGGCTACTTCGTCAATCCACGGCGGCTGGACGTGCCCGGCGCGGACCTCCCCTGGGTCTACACCCGCTACAAGGAGCCGTATTCCCATTTCGGGCAGGACGTGGTCATTGTCGGCGCCGGCAATACGGCGGCCGAGGCGGCTCTCGACCTGTGGCGCAACGGCGTGCGGGTGACGCTCGTCCACCGCGGGCCGCACGTCAAGGCGGGGGTCAAGTACTGGGTCAAGCCGGACATCGAGAACCGCATCGAGGAAGGCTCCATCTCCGCTCACTTCAACTCCGTGGTCCGCGCCTTCCTGCCCGAGGGGGGCGTGGAGATCGAGACGCAGTCCGGTCCCAAGGTACTGCCGGCGCAAGGAGCCTACACGCTCCTCGGCTACCAGCCGGACGTCGACTTCGAGCGGCGGTGCGGCGTCGCCATCGATCCCGAGACGCTGATCCCCACCTACAATCCCGAGACCTGCGAGTCCAACGTGCCCGGGCTCTACGTCGCCGGCACCCTCCAGGCCGGCCGCTGGACGGACCGCATCTTCATCGAAAACTCCCGGGACCACGGGCCCAAGATCATCGCGCACCTGAAGGGGCGCCTGGCGCCGGTCGGCGCGCGGTAGCGTTCACTCCGGCAGGACTCGTTCGATCCGGCGGTCCGGAACGAACCAGATGAGCGCGACGAGAACGTAGCAGGTCATGGAGATCCGCGGGTCCACGAAGGCGAGAGGGATTCCGGCCGCGTAGAGGATGAGAGAGGTCGTGCCTTTATAGTCCTTGCCTATGGCCAGAGCCAGCGTCGAGTCCTTGCCGTGGTAGGCCACCAGGGAGCGGGCGAGGAAGGTGTACGCCAGGGCGGCCATGATCAGGACGATGCCGTAGATGGCGACCGGCACGGCGGCGAAGTGGTTCTCGCCCATCCAGCCGGTGACGAACGGCACCAGCGACAGCCAGAACAGCAGGTGCAGGTTCGCCCAGAGGATGCGGCCGTTGACCTTGTGGGTCGCGGTCAGCATGTGGTGGTGGTTGTTCCAGTAGATGCCGACGTAGACGAAGCTGAGAACGTAGCTGAGCAGCACGGGGATCAGCGGCGCCAGGGCCGACAGCTCCGCCCCGTGCGGAACCCTCAGCTCCAGCACCATGATGGTGATGATGATGGCGATCACCCCGTCGCTGAAAGCCTCCAGACGTCCCTTGCCCATGTCGCCGGTCTCTACTTTCCGCTGGCCTGCAGAGTCTCCGTCAGCATCACGCTGATCAGCTTGGGGTTGGGTTTGCCGCCGCCCTCGGCCACCTGCTTCATCACCTGCGCGATGAGGAAGCCGAGGAGACCGGTCTTTCCCTTGCGGTAGCTCTCCACCTGAGCAGGATGGGCGGCGAGCACCTCGTCGATGACCGGCTGGATCTCGGGGCGAAGCTGCGCGAGCAGCTCCAGCTCCTCGGCCGAAAGAGGCTCGGGCGCTTTCGCTTCGGCCTCCTTCGGAGCCTTGGTCGGCTTCAGCACAGCGGCCGCCGCGGCCGGCGACTGCTTCTGGGCCTCCAACGCCCACGAGTCGCGCAGCGGCACGATGCGATTGAAGACTAGGTGATCGGGCTTCGAGTCCACGGGATCGCGGAAGAAATAGCCCTGCCGCTCGAACTGCAGGCGCTCGCCGAGCGCCGCATCCACGGCGCCGGGCTCGATGCGGCTGCCGGTGAGAATCTCGAGAGACTGTGGGTTGAGGAGCGTCTCGAAGCCGCCCTCTTCGAGGTCCGGCCGCTCGACCTTGAACAGGCGGTCGTAGAGCCGCACCTCGACCGGCACGGAGCGCGCCGCGGACACCCAGTGCAGGGTGCCAGGCACCTTGCGTCCGTCCGGGGCCGAGCCGCCGCGGGTGGCGGGGTCATAGGTGCAGCGCAGCTCGACCACCTCGCCCGTCGCAGGGTCTTTCACCACGCTCTCGCAGCGCACGTAATAGGCGTAGCGCAGCCGCACTTCTTTCCCCGGCGAGAGGCGGTGGAAGCCCTTGGGCGGCACCTCCGCGAAGTCGTCCCGCTCGACGTACAGGGTGCGGGAGAACGGCACCTTGCGGCTCCCCTCCTTCGGCACGTCGTGCGGGTAGAACGGCGCCTCCAGCTCTTCGACCTGGTCCTCCGGGTAGTTCTCGATCACCAGCTTCAGGGGACGCAGCACGCACATCACGCGGGGGACCTGCGGATTCAGGTCCTCGCGCTGGCAGTGCTCCAGGAGCGTCACGTCCACCGTGCTGTTGGCCTTGGCCACGCCGATCCGGTCACAAAAGTCACGCAGCGCCGCGGGGGTGAAGCCGCGGCGGCGCAGGCCGGCGAGGGTCGGCAGCCGCGGATCGTCCCAGCCCGCCACCAGCTTGCGCTCCACGAGCTCGAGGAGCTTGCGCTTGCTCA
Source organism: Thermoanaerobaculia bacterium (assembly GCA_049284515.1). Lineage (GTDB taxonomy): Bacteria > Acidobacteriota > Thermoanaerobaculia > Multivoradales > UBA5704 > DATARR01. Next base: position 22,961 of record JBAPYB010000033.1, read on the forward strand.
TCAGCGTATAGGTGAGGTTCAAGCGCGCGAACTCCGTCTGTCGCGGCGGCTCGGGGAAGGGCAGGGTGTCCACCAGCCAGTCGTAGATGTCGCGGTTGTTCTCGAACTCCAGGGTGCAGAGCGAATGGGTGATGCCCTCGATGGCGTCCGAGAGCGGGTGGGCGAAGTCGTACATGGGGTAGATGGACCACGCGTCGCCGCGGTGGTAGTGAGTGGCGCGCTTGATGCGGTAGAGCAGAGGGTCCCGCATCTTCATGTTGGCCGCGGCCATGTCGATCTTGCCGCGCAGAACGGCGCTGCCGTCCGCGAGCTCGCCGGCCCGCATGCGGGCGAAGAGGTCCAGGTTCTCCTCCACCGTGCGGTCGCGGTACGGGCTGGGACGGCCGGGCTCGGTGACGGTGCCCCGGTACTCGCGGATCTCGTCCTCGTTCAGGCTGTCCACATAGGCCTTGCCCAGGCGGATCAGCTCGACGCCGAAGTCGTAAAGCCGCTCGAAGTAGTCCGAGGCGTGGAAGAGGTTCGGCCCCCAGTCGAAGCCCAGCCAGTGCACGTCCCGCTGGATCGACTCGACGTATTCCAGGTCCTCGGTCTCGGGGTTCGTGTCGTCGTACCGGAGATGGCACTTGCCGCCGTACTCCAGGGCCAGGCCGAAATTGAGGCAGATCGACTTGGCGTGGCCGATGTGGAGGTAGCCGTTGGGCTCCGGGGGGAAGCGGGTGACGACCCGCCCCCCATATTTGCCCGCGGCGCGGTCACGCTCGACCATGTCGCGGATGAAGTCTTTGCCGGGAGTGGGGGAGGGGGTGTCGGACATACGGAGATCCTCGGTCGATGAACCGGGGAAGGTATCACAGGCCTTGCTGGGACGCCCCCGCCCGAAGACCCTCACCCCTACCCCCATAGGCGCTAACTTTGGCCCCAATGCTTCGTGTAGGGGCGGGTCTGGGCGGCAGGTTGGGGGCTCGACCCGCCCTGATTTCGACGATTTTGCCGTCGCAGGGCGGGTCGCGCCCCCTCCCGCCCCTCCAGACCCGCCCCTACAC
>JBAPYB010000034.1:0-2550 GCA_049284515.1 Thermoanaerobaculia bacterium
GTATCGCTGGCAGCGCCGGGAGCGCCGGCAGCGCCGGCAGCACCGCTACCCGGGGCGTCGCCGGCTTGGGCACGCCGGCAGCCTTCTGGTCGAGCCGCATGGCGAGGAAGGTCAGGCCGGCGAAGAACCAGTAGTACAAGCCGGAAGTGACGTCGAAGACGGTGCCGCCGAGCACCTGGATGAGGAGGAACAGGAAGCTCGCCGTGGCCAGGGCGCGGTAGAACCTCGCCCGCAGCCGCATGGCCTGGGTCAACGCGATGCCCACGAGCAGGAGACGGGTGAAGTAGATGGCGAGGAATCCCACGGCGCCGAGCTCCACCATGATGCGCCCCGTCTCCACCTCCACCGCCAGTCCATGCAGCCAGCTATAGGGGACGATTCCAGGGGTCACGAACGCGGCCGTCTGGTGGGTGGCGCCGATGCCGAGGCCGAAGGGACCGACCTCCGGCAGCAGCAGGAGCGGGGATTCCAGCGGCGACGAGAAGCGGGATTCGAGGTCCTTGGTGCCCGTGGCCCGGCCATAAAACGCGCCCACGGCGTCGCCCCCGAAATAGGCCAGGCACGCCGCCACCACGCCCAGGGCGAGCAGGGCGCGCCCGAAGACCGCCCCGGCCTGCCCTTCGCGGGCCACCGCCAGCCACCAGTAGAGCGGCGAGATGAGGGCCAGCATGAACACCGGGCCGCGCGAGCCGGACATGAACATGCCCAGCAGGGTCATGGCGAGGGCCGCGAAGAGGAGCAGGTTGCCGCGGAATCGCCAGCCGGAGACGCCGAGCACGGTGAGGACGAGGATGGACGTCGCCATCAGATAGGAGGTGTAGCCGGTGATGAAGGAGAAGGTGCCGGTGACCCGCACGTAGGTCGAGGTGCCGAAGGTGGCGATGTAGGAGTACTCGGAGGAGGAGCCCCAGGCGTAGGCGTTGATCACGCTGGTTGAGGGGCTGAAGAACTGCGAGACGGCGAGCACGCCCACCGGGATGGCGATCAGCACGTAGCGGCGCAGGAAGGTGTAGATCTCGGCGTCGCTCTCGAAGGCCGCCGGCACCACGAACAGCAGCGGCACGTAGAGGAAGTACGCCTTGAAGCCCAGGATGCCCACCAGCAGGTTCGGCAGGTTGGGATTGAAGACCTCCAGCGCCCCGAGCGCGACCGCCATCCACAGGGCGAAGTAGAGGACGGGCATCGCCGGCGGCTGGTAACGGACCTTCCCCGCGGCCCGCTCGCGCCAGAGCCCGGCGTAGGCGCCGATCAGGAACACGTCCTTGGCGAAGTAGATGAGGTCCTGCGCGCCGGGGAAGACCCACTTGCGGATCGCGCCCTCGGCGATCAGGAGGACCAGGGCGAAGCGGACCGCCTGCCGCCAGTTGCGCACCGACCAGGCCAGCACGCCGGCGCCCGCCACCACGATGAGGAAGCGCAGGCTCATCGCCGCGCCCCTTTCGCCGCGGCCTTTTCGAGCTCCCGCACGTAGGCCAGGGCCGTGGCCTCGGTGCCGTGGGCGGCGAGGTGCTCCGGCGCGCCCCGCAGCAGGCTGCCGGCGATCTCCGGGTCCTTCAGCACCGTCACGAGGACGGCGGCGAGCGCCTCGGCGTCGCCGTTGGGGAAGGTCAGCCCGCACGGGCCGATCGCCTTCTTGAGCCCGCCGCCCGACGAGCCCACGACCAGGCAGCCGCAGGCGATCCCTTCCAGGGCGACGATGCCGAAGGGCTCGTGATAGCGGGAGGGGACGACCAGCACGCGGTGCTGGTTGAGCAGCCGCACCAGCTCCTCCCCCTGGCGCAGCCCGACGAGCTCGACCTGGCCGGCCACCCCGCGCCGCCGCGCCAGCTCGGCCAGCAACGGCCCCTCCGGCCCGTCGCCGATCACCGTCAGCGACGGCCGCAGCCCCTGCTCGGCGAGGAGGCCGAGGGCGTCGATCAGGAGGTCCGCCCCCTTGTCCGACACCAGCCGGCCGAGGAAGGCCAGGTCGCGCGAGCGGACGACGTCGGGCAGCACGCGGAACAGATGGTCGCGGTAGGTGTTGGGGATCACCAGGCACTCGGTGTCGAGGTCCTCGGCCAGGGCCTCGCTGACGGCGATCGAGCTGTCCGCATAGCGCAGCAGGCGTCGCTTGAGGCGGTCCTGCCAGGCCACGCGGCCCTCGGTGCGGCAGTACCAGCTATGGTGCGACACGACCCACGGCCGGCGCACCAGGAGGAGCGGCCAGAGACCCCGCAGGCTGACGTTCTGCTGCAGGAAGACGTCGCACCAGCGGGTCCAGCGCAACAGCTCACGGGGCGACGGGTTGCGGACCACCCGGTAGGGCTCGTCGTCCTTCTCGCCGCTCGGAGTGCTCGTCACCACCACGACCTCGAGCCCATGGCTGACCAACTGGCGGGCGAGATGGGCGGTATTGATCTCGAGCCCCCCCACCTTGGGGAGGAAGGCGGGGGAGTAGATGAGGACCTTCACGGGAACAGCATCTCGCGGTAGAGCGCGGCGTGGACGGCGGCGGCGTGGGCGCGGTACCAGGCCAGGGCGCGGTCGGCGACCGCCTGCGGATCCCCGCCC
>JBAPYB010000035.1:0-15232 GCA_049284515.1 Thermoanaerobaculia bacterium
CGCTCGAAGCCATGGCCGTGGGCGCGGCCGTGGTGCTGTGCGACCAGGCGGGGGCAGGACCAATGGTGACCGCGGAAGGCTTCGACCGGCTCCGGCCGCTCAACTTCGGCATCCGGACCCTGCGGGAGCCGGTGGCGCCGGACGTCCTGGAGCGCGAGATCCGGCGCTACGACCCGGCCGATGCCGCCGAGGTCTCACGGCGGGTCCGCGCCCAGGCGGGCCTCGAAGCCGCGGTGGACCGGCTCGTCGCCCTCTACGAACAAGCGGTCTCCGAGCACCGCGATCGGGAGCCGGCCCCGGCCGGTGCGGAGGGCCGGGCGGCCGCGGCCTATCTGCGCTGGCTGGACCCTCACCTCCAGGCGCGGAGCCTGGCCGGCGAGATGGGGCGTCTGACCTGGGAGCTGGGGCGCATGGCCGGGGAGCTGACGCGCCTGACCGCCAAGGAGGAGAGGCTCAACCGGCTGAACGAATCGCTGCGCCAGGACGTGACAGCCCTCGAGACGACCGTGGCCACGGTGCAGCGGACCCTCACATGGCGGCTGCGGGAGCGGCTGGTGCGCATGCCGCCGCTGCTCAAGCTGTATCGTTCCCTGCGGCGGTGAGGCGCGCCGCCGCCCGCAGCAGCGCGCACACGGTCTTGCCGTCGTGAATCTCGCCGCGGGTCGCTTTCTCCACGGCTTCGGCGAGGGGCAGGCGCTCCAGGGAGAGGATCTCGTCGTCCTCCAGCTCCTGCGTCGCGGGTTCGAGCCCGGTGGCGAGGAAGAGCCAGATCTTCTCGTCCGTGAAGCCGGGCGTCGTCCAGATCCAGCCCAGGGGCTCCAGCTTCGCCGGGCGGAAGCCGGTCTCCTCCGCGAGCTCGCGCGCGGCGCAGGTCTCCGGCGCCTCTCCCGGATCGAGCTTGCCGGCGGGGATCTCCAGCAGGAAGCCGCCGGTGGCATAGCGATATTGGCGGATGAGGAGCACCGTGCCGTCTGCGGCCACAGGCACCACGGCGGCGGCGCCGGCGTGGCGGATCATCTCGAAGTCCATCTCCTTGCCGTTGGGCAGGCGCACCCGGTCGACGGCCAGCTTCACCGTGTTGCCGCGATAGATTTCGCGGCTCTCCAGCCGCTCGCCCTCGGAGCGCCCGTCAAGGCTCACTCGCGCGGGCCCTCCGGCTTCACCATCTGGGATTCCTTGTAGCCCGCGGGAAGCTCGAAGCTGCCGGCCGGCACCGTGGCGTTGGTTTCGAGCTGCGTCACCTCCATGGTGCTGTGGGAGGTGTTCGCCTTCCCGCTCTTCGAGTCGGTGTTGGTGGTGACGGTGACCATCTTCAGCGGATAACCCTGAAGCTTGTACCTCTCCGCCGTCAGCAGACGGTCGAAGTCGGCGTTGCCGGTCCGCGGCGGCTGGGCCCGCAGCCAGACGCCCATCCCGGGGTCCACGAGCTTGGTGGACGTCCAGAAGTCCTGCTCGCTCACCACGGCGTTCGACCGGCCTACGCCGAACATCTTCATCGTCGTCGTATAGGAGGTGCGGTACTTGGTGTGATGGGCGGGCACCCCGGCCACTGTGCCGCCATCCTCGTCCGCGAGCTTCTCCACCTTGGGCTCGGAGAACTGGATCTTCAGCAACGGCCCCAGGCCGTTCATGACGGTGCCCACGGCGCCCAGCACGGCGTTGAGGTCCAACACGGAGTAGGTCTTCTCCTCGGGGTTGACCAGATAGAGGGTCTTGCCGCCGTCCTGGGTGAGCAGGTAGGTGCCCTTTTGGGTGAACGGATTCGGGCTCGTGGAATCCTTGAACTCCACGCGCGCCTTCTCGCCCGAGACCCAACCTTCCACCTGGACCTCGTTGCCCCGCCCCCGGGCATCCTCCGACTTCGTCGTGGACTTGTAGTGAATGCCGGCAAAAGCCGGCACGGCAGCCACGAAGAGCGCGGCGCCGAGAACGATCGAGCTGATTCTTCTCAAGTTTGACTCCTCCTTCAGGGAGGGCATGATGTCCCATCGGGAAGGGGCAGGCAAGGCGGGGGCGGAAGCAGGGACCTAAAGGACAGCAGGGACTACAAGGACAACAAGAAGAGAAAAGGTTGCCGATAGCGAGGTCTTCTTGTCCTTGACGTCCTTGTTGTCCCTGATGTCCCTATTCGGTTTTTCTGCCGCGCAGGCTCCTAGCCGATCCCTGCTGCCTCGCCCTGTGATAGGCGAAGACGCCGGCAAGGAAGCTTTCGCGCAACCGCGGATCGTGGAGCCGCCCTTCCTCCTCGACCGGCAGGTGCGGCAGCCGCCGGAGAAGCTCCTGGGCGAAGATCCCGCGGCCGTCCTGCGCGGGCGCGCCGGTCGTCGGGTAGACCTTTACACCCTCCATACCGCAGGACGGCGAGTCCTTCTTGAGCACATAACCGTCGAGCTCCATGCCGGCCAGAGCCTCCACCCGGATGCGGGAGAATTCACGCATGGCAGCGGTGAGGTCCTCCCCCGTGCTCGGCATCCGCAGCCGCACGTCGCCGCCGATGCGCTCCAGGCGGATGGGAGGCCGCGGCACGCCCAACCCCAACTCGACCTCCGGGCAGACCGGCACCCACTCCACGAACGGCCCCAGAACGTCCGTGAGAAAATCGTCCCGCTTGTGGCCGCCGTTGTAGCGCACCTCCTGGCCCAGCAGGCAGGAGGAGATGCCGATGCGCAGCTTGGGCGGGGCGGTGTTCATCGCCAAAGCATACCGTCCCAACGAAGGGCGGACAGAAACTATCCTTGTGGAGATCTGATTTTCAGACTATCCTCTCTGGAGATGAGCCAAAGAGTGACAGCGACCGAGGCCGCCCGAAATTTCTCCGAGCTTCTCAACCGGGTCCGCTACGCTCGGGAGACCTTCGTGATCCTCCGTGGCGGCGAGGCCATCGGCCAGTTGGCTCCGATCGAGCCTGCCCAATCCCCCACTCTGCGCGATCTCGTGAGGTTCCTGAAGGAAACAGAGCCACCGGACGATCGGTTCGGCAGCGATCTGGAAGCGATTCAGGCAGAGCAGCTTCCCGCCGGGGACTCTCCTTGGCACTCCTGATCGATACCAGCATTTTCATCGCAATGGAACGCTCAGGAGGAGATCTGTCGGATCTCCTGCAAGAGCTGGGCGACGAACCCGTGGCCCTCTCCGCAATAACCGCCTCGGAGCTCCTTCACGGAGTCCACCGAGCGGACAGCGCCGTGCGCCGCAGTCGCAGAGAAGCCTTCGTTGAAAAGATCTTGGCTGCCTTCCCGGTCATCCCCTTCAATCTTGAGATGGCGCGAATCCACTCCCGGATTTGGGCCGACCTTCAGGCGGAGGGTGTAGTAATCGGGGCCCATGACCTTCTGATCGCCGCTACCGCCCTGGTCCAGGACAGGATCGTCGCCACAGGAAATCCGCGGCACTTTGGCAGGGTTCCCGGCCTGAAGATCGTGGTCAGGTAAGGCCTCCGCCTACCCCTTCGCCTCGTACCAGCTCGTCCCCCACCCCACCTCCACCTCCAGCGGCACGGCAAGGCTGGCGACGCCTTCCATCTCTTTCTTCACCAGCGCTGCCACAGCCTCGGCGTCCTTCTCCGGCACTTCGAGGACGAGCTCGTCGTGGACGGTCAGCAGCAGGCGGCTGTCGGGGAGCTCCGCCCGCAGGCGGCAGTCGATCGCGATCATGGCAATCTTCAGCAGGTCCGCGGCGGTGCCCTGGATGCGGGCGTTGATGGCCATGCGGCGGGCGTTTTCGCGCAGGTTCCAGTTCTTGCTCTGGATGTCCGGCAGCCAGCGGACGCGGCCGTAGAGGGTCTCGACTTTGCCCTCCCTCTCGGCGCTCGCCTGTGTCTCCTCCACGTACTTGCGGACGCCGGAGTAGCGGTCCAGGTAGGCCTTGATGAACTTGTCCGCCTCCTTGGAGGGGATGCCCAGGGCCTGCGAGAGGCCGAAGGCGCTCATGCCGTAGAGGATGCCGAAGTTGATGGTCTTCGCCGCCCGCCGCTGGTCGGCGGTCACCAGCTCGGGGGCCGAGCCGAAGACGAGGGCGGCGGTGGCCTTGTGGATGTCCTCGCCGGCCTGGAAGGCGCGGATCAGCTCCGCCTCCTCCGCGATGTGGGCCAGGATGCGCAGCTCGATCTGGCTGTAGTCCGCCACCAGCAGGACGCAACCCGGCGGCGCGATGAAGGCCTTGCGGATGCGCCGCCCCACCTCGGTGCGCACGGGGATGTTCTGCAGGTTGGGATTCTCCGAGGAGAGCCGGCCGGTGGCCGTCACCGCCTGGTTGAAACGGGTGTGGAGGCGGCCGTCGCCCGCCACCAGGGCGGGCAGGGCATCCACGTAGGTCGATTTGAGCTTGGTCAGCTCGCGCCAGCGCAGGAGGCTCTGGGCGATGGGGAAACCGCGGACGGCCAGCTCCTCCAGGATCTCGGCCCCCGTCGAATAGCTCTTCGTCTTCTGGGTGCGCTTGAGGACGGGCAGGCCCATGTGCTCGAAGAGGACGACGCCGAGCTGCTGCGGCGAGCCGAGGTTGAACCGCTCGCCCGCCTGCCGGTAGATCTCCTCCTCCAGGCTCGCGATCTCCTGGCCCAGCTCGCTGGACATCGTCTTCAGATAGTCGACGTCGAGCAGGATCCCCGCCTCCTCCATCCCGACGAGCACCGGCACGAGGGGGACCTCGATCTCGGCGTAGACCTTGGCAAGCGGGCTCGCCGCGAGCTCGCGGCGCATGCCGGCGGCGAGGCGGCGGGCGAGGAGCACCCGCTCGCCCGCGTAGGCCGCGAGGCGCGAGTCGCCCACCGCCGGCTCCTGGCCGCGGTCCCAGCCCACGTCCTTGGGCGTCAAAGGCTTGCGGGCCAGCCGCTCCAGCGCCAGCTCGTCCAGGGTATGGCCATGGATGGAGGGCTTCAGGAGATAGGAGACGAGCATGGCGTCGAACATCGCCGCCCGGCACTCGGGGCCGCGGGCGCAGAGGCGGAGGACCTCCTTCAGGTTGTGGCCGGCGAGGCGGACCTCCGGGTCGGCCAGCCAGCGGTCGAGGGTGGCGAGAGCGGCCTCCCGCATGCCGTCCCGCCGAAAGTCGGCGTAGACCACGGGGCTCCCTTCGCCGCTCGTCGCGACGAGGGCGAGCGGCGGCTCCTCTCCCAGGACGGCGACGTAGACCTCGCCGTCGAGCTTCGCCACCGCCGCATTCCACGCCTCGGGCGCCAGGGCCTCCTCGGCGGCGGGGATCTCCTCACCGCCGCCCGCGGCAGCCGTGCCGCCCGCGGTCAGCGCGTCCGCCGGACCCAACTCCTCGACCAGGGAGAAGAACTCCAGCTCGGTGAACAGCTTGCGCAAGGCTTCGGTATCCGGCGGATCGTGGTGCAGGGCCTCTGGGTCGAAGGGGATCTCGAGGTTGGTGTGAATGGTCGACAGCTCCTTCGACAGCCGCGCCTGCGCCTCGTTGGCGAGCAGCCCTTCGCGGTAGGCCTTGCGGGTGATCTCGCCGGCCCGGGCCAGCAGCTCGTCGAGCGAGCCGTACTCCAGGATGAGCGACTTCGCCCCCTTCTCGCCGATGCCCGGCACGCCGGGGATGTTGTCGATCGAGTCGCCCATCAGGGCAAGGACGTCCACCACCTTCTCCGGCGGCACGCCGAAGTCCTCCGTCACGTCCGGCGGGCCGTAGAGCTTGTTGCGGCCCGTGTGGTAGAGGGAGACGCGGGGCTCCACGAGCTGCATGAGGTCCTTGTCCGCCGACACCAGGACGACGTCGTACCCCCCCTCCGCCGCCCGGCAGGAGAGGCTCCCCAGCACGTCGTCCGCCTCGTAGCCCGCCAGCTCCAGGATGGGGATGCGGTAGGCCTCCAGCACCTTGCGGATCCACGGCAGTTGGCTTGCCAGGTCCTCCGGCATGGGGCGGCGGTTGGCCTTGTAGTCCTCGAACTTCTCGTTGCGGAAGGTCTTCCCCACGTCGAGCGCCACCCCCACCAGCTCGGGCGCCTCCTCGCGCAGCAGCTTGCGCAGCATCTGCACGAAGCCGTAGACGGCGTTGGTGGGCTCGCCCCGCGAGTTGGAGAGGTTGCGGATGGCATAGAAGGCGCGGAAGATGTTGGAGTACCCGTCGATCAGGAACAGGCGGGGACGGTCGCTGGAGCTGGGGCTGGTCATGGCGGGGACATTCTATGGGTGAAGAACACGGACGAACAGGGACAAACACGGACGAGCACGGACCTCAAAGACCAGGAGGATTTCTTCGGGGCCGTCCCGTGTTCGTCCTTGATCGTCCCTGTTCGTCCGTGTTCTTCACCCTGGCACGAGTCTGGCAACAGCGATGAGCCACTGACCAAAGGAGAACGTCAATGCACGTGATGGGCCTTCTGTCGTGGATCGTGTTCGGGCTGATCGCCGGGGGCGTCGCCAAGTTCCTCATGCCGGGGCGCGACCCGGGCGGCTGCATCATCACCATCGTCATCGGCGTCATCGGCGCCCTGCTGGGCGGCTTCCTGGCCACCCAGCTCGGCTTCGGCGGCATCTCCGGCTTCGACCTGCGGAGCTTCTGTATCGCCGTCCTCGGCTCGATCGTCCTGCTGATCCTCTGGCGGATGCTCCGGGGACGAAGATAGGCGGAACCTAAGGAGAGGCGCTCCGCCGTGCCTGGCCCAGCAGGTGGGCCGCTTCGGGCAGGATCAACGCCTCCATGGCCAGCGTCACCGCCTTCGGGGAGCCGGGGAGAAGGAAGACCGCGCGGTCGCCGATCAGGCCCGCGGCGGCGCGGCTGAGCATGGCGGCGGCACCCACCTGCTGGTAGGAGAGCATCCGGAACAGCTCGCCGAACCCCTCGATGGCGACGTCGAAGAGGGGCTCGGCCGCGTCCAGCGTCAGATCGCGGGGCGAGAAGCCGGTGCCGCCGGTGACCACCACGACGTCGACGCCGGGGCGCGCCAGCAGGCTCCGCAAGGCGGCACGAATCGCTGACACTTCGTCGCGGACAAGCGTAGAATCCTCGATGCGATGGCCGGCAGCTTCAGCCATTTCGCGGATTGTACGACCGCCCGTGTCGTCCTCAGGACGGCGGCTGTCGCTCACCGTGAGCACGCCAAAGCCGAGGACGGCGGAGGCGTACCGGCGATGCTGCTCAGCGCTCATAGGTTCTTTTCAAAGACTAGCACAGTGTCCGGTTCTGGGACGATCGATTCCCGCGACTGGACAGAACCGGCCCGTGAAAGAACGCTTAAAATTCGACGCTGCAAGCACTTACGCCGTCTGAAACCTTGGCACGCGCAGTGCGTAGAGTGACCGGAGAGAATCGCCATGGGAATGGACATACCTCGTACTGGACAAGCACAGAAGCGCCGCTTGAGGCGGACCGTGATCATCGTGGCCGGTATCGCGGTGGTCCTCCTCATCACGGTGTTCCTGACGCGGCTGGAGCCGGCGGCGCCGACCGTGGCCTCCGAGACGCTGCTGATCGACCAGGTCAAGCGCGGGCCGATGCTGCGGCAGGTGCGCGGTCCCGGCACCCTGGTGCCAGTGGACGTGCGCTGGATCTCGGCGCCGGTCGAAGGGCGGGTGGAGCGCATCCCCGCGCTGCCCGGCGTGACGGTGAAAGAGGACACGGTCCTCCTGGAGATGACGGATCCGACGGTGGAGCAGAACGCCCTGGAAGCCGAGTCGCAGCTCAAAGCCTCGCAGGCCGACTACGACAACCTGAAGGCGAAGCTGGAGAGCGATCTGCTCGCCCAGCAGGCGTCGGTCACCGCGGCCCAGTCGGCCTCCGACCAGGCCAAGCTGCAGGCGGAGGCCGACGAGCGGCTGTCGAAGGACGGGTTGATCCCCGAGCTCAATTTCAAGCTGTCGCGCCTCAAGTACGACCAGCTTTCCAAGCAGGCGAAGACCGAGGTCGACCGCTACCAGCAGAGCAAGCGTTCGGCGGACGCCCAGCTCGCCGCCCAGCGGGCGCGGGTGGAACAGTTCCGCGGCACCTACGAGCTGAAACGGCGGCAGGTGGAGTCCCTCAAGGTGCGGGCCGGCATCAACGGCGTGCTCCAGGAGCTGCCCGTGCAGGTGGGCCAACGGGTGACCCCCGGCACCGTCCTCGCCCGCGTGGCGCGGCCGGAGAGCCTGAAGGCCGAGCTCAAGGTCCCCGAGGTGCAGGCCAAGGACGTGCTGGCGGGCCAGATCGCTTCGATCGACACCCGCAACGGCATCGTCCCCGGCCACGTCATTCGGGTGGCGCCCTCGGCGCAGGACGGCACGGTGATCGTCGACGTGGCCCTGGAGGGCGACCTCCCCAAGGGCGCCCGGCCGGACATCTCCGTCGACGGCACGATCGAGATCGAACGGCTGGACAACGTGCTCTACGTCGGCCGGCCGGCTTACGGCTCGGCCAACAGCAAGATCGAGATGTTCAAGCTGATCGACAACGGCAAGCGGGCGGAGCGGGTGCCGGTGGAGCTGGGGCGCGTCTCCGTCAACACGGTGGAAATCGTCAAGGGGCTGCAGGTCGGCGACAAGGTGATCCTCTCGGACACCTCGGCGCAGGACGGCTTCAACAAGATCCGTCTCAACTGAAACCCACTGAAACCAAGGGATCCGCCGTGCGGTCTGGAACCGACGGCTGAAGCAAGGGGAGAGACCGATGAGCACCAATTCCGAACCGCTGATCAGCCTCGACGGCGTCACCAAGGTCTTCATGACCGACGAGGTCGAGACCCACGCGCTCTCCGGCATTCACATGGAGATCCGCAACGGGGAGTACGTCTCCATCGCCGGACCCTCGGGCTGCGGCAAGACCACCCTGCTCTCCATTCTGGGCCTGCTCGATACGCCCAGCGACGGCAGGTACATGCTGAACACCAAGCAGGTGGCCGACCTTTCCTTCTCGGAGCGGGCTCGCATCCGCAACCGGGAAATCGGCTTCATTTTTCAGGCATTCAACCTGATCGGCGATCTGACGGTGTACGAGAACGTCGAGCTTCCCCTCACCTATCGCGGCATGGCCGCCAAGGAGCGGCGGGAGCGGGTGCAGGTGTCCCTCGAGCGGGTGGGCATGTCGCACCGCATGAAACACTATCCCTCGCAGCTCTCCGGCGGTCAGCAGCAGCGCGTGGCCGTAGCCCGCGCGGTGGTGGGCAAGCCGTCCATCTTGCTCGCCGACGAGCCCACCGGCAACCTCGACTCGCGCAACAGCGAGTCGGTGATGGAGCTGCTCGAGGAGCTGCACAAGGAAGGGGCGACCATCTGCATGGTCACCCACGATCCGCGGTTCGCCCGCTACGCCCAGCGCACCATCCACCTCTTCGACGGCCGCGTCGTCGAGGAGGAGACGGGAGCCCAGCGCGAGGCCGAGAAGCGGGAGCTCGCGCAGAGCGGATTTGAAGTGGCTTAGACAGGAAATAGGTACCCCGTCCATCGTGGACGGGTGATGTTCGCGCGCCTTTGATGGCTGCCGCCCCGATCGCGGCAGCCCTTTTTTTTGCCCGCAGGTTCCTTCTCCGCCACCCAGATCCGACGGCTCGGACCGATCGGACCGATCCGTCAGATCGCCTGGGAGAGGAGGTCGGGGTGATGAGGCGCTCTATACTTCCACACGATGAACACCGTTTTCTCGAAACCCTGCGTGCTCGTCGCGGACGACCTGCTGGAGGTCCGCGAGGCGTTGCGGCTGCTGCTCAAGGCGGAGGGTTTCGACACGGTGACCGCCGCGTCTCCGGCGGAAGTGCTCCAGGCCGTCACCAGCCGGGACCTGGACGCGGTGTTGATGGACCTCAACTACACCCGCGACACCACTTCCGGCCGCGAGGGGATCGAGCTCCTGTCGCGCCTGCGCGCCATCGACGACACCCTGCCGGTGGTGGTGATGACCGCCTGGGCCAACGTCGGCCTGGCGGTGGAGGCCATGCGCCAGGGCGCCCGCGACTTCGTCGAGAAGCCGTGGGACAACGCGCGGCTGGTCTCCATCCTGCGCAACCAGACCGACCTGCGCCGGGCCCTGCGCCGCGGCGAGCGGCTGGAGGCCGAAAACGAGCTGCTGCGGGGGCCTGTCGAGCCCACCTTGATCGCCGGGTCGGCCGAAATGGCGCCGGTGATGGAGCTCATCGCCCGCGTCGGCCCGTCGGAAGCCAACGTCCTCATCACCGGCGAGAACGGCACGGGCAAGGGGGTCGTGGCCCGCGCCCTCCACACCGTCTCGCCCCGGTGCGAGATCCCCATGGTGACGGTGAACACCGGCGGCCTTTCGGAAGCCGTCTTCGAAAGCGAGCTCTTCGGCCACGTCCGCGGCGCCTTCACCGACGCCAGGACCGACCGCGTCGGCCGCTTCGAGCTGGCCGACGGCGGCACCCTCTTCCTCGACGAGATCGCCAACATCTCCCTCGCCCAGCAGGCCAAGCTCCTGCGCGTGCTGGAGACGGGCGAGTTCGAGCGCCTGGGCTCCTCGAAGACCCGCACCGCCAACGTGCGCGTCTTCTCCGCCACCAACGCCGACCTGCGGGAGGAGGTCGCCGCCGGCCGCTTCCGCCAGGACCTCCTCTTCCGCCTCAATACGGTGGAGATCCCCCTGCCGCCCCTACGCGAGCGCGAGGCGGACGTCCTCCAACTCGCCAAGCACTTCCTCGGCCAGCATGCCCAGCGCTACCGCAAGACGTTTCGCGGCTTCGAGGAGGGAGCGCGGGCCGCCCTGCTGGCGCACCCCTGGCCGGGCAACGTGCGCGAGCTCGACCACGCCGTCGAGCGGGGCGTGCTGATGGGGCGCGGCGACTGGGTGCAGGTGCAGGACCTGGGGCTCCAGTCCCCCACCCCCGCCGCCGCGCCGGCGCGGCTCGAGGACCTGCCTCTCGAAGACGTGGAAAGAGTCCTCATCCAGAAGGCGCTCGCCCGCTACGGCACCGTCAGCCAGGCGGCGCAGGCGCTGGGGCTCTCGCGCAGCGCCCTCTACCGCCGGCTGGAGAAGCATGGCCTCTGAGCGCAGCGCGGCGCTGGCCCGGCGCCGGCCGCGCCGCATCGCCTTCCGCGGCCTCTTCCGCTGCAACCGGCCGGCCCTCGGCTTCGAGGACCGCGTCCTCGTCCTGGCCCTGGGCATCAGCCTGCCCGGCACCGTCCTCACCCTGCTCTTCGTCTTTCTCGACGCTCACTCCGCCAAGCTGCGCTGGACGGTGACGCTGTTCGTCGTCTACTTCTGGATCCAGCTCGCCCTCAAGCTGCGCCGCGAGGTGGTGCGGCCGCTGCAGACCCTCTCCAACCTCCTCTCGGCCCTGCGCGAGGGGGATTTCTCCCAGCGCGCCCGCCCGCCCCAGGAGTCGGACGCCCTGGCCTATGCCGTGGACGAGGTCAACGCCATCGGCGAGGTGCTGCGCGATCAGCGGCTGGGAGCGGTGGAGGCCGCGGCCCTGCTCCACCGCGTGGTGGCGGAGGTGGACGTGGCGGTGTTCGCCTTCGACGACTCCGGCAAGCTGCGGCTGGTCAACCGCGCCGGCGAGCGCCTGCTGGGCGAGCCCGGCGAGCGGCTCGTCGGCCGCACCGAGGAGGAGCTGGGGCTCGCCGACCTCCTCGAACGGGAGATGCCGCCCATCCTCTCCCGCACCTTCGCCAGCGGACCGGGACGCTGGGAGGTGCGCAGCAGCACCTTCCGGGAAGGCGGCCTGCCGCACCGCCTGCTGGTGATCTCCGATCTCTCCCGCACCCTGCGCGAGGAGGAGAGGCAGGCCTGGAAGCGCCTCATCCGGGTGCTCGGCCACGAGCTCAACAACTCGCTGGCGCCCATCCACTCCATGGCCTCGACGCTCGCCAGCCTGCTCACCCGCGAGCCGCCGCCCGAGGACTGGAAGGAGGACATGGAGCGCGGCCTGGAGGTGATCGGCAACCGTTCGGAAGCGCTGATCCGCTTCATGGCGGCGTATGCCCGCCTCGCCCGCCTGCCGGCCCCGCAGCCCACCACCTGCGAGCTGTCGCGGCTCGTTCAGCGCAGCGCCGCCCTGGAGACGCGCCTCCCCGTCTTCGTCGAGCGGGGCCCCGAGGTGACCCTGGAGGCGGACCCGGACCAGCTCGAGCAGCTCCTCATCAACCTCATCCGCAACGCCGTCGACGCCGCCCTGCTGACCGGCGGCAGCGTGGGAGTGGGTTGGCGCAAGAACGGCACGCACGTCGAGGTGCGGGTGGAGGACGAGGGACCCGGCCTCTCCAACACCGAGAACCTCTTCGTCCCCTTCTACACCACGAAGCCGGGAGGGACGGGCATCGGCCTCGCCCTCTCCCGGCAGATCGCCGAGGCCCACGGCGGCACGCTCACCCTGGAGAACCGTGCTCCCGAGCCCGGTTGCGAAGCGCTGCTCCGGCTGCCGCTGTAGGACTACTTCAGATAATCCAGGAGCTGCTTCGCCGTGCCGGCGTCGGCGTCGTTGGGGGCCATCTGGAGGAAGGTCTGGAGATGTTCTTTGGCCCGCGCCTTCTTCGCCGCGTCCTTCTCGTCCTTGGCGTAGGTCAGGCCGAGGACGTAGTGGGCCTTGGCGAACTTGGGCTCGGCGGGGGCGATCTCCACGACTTTTTCGAACCAGACGGCGGCCTCGTCGTACTTGCCCGTCCGCGTCAGCTCGGCGCCCTCGTTGAAGTAGCGCACGGCCGTGCCCTCTCCCTTCGGATCGGCCGCCGCCAGGGCCTCCAGCGTCGCCCGGGCCTTTTCGTTGTCGCCCGTGGCCTTGAGCGCGTCGTAGCGGGCCCTCAAGCCCCGGGGATCGTTCGGCTTCTCGGCGAGGTAGCGGTCCGCCGCCGCCAGCGCCTCGGGGTTGCGGCCCAGCTCCAGGTAGAGATCGGCGAGCGCCCCGTTGGCCTCCGCGAGCTTGGGGTCGAAGGCCGCCGCCTGCTCGAACTTCGGCGCCGCGCCGGCCAGGTCGTTGGCCCGCAGCAGGCTCACGCCCTCGTTGTAGGCGGCGATGGCCTTGTCGTTGCCCGTCAGCTCCTTGGGCCCCGGGGCCTGCGCGGCCTTGACCAGGGTGTAACTGGTGCGCATCGTGTCTTCCAGCTTGGGCTTCAGCGGCCCTTCGTAGGGCTTGTATCCCGGCTTTTCGAGGTGGATCTCGTACTCCTGGGTGGCGTCCAGGATGAGCAGCATGAACTGCCCCTTCTTGTCGCTGACCTTGTCCAGCTTGTAGCCGGTCCCCTTGCGGGTGAGAGTCACCTTCACGCCCTCGATCGGCGCGTTGGCCTCGTCCAGCACCGTGCCGACGACCCTGCCCTCGCCGGCGGCTTGGAGCGCCGCGGCGAGGCTGAGGGCTACGACGAGCGCAGACAATGCTACGCGGATGGCTTTCATGGATCGATCCCTGCCTTTCTGTCGAGAGTTCAGGAAAATCAGGCGCCGATTCTAGGAGAAATCGCGTCCCGTTTCTCCATCCCGCAGATCCCTTGCAATCTCCTCGCCGGTCCGTCTGATACGATTCGGCCCCTCGAAAGGGAGGTGCCATGCTGGCCGAACGCATTCCCGCCATCCAGTCCGCCCTGGCCGAAGCCGGCCTCGACGGCTGGTTCTTCGCCTGCTTCCAGCTCAACGATCCCGTCGGTCTGGACCTCCTGGGCCTCTCCGGCGAGGGCAAGCTCGTCACCCGCCGCTGCTACTACCTGATCCCGCGCCAGGGCGAGCCCAAGAAGCTCGTCCACGACCTCGAGCCCGCCATGCTCGACCACCTGCCGGGGACGAAGGCCTCCTACACCACCTGGCAGAAGAACCGCGAGGAGCTGACGAAGCTGGTCTCCGGCCACCAGCGTCTGGCCGCCCAGTACAGCCCCAACAACGAGCTGCCCACCATCTCGCGCCTCGACGCCGGCACCGCCGAGCTGGTGCGCGCCGCCGGGGTGGAGCTGGTCTCGGCCGCCGACCTCGCGCAGGCGTTCGCCGCCACCTGGAGCCCTTAGCAGCTCGCGGGGCACCGGCGCGCCAACGTCCACCTGCACCGCATCGCCCTCGAGGCCTTCGCCCGCGTCGGCACGACGCTGCGCAAGGGCGACGAGACCGACGAGTACGCCGTGCAGCGGTTCATTCTCGACGCCTTCGACCAGGTGGGCCTGTGGGCCGAGTCGGACCCCATCGTCGGCGTCAACGCCCACAGCGCCGACCCGCACTACCAGCCCGGCCCGGACAAGTCCGCGGTCATCCGCGCCGGTGATTTCCTGCTCATCGACCTGTGGGCCAAGGAGAAGACCGCGGGCAGCGTCTACGCCGACATCACCTGGGTGGGAGTCTGCGCCCCCTCCCCCACCGACCGGCAGCAGGAGATCTACTCCATCGTGACCGCGGCCCGCGACGCCGGCTGGGAGCTGGTGCGCAGCCGGTGGTCGAGCCAGCCCCGCCAGCCGGTGCGCGGCTTCGAGGTGGACGACGCCACCCGCAGGGTGATCCAGAAGGCGGGCTACGGCGAATACTTCATCCACCGCACCGGCCACTCCATCGGCATCACCGATCACGGCCAGGGCGCCAACATGGACAACCTGGAGACCCACGACACCCGCCAGCTCCTGCCCATGACGGGCTTCTCCATCGAGCCCGGGATCTACCTGCCGGGCGACTTCGGCGTGCGCAGCGAGATCAACGTCGCCTTGACGGCCGAGGCCGCCGAGATCACGGGAGCCGAGCCGCAGCGCGAGCTGCTGCGTTTGCTGGCGTAGGGTTGGGAAAAACAAGGACAAAAAGGACACCAGGGACATCAAGGACACCAGGGATGCCGCCGAGGCTGAGCCTTTCTCGTCCCTGATGTCCTTGGTGTCCCTGATGTCCTTGCTTCGGCTCTCTGCCGCCAAGCACCTGCTACGCTTTCCCCGATGACCCCGCCGGACCGTCCTTCGCCCCTCCAGTCGCTGCTCGGCACCGGCCCCCAGGGCGAGCGGCCGGAGGGGGAGACCTGGCGGGCCGACTCCCTCTCGCGCAGCCGCCACAGCCGGCTCGACGCCGAGGTCAGCCGTCCTGCCGAGGACTTCGACGAAGAGAAGGCCGCCGGCCTCTGCGCCGAAGTCGCGCGCGGCCTGCTGGGCGACTTCGCGCCGGCCCTCCTCCTGCTGCCGGCGACCGAGCGGCGGCGGGTCCAGGCCCTCGTCGCCTACGCCCACACGCTCTTCGACTTCGCCCGCCAGCACGGCGTCGAGGGCGAGCGGCTGGCGCAGATCAACCGCTGGGAGTGGACGCTTGAGGCCGCCCTCTCGGGCCAGCCCGTGGGGCAGCCCATCTTCCTGCGCATGGCGCGGGAGAACGAGCGCCGGCCCTGGCCCCTCGACGCGCTCGACGAGCTCGCCGCCTGCGC
>JBAPYB010000036.1:0-8474 GCA_049284515.1 Thermoanaerobaculia bacterium
CCCCCACCCACACCCCCCTCACCGGGAGAAGAGGGAGACCCGCAAGACCGCTCCAACCGGGTTCCCCTCCCCCGGTCGGGGGGAGTGAAAATTGTGCGTAACTGATTGCCAGTAAAAGGTTTAGGGAGATTCCTTTGATCCGAGATGTTACAGTCGGGTAACAACTTGTCGGAGTATAGCTCCCCGATGTAGTCGCCCGGCTGTAGACAACTGGCGTCGTTTCCATCGACTCGATCTAGTCGAGAGACTCTGTGAGGAGTTGCAACCGTCGCCGAGTTCCCCTTTGGTTAGATCGAGCGATTGCTTCAAGAAGCTGCGACTTCTCCTCCAGAGAAAGCTCAAAGGCTTGGCCAGCTTCGGGGACGCAGGTTCCGGAGGGCAACGGGGCAGGCCGGCAGACAACACCAGCGGCTTGGCTTTCTTCGTCATGGCTCCTCCTTGCGCTCGTCGTCACGGATGAACCTCCGCAAGTCCTCCAGCCGCTCCGTCTCCTCTTTGCTGGTGGCCACCTGATCCAGGTAGACGTACTCGTACGCCAGACGCTTCCTCAACTCCTGCACGGCCTCCACCCGGTTGCGCCCGGAAGCGGTGCTTCCCACGTCGCCCGAGAACGCGGAGAAGGCTTTGCCGTCCGAGACCACGGTCACTGGAATCGGCTTGCGCAGCGAGACCCCGGCCATGGGAAGGGTCGAGATCCAGGTCGTCGAGCAGGCCGGCCCCCGGTTCAGCGCCTTGATTCGCGACCTGGCGAGCTTGGCCATCGTTTCGAGGGTCTTCGCCAGGGTCTCTAAGTCCTTGAGGACGTGCTTGTGCTGATCGATGTTCCCTTCCACTCTGAAGGTGGAGGCGACAGGCCGCTCCTCGTGATGTTTCCGCAACAGCTCCAAGTCGGCGGGCCGAAGGTACACCCGGCCGGTGGGTGTGCGATAAGCTTCCAGCAAGCCTTGCTGTTCGAGCTCGCGGACGTACCGCAGCACCACGTCGTACGACAGCCCCAGGAGCAGGGAAACGTCCGTGGGGGTAAGATTCTCCGCCTTCAGTTGCCGGATGCTCATCGTCACCTTTCCTCTGCCACGGTGATTTCATCCTGGGCCCGCAGAGTCAACCGCAGAGCTTCGGCGATCTGGCGCAGCTCCCGGTTCTGGTGGTGGCTGAGGACCAGGCCGGCACGGGCTTGCAGCCAGTTGGCGAGCACCTGGTAGCCGCCGACTCGGAAGGCCCAGACCTCGGGCTCGATGCCCTCGAAGCACAGGCCGTGCTCGTTGACGTAGAGGCGGCCCTCGGCTTCCCGGTAGTCACAGACCGATCTCCGGGCGGCTCCCAGAGGTTGGCCGCCATCGCCGACGAACCGCACCGGGGCGGCGCGCAAGCGCTCGTCCTCCAAAAGGTGCAGGGCGATCAGCTCGCCGCCCAGCTCCGCGAGCCGGCGGAAGAGCCGCGATTCCGGCGGAAACTGAATCCGGGGAAAGCCGCTCTTGAGCAGGTTTCCATAGCGCCTGCGGTACACAGGGCTGTAGAGCACGGCATAGACGTACGCGAGAATTTCGGGGGGCTTGGGACTCCTGCCGTATCGCTCCGCCAGCCGCCGCGACAGCTCCGGAGAGACGTTGGCGGCGCCGCCGTTTTCCGGGTGGAGGTACAAGGGAAAGACCGAATTGACGTCATAAGCGCTCACCGCCTTGTGGCCCGCGATCCAGCGGGTCACCATCGCTCCCGGCTCCTCCTTGCACTGCCGCGCCACGATCAGGCCTAGGTTCGCCCCGCTCCCCATATGGGCCATGAGGGCGCGGCGCGGGCGGGCGAGCAACTCGGGCGCATACAACAGGTGGCGAACGTCGAAGGGCCGCGCCAGATAGGCGGTCAGTTTGCAGCGCCAATCCTCGCCGGCTCGCAGCTCGCCGCGGCCTTCAAAGGCCCGCCAATCGAGCCCGGTCAGCAGGGCGTCCCTGCCGGTGATCACTCCCGCCGAATGAACCGGGAAGATCTCCGGCAATGCCATTCCCCGCTGGTACTCCTTCTCGATGCGGCCAGCTCCGGCCAGGAACAGGTAGGAGGGAGAGCGCGGCTGCACCTCGCTCCACGGAGTGGTCTCGACGCTGCCCCGGCTCAGCGTGCGAAGCTTGGCCTTGCGAGTGCCGAAGAGGTCGGCGCGAAAAACTCGCCGCGGCAGCCCGGGCCGCTTCACCAGCAAGAGGATCGCCGCTCCCTGGGCCACGCCTGAGAAAACATTTTCATCGCGGTCGCCATCCGGTGCCCTTTCTCTCTTCCGCTGGTTGCCGTGCAGGTCGAGGGCATAGATCTCCTCGAAGGTTCCCATCAGCGAGCGGCGAAACCCGCGAAAGGTCAAGGCATCGAGCCCGTTGTGGTTGACCACGAACGCGACGATCCCTTCTCCGGCCTGATCGATCTTCCACTGCGCGAGGCGGAGGAATTTCACGTAATCGTCCAAGAGCCACTTCGAGTTGCGCTCTCCCAGGGCCTGGCCGTCCACCCGGTAATAACCCTCCTCCTCGCGTCCGTCCGACAGCGGGTAGCCACGCAAAAGCGAGGTAATCCAACGTCCCTGGTTCGCGGAATGGCCGCACCAGGGCGGGTTGCCCAACAGCACCGGCACGGCCCTCTCCTCCGAAGGCTCGAACGTTGTCACCTCGGGGCCGGCCAGCGCGTCGGCCAGCCGGAAAGAGAACCGTTCGCGCCGGCCTGCAAAGCCCTGGCTTTCCAGAAACCGGCGCACCTCCACGAGCCCCCGGGCGTGCTCGGAGGCCAGCAGCTCGACGCCGTGGAAGTGAGGCAGCAGGTGCCGGCTCAGGAGCGCCTGAACGTTGCCGCCTCCCACCCGGTGCGCGGCGACGGCCCGCCGGCACGCCGCGAGCACGAAGTTCAGCGGCCCTGCCGCCGGATCCAAAAGGCGCACCGTGGGATCAGCCAGCCCGGCGGGCTTACGGAAGCGGCGCCGCAATAAGAGGTGGACGGACCGGACCACGAAGGCCACCAACGGCGAAGGCGTCGCGTACAGACCCCGCTGCTTCATAGGCGCCGTTGTCGCCGTTTCGCGGTCGGTGATCATTCTTGCCTTTCTCGAAGAGGAGCAGACTGTGCGACCGGCCGGAGCCCATGACCCAGAGCCAGACGTTCTCCCCTTTTCGCAGCGGAAAGAGCTCTTCCGGAATGGCGAGAGCTCTCCTGCGGTCCAGCGTGGTCATCGGCCGGCTGAGATACTTCTCGAGATAGCGCCAGCGGTTCACCGGCGAGAGGGCTTCCCAGTTGTCGGCCAGGAGCTCGTGGTAGATCTCCAGAGACAGAACGCCCGGCAGCTCCTCGTGCAGAGTGAAGAGATCGCCGGGAACCACGCGCAGTCCGCGGGTGATCCTGGCCGGCAGGGTCAGGAACCCCGAGACCTTCACCGTCAGCTCGAAGTGGCCGTTCAAGGTGCATACCCTCAAACTTCGCCATACGCCAGCGTGCCCGGCCGACGCCGGTTCTCTTGCAGCAGGAGAATCTCCCGCCTCTCGGCCTCCGGGAGAGTGTCCGGAAGCTCCAGCTTCCACCACGTGGCAAACCAGCGTCCCCAGGCCCAGACCACCTCCAGGCCGGCCTGTGCTGCGGTGTACTGCGGAACTGAGTCCTCGCCGGATTCCAGCTTTGCAGACCTGAAGTTCTCCGCCGCCACCGCCTCGTAGAGCCCCTGCCGGGTCGCCTCGCTGAAGACGCTGAGGTCGAGGTGCGAGATAGACGGCGAGCCGGTCGCCGCCGGATCCGGCTGATACTCGACGGCCGTTTCGAGATCGTCGATGAGGGGGTCCAGGCCGTTGCGAACCCCGTTGGCGATGACGGTGCGCAGCTCCGTCTCCACGTCTGGATCGCCTTCGAGGTCTCCCCGCGACGTCTCCTGTGCAGTCGGCGGAATACTCCCGTATACGCCCCACAGCCGGTAGCGGATCGCCTTCAGGTCCTCGATGACAGCCCGCACTTCCTTCCTTGCGCCTTCGATCACCTCATGGCCTCCATTCGTCCCCCCGCGAGCCCCCCACGCAGGCCGCGTCACCGCCACGCACTGCGGGCAGCCGGCCAGCAGGTGGCGCACGACGGTCCGCACCTCGGGACTTGCCGCCTCGCCGCTCAGGAAGCGCTGAAGCACGGCCGGTGCCGGGTGGTTGGGGTGCAGTCTGCTCAGGGGTCTCCCTCGTCTCTCTCAAGCTGTGGCGCATTGTCAGCGGCGAGCCCCCTCTCTGGTACTCTGCCCCAGAGTAGAGGCGTAACTTCGCATGGTCAGAAAGTAAGAAGGGTCGCGTCTAAGTACCGGGAGGTTGTTGGGACCAGAAACTTGCAGGGCCGGAGTTGTCACGCTTGGTCCCGCCAGCGCACTCAGTTTTTTGGAAGACACTCACAGCAGGAGGCTTTTCGATGGCGGACAAGCTCACCTTCCGGCAGAAGCTGCTCCAGATGCTCGCGGCCTATTACGAAGTGAGCTTCAAGGAGATCGGCGCCCGCTCCGGCATGACCGAGAGGAACGTCTCGCACCATCTGCGGCGCCCGCGGAAGCGCGAGATGAAGGACGACATCTTCGAGCGGCTGCTCGCCGCCATCCAGTGCTCGCCCGCGGCGGTCAGCGCCGTGGCGGAGTGCATCGAGTCGGTGGCCGCGCTCAGCGTTCATGACGGCTTGACGGAGGAGGAGCGCGCCGAGATCGAAGAGGCCGGCCGCGGCGCCAAGCTCCTGACCCGGGAAGCTCTCTCCAAGGCCGCCCTCCGCACCCGCGCCGTCCCGGTCGAGGGCTACCCGGAGCCTCACGAGGTGGACGCCGACCGCCGGCAGGCCGAAGCGCTGTTCCGCCGCCTGGCGGAGCAACCCCCGCCGATCCGGCTGGCGCTGGTCCGCGTCGTCGACCGCTACCAGACGTGGGCCTTGTGCAAGCGAGCCTGCGAGGCCTCCGAGAGAGAGGCGTCGCGCGACCTGGAGAGCGCGGCGGCCTGGGCGAGCGTCGCGCGGGAGATCGCGTCGAAAGTCCGCGGTCCGGAGTGGTGGCAACTCCGCGTGCAGGGCTTCGCGGGCGGGTTCGGTGCCAACATTTTACGGGTGCAGGGCGAGCTGAGGCCGGCCGCGGCGGACTTCGCGGCGGCGAAGCGGCTGTGGCTCTCAGGCGCCGATCCCCTCGGACTGCTCGATCCGGGCCGGATGCTCGACCTAGAAGCTTCGCTGCTGCGGGCTCAGCGCCATTTCGACGAGGCCCTGTCCTGCCTCGACGAAGCCGCGGCCATGGGCCGCAGCCCGGAGCTTGCTCTGATCAAAAAAGGTTTCACGCTGGAGGTAATGGGCGAGTACGAGCGCGCGATCGAGACTTTGGTGCAGGCGGAGCCGCTTGTGGAGCGTGCGGGCGATCCCCGCCTTTCATACATGCTGCCCTTCAACCTCGGCGTTTGCTATACCCACGTCGGTCGCTATGCCGAAGCCGCAGAGCTGGTGCCGCAGGTGCACCATCTTGCCGCCGAGCTCGGAGATGTCATCTTTCTGAGCCGCATCACCTGGTTGCGAGGCCGTATTCAAGCCGGCCTGGGCCGTTGCGAGGAGGCCCGGGGGCTCCTCGCGCAGGCCCGGCGGGAGTTTGCCGGCCGCAATATGTCCTACGACGTGGCCCTGGCCCTGCTCGAAGAAGCGATCCTGCTGCTCGAAGAGGACCGGGTCGCCGAGGTCAAGGTGCTGGCCCAGGAGCTGGCAAAGGTGTTCAAGTCCAAGGGAGTCCACCGGGAGGCGCTGGAGGCCCTGCGGCTCTTCCTGGAAGCCGCCGAGCGCGAAGACGCGACGCCCGAGCTGGCGCGCCGCGTCCTGATGTATCTCTTCCGCGCCCGGCACGACCAGGGCCTCCGCTTCAAGCTATGAGCCAGGGTTGCACCTGCCACTGGGGTCTGCGCCGCAGCCCTCGTCGAGCTGCGGTTGCGGCAGGCACCGGCCGCTTGGGTCTGCTCCGCAGCCAGCATCGAGCTTCGGCTGTTGTTGCAGGCATCGGCCGTCGGGGTCCGCCCCACAGCCTTCCTGGGCCGGCACGGCCCACAGCGAAGAGACGAGGTTCCAGAGCGGTTGGAGGAGGCGGCCGGAAGGGAGGGTCAGCAGGGATGAGGCGAGGGTTACGGCGACGAGGGTGCGGCGCATGGTTTGGAGTCTCCGCCGCGGCGCCGGCCGCGAGCCGCCATGGCCCGCGCGGACCGCGTTCGCCATCTTACGGTGCTGCACAGGCGGAATTACGCCACTTTTCTTGGGGGAGGGAGGAATGAAACGAGAGAACCTAAAGGCACGCCTTGTCCGCGCGGTCTCCGGCAAGACCCAGGAGCAGCTCAGCGAGGAGATCGGCGACCCGCCGGGGATCATCGGGCAGATCGAGCAGGGAAAGCTCCAGGCGCGGCTGGATTATCTGGAGCGGCTGGCGGCGAACGAGGGGATCACGGCAGCGGACGCCGAGGATCTCCTGCGCCGGTACGAAAGGTTCCGCGCGGCCCGCCGCCGGCGCGGCCAGAGCGCCGAGGATCTTCTGGAAGGCCTGGACGAGGATCTCCGCTCTCACACCCGGGAGAGCTATGAACGGCTGGTGGCCCTGCCGCTACCAGCGAGCGAGCCGCGGGCCGAGGACCGCGTGCGGGCCGCCGAGCTTTTTGAACGCTTGGCGGGCCTCTCACCCGAGGAGCGGCTGGCGGTGGTCCGCCTGGAAGAAGAGTTTCAATCCTGGGCCCTGTGCGAGAGGGTCAGCCATGCCTCGGAACGGGAAGCCTCTCGCGATATCGAGCTCGCGGACGCCTGGGCGAACCTCGCCGGAGAGATCGCGGAGCGGGTGCGCGGGCCGGAGGGGTTTCCCCGCCGCGTGCAAGGCTACGCCGCGGGGCACGGCAAGGCCAATGTCCTCC
Organism: Thermoanaerobaculia bacterium; assembly: GCA_049284515.1. Lineage (GTDB taxonomy): Bacteria > Acidobacteriota > Thermoanaerobaculia > Multivoradales > UBA5704 > DATARR01. The sequence goes on from JBAPYB010000036.1 coordinate 6,894, forward strand.
GAGTCCGCGGTGAGCTGAAGCCGGCGAGGGCCGCGTTTGTCGAAGCCAAGCGGCTGTGGCTCTCGGGTGCCGATTCACAAGGGCTGCTGGACCCCGGCAGGATGCTCGACCTGGAGGGTTCGCTGCTGCGGGCTGAGCGCTGTTTCGACGAGGCCCTCGCGCGCCTCGACCAAGCGATTGCTGAGGGCCGTAGCCCAGAGCGTGCCTTGATCAAGAAAGGTCTCACGTTGGAGGTGATGGGAGAGTACGAGCGCGCGATCGAGTCCCTCCTGCGAGCCGCTCCGAAAATCGACCGCAACGCCGACCCGCTACTTGGAAACACTCTGGACTTCAATTTGGCCACGACCTACTGTCAGGTCGGCCGCTATGACGAAGCTGCGGAGCTGGTGCCGCAGGTGCGCTCTCTCGGCGTCGAGCTGGGAGATAAAATCTTTCTGATTCGCGTAACCTGGTTGGAGGGTCGCATTCATGCGGGCCTGGGGCGGAGGGGAGAAGCCCTGAAGCTTCTGGCGCAGGCCCGGCAGGCCTTCGCCGAGCTGAACATGACCTATAACGTCGCCCTGGCCCTGCTCGAAGAGGCGGTTATGCTGCTGGAAGAAGGCCGGGCGGCCGAGGTGAAGGGGCTGTCCAAGGAGCTGACCAAAGTCTTCGAGTCGAAAGGGGTCCACCGCGAGGCCCTGGGCGCGCTGAAGCTCTTCAAGGAAGCCGCCGAACGCGAAGAGGCCACGGCCGAGCAGGCACGACGGGTGCTGGGTTACCTCTTCAGGGCCCGGAATGACGAGGGGTTGCGGTTCACGGCGTCTTGAGCCGCGCCAGCATCCCCACCTGAAGCGTCTAAGGCACCGCGCCAGGCGCTCCACCGCTTGAACGCGAGAAACGAAATAGCCAATAGAGTTTGTTTAAGCATGGTCTTTGCCGGCAGCAACGTTTGACATGAGCAGCGGCCGCAAGTGGGCGAAGCCCGCTTGTGGACGTCCGCTCGATGGAGGGGTTAGCCGTCACCGTTGAATACATACCGGACCTCCTGCAGTTGGACTCCGCCCAGCATGAATTCCTTGATCGACTGCGGCTCGGGCTGGAAACCGGCAGCCAAGTAGAACTGAATCGCCCTTTCATTGCCGGCAATAGCCCAAAGACTCACCCTCTTGTAGCCCTGGGCGAACATGCGTTCCTTTGCGGCGAGCCGACAAAAAGAGCCTGGCGCTCTTTCGGCGCTGGTCAGTGAGGGGCGCTGGCGCCGGGAGCCCACCGCCAGACGCCAAGCCCGCGGAATGCGGCCAGCAGGCCGCCGAGCGGGTCGATGGCGATCGACGGCCCGGAGAGGTCGGGCGCGCCGTCGAGCGGCTCCCAGGTGCGGCCGTCGTCGACGCCGCGGAAGATGCCGCTCTCGAAGCTGGCGGCGTACCAGGTGCCGGTGCCCTCGTCGAGCCGTAGCTCGTCGATGATGGTGTCGGCGGCGAGGCCAGTCCCCAGCCGGCTCCAGTGGAGGCCTGCGTCGAGGCTCTCCCAGACGCCGTCGACGGTGCCGGCAAGCAGCCGGCCGGCGAGGCGTGGATCGGCATGCAGCGCGTAGGCCGGGGC
>JBAPYB010000037.1:0-8251 GCA_049284515.1 Thermoanaerobaculia bacterium
AAGTCCCCCCTCTCCCCCCGGGAGAGGGGCCGGGGGTGAGGCTTCGGAGGGGACGCAGCCGGCTTTCGAGACGCCCTCTTGGGCCAGAGGCATCTGATGCCCACCTACCGCCTCATCCTCGCCTACCGGGGTGCCGCCTACGCCGGCTGGCAGCGGCAGGCGAACGCCGTGGCGGTGCAACAGGTGGTGGAAGAGGCGCTGGCGCGGCTCCTGGGTCCCAGGAGGGGTGTCGTGCGGATCACCGGGGCCAGTCGCACGGACGCCGGCGTGCATGCTCGCGGCCAGGTGGCCCACTTGGAGCTGGCGGAGCCGTTTGCGCCGCGGGGGCTGGTCCATGGAGTCAATCATCTGTTGCCGGACGACGTGCGCGTCCTCGGTGCCGCCGAGATACCCGTCGGCTTCCATGCCCGCAAGCACGCCTGGGGCAAGGAGTACGTCTACACCTTGAGCCGCGCCGCCGTCGTCTCGCCCCTCGACTCCCTCTTCGTGGCACGGGTTTCGGCGAGGGTCGACCTCGAAAAAATGACGCGGGCGACGGCGGTTCTGCCAGGACGGCACGATTTCTCCGCCTTCGCCCTCGCCGGAGGTTCCCACGGGCAGCCGTGCCGGACGATCGCCGCCGCCCGCTGGGAGGAGGCGGGAGAGGAGCTGCGCTTCCGGATCGTGGGGGAGGGCTTCCTGCGCGGCATGGTTCGTGCTTTGGTGGGGACGCTGGTCGAAGTCGGTACCGGAAGGCGATCCCCCGAAAGCTTCGCCGCCCTGCTCGCCGGTGGAGCGCGAGCCGCGGCCGGACCCACGGCGCCCGCCCACGGGCTCGTCCTGGAGCGGGTGTTCTATCCGCCGGAGTGGCGCCTCGCAGGCGATCCGGCACCGCCTGTGATAATTTAGAGGCCCTCAGCCATGGCAGACCTGTCCAAACTCGCGACCCCGGGTACCCCTGAAGAGCTGCTGGTTCGCCGGCTCGACCTCGGCCGCCTGCCCCGGCACATCGCCATCATCATGGACGGCAACGGCCGCTGGGCGAAGGGGCGCAACCTGCCGCGGGTGGAAGGGCATCGGGCGGGAGTTGCGTCCGTGCGCGAGACGGTGGAGACGGCTGCCCGGCTCGGCCTCGAGGTGCTCACCCTCTACGCCTTCTCGGTGGAGAACTGGAAGCGCCCGCGGTTCGAGGTCTGGACCCTGATGAACCTGCTCAAGGACTATGTGCGCCGGGAACGGGAGGCGCTGGCCGAGAACGACATCCGCTTCAACGTCCTCGGCCGCTGGGAGGAGCTGGACCCGTCGGTGGTGCGCGAGCTGCAGGCCACCGTCGACGCCACCCGCCACTGCCGGGGCCTGAGCTTCAACATCGCCCTCAACTACTCGGGACGGTGCGAGATCGTGGACGCCTGCCGCCGCATCGTCGCCGACTGGGCGGCCGGCAAGCGGGCGGACATCGACGAGGAGACCCTCGGCCGCTACCTCTACACCTCGGGCCAGGCCGATCCCGACCTGCTCATCCGCACCTCGGGCGAGCTGCGGGTATCGAACTTCCTGCTCTGGCAGATCGCCTACGCGGAGATCTGGGTCACCCAGACTCTCTGGCCCGACTTCCGCCGCCGCGACCTCTATGAGGCGATCCTCGACTTCCAGCAGCGCGATCGCCGCTACGGCGGTGTCCAGCAGCCCGATACGGCGGAGGACGTCTTCGCCCTGGGCCGGCTCCCGGGCTGACCTCTCCTCCCCACTCTTTGCCGCGACGCCGGACCGATGCAGCGATTCCTCACCGCCGCCGTGGCGATCCCCGTCTCTCTGGCGGCGTTGTTCCTGCTGCCCCCCTGGGGCTGGTTCGTGCTGATGGCTGTCGTCATCGACTGGGCGGCTTTCGAGTACCTGCACATCGTCCGCCCGCGGGCGCCCCGGGCGCCGCTCGCCGTCCTGCTCGGGCTCGTGCCCCTGGCGGCCGTGGCGATGGGCGGGATCGGCACCGCCCTCGCGGACGGCGCCGCGACCCCGCAAGTCCGGCTGCTCGTGCTGAGCGGGCCGCTGGTGATCGCGGTGGGTCTCGGCACGCTCCTGCTGCTCAGCCGCACGCCGCTCGAAGAGACCCTTCCGGCGCTCGGCATCCTGAGCTTCGGCACAGTCTACTTCGCCCTGCCCATTGCCAGCCTCTACCTGTTGCGGGTGACCGATCCCTGGCTCATCTGCCTGCTCATGGCCATCGTCTGGCTGGGGGACACGGCGGCCTACTATGTCGGCTCCCGTTACGGCCGCCACAGGATGGCGCCGGTGATCAGCCCCAAGAAGAGCTGGGAGGGTGCCGCGGCGAGCTTCGCGATCGCCGTGCTGGCGGCCGCGGTATGGAGCTGGTTCCGGATGGGGGGGCGGATCGATCCCGGCATCCTGGCGGTCTCGGCCGTCACGGCCGCGGCGGCCCAGACCGGCGATCTGGTGGAGTCGATGATCAAACGCGGCACGGGCGTCAAGGACTCAGGCACCGTGCTGCCCGGCCACGGCGGCATGTTCGACCGTATGGACGCCATGCTCTTCGCCGCCCCGGTCCTGCTCTTCGGCCACTGGCTGCTGGAATCTCTGAGGGCCTTCGGCCGTTCGGTATAATCACGGATTGACAATATGGCTCATTTCACCGACATCCTCACGAATCTTCTCGCCTTTGCGTTTGCGCTGGGCGTGATCATCATCGTCCACGAGGCCGGGCACTTAATGGTGGCCAAGGCCTTCGACATCCGCGTGCTGACCTTCTCGATCGGCTTCGGCCGCCGGCTGTGGGGCTTCCGCCGCGGCGAAACCGAGTACCGCGTCTCGCTCGTCCCCCTGGGCGGCTACGTGCGGCTGGGAGGCGAGAACCCGGACGAGATCTCCGAAGACCCCCGCGAGTTCCTCAACAAGCCGCGCTGGCAGCGCATCCTCGTCTATCTCGCCGGCCCGGCGATGAACGTCCTGCTCGCCATCGCCCTCATCGCCGGCCTGTTCATGGTGGGCATCGAGGTGATGAGCCTGCCGGACTCGCCGCCCATCATCGGCGGCGTCGAAGCGGGCACCTCGTCGGCGCAGGCGGGGCTGCAGCGGGGCGACCTCATCCTCAAGGTCAAGGGCGAGGCGGTCGAGGACTGGAACGCGGTGGTCCTGACTCTCCTCTCCTCTCCCGACAAGCCGGTGCCGCTCACCGTCCGGCGGGGCAAAAGCACTCTGGACGCGGTGATCACGCCGCGCCGCGTGCCGCGCTACGACGTGGGTGACTTCGCCGGCCTGCTGCCCAGCATCCGGCCGCAGATCATCAAGGTCATCGACGGCGCGCCCGCCGCGGCCGCCGGCTTCCGGCCCGGCGACGAGATCCGCGGCGTGGACGGCCGCCCGGTGCTCGACAGCAAGGCCTTCGTGGAGGCCATCTCGGCGCACGCCGGCCAGCGCATCGAAGTGCAACTGGTGCGCGACGGCAGGCTGATGACGCTGCCGGTGGTGCCCCGCAACGAGGGCGGCGCCGGCAAGATCGGCGTGCAGATCGGCTTCTACCAGCGCTACGGCCCGACCCGGGCGGTCTATGAGAGCGTGCGCTACAACGTGCAGATGGTGGAGGACACCTTCCGCATCCTGGGCAAGATCTTCAGCCGCCAGATGTCGGCCAAGAGCGCTCTCGCCGGCCCCATCGAGATCGCCGCCCAGAGCGGCGCCGCGGCCCGGCGGGGGTTCAAGGACCTGCTGCTGCTGATGGGCTTCATCAGCATGTCGATCGCGATCATGAACCTGATGCCCATCCCCATCCTCGACGGCGGGCAGATCTTCATCCTGTCGATCGAAGGGGTGATCCGGCGCGACCTGTCGACGCGTTTCAAGGAGGTCATCAGCCAGGTGGGTTTCGTCATGATCCTGCTGCTGATGTTCGTGGTGATATATTTCGACCTGATGAAGCATCCGCTTTCCTCCCTGATGCCCGGCTCCTGAGCCGGAAGGAGCGATCATGCCCGGCCCGATCTCCATCGGCGACGTCGCCCCCAACTTCGACCTCAGCTCGACCGAGGACGCCGTCCTGATGCTCAAGGACGAGGTGATCCGCACGGCCCTCGTCATCTACTTCTTCGCCGATCCCGAAAGCGAGCGGGTGCGCCGCGACCTCGACGCCTTGAGCCGCTGGCAGGAGCCGCTGCGCAAGCTGGCCGCCAAGGTCCTCGCCATCTCGCCGGCCAAGCTGGACGATCTCAAGCGCCTCCAGGTGTCGCGCAAGCTCCTCTTCCCCCTGCTCCACGACGACCGCAACTTCGCCGCCTCCTACGGCGTGACGTCCGCCGAAGAGGGGCAGCCCTACGCGCCCGCCCTCGTGGTCGTCGGCCGCCGTCAGGACGTCAAGTGGCTGGCGAACCCCGTCGCCTCGGCGGAAGACGCCATGGCCCAGGTGGAGAAGCTGCTGAAAGGCCTGCCGTCTCCCACCCGCAGCTATCCCAAGAGCGTGGTGAACCGGCTGATTGACCGCTGGGTGAACTAACGTAAAGCTCCCCGTTTGGCCACCATAGGTAGGGAGGCCCCTCTTGGAAACACGGCTAGGTTGTGGTCTTGGTGGGTCGCTGTCCACGGAAGAGGTCTGGGCAAAGTCCCCACTTGACAAAGCCATAAGCTGTGGGAATAATTCCCAAAAGTTTCAAAGAGGTGGTTGCAGACCAGCGTTGACAGGGATGCGCTAACGGTCATAGGGTGCGTGGCCAATTTCTCGTCATTGGTTGGCGCAACCCCCTTGGGGCGCATCACTTCCGGCGCCACCTTAACCGAGTAGCTTCAAGTTGCCAGTCTGTGCTAAATTGTGCTTAGGCGGTACCCCAGCCCGAAGCTCCGGCTCGGAATCGCCTTCCGGCTCGGTTATAGACGTTTGGCGCACCAGAAGATTAAGGGCCAGTAGCTTCTTAGGAGTGCGGGGAGAACATTGCAGCATCTATGCCAATTTGATGGATCGCGTCCTGGGTGCAGTACTCCTCACGGAGCATTTCCTGCCTGGCGTCGCCACCGGCACCCAGAAAGCGTCGACCGAGGTTATCGCCGCCCCAGTCCTAAGGGCGGCACGTATCATTACCTCGCCGCGACCCCGCCAAAGGCATTTTGGTCCCATTGGAGCCTGTTGAAGGCGCCACTGTCCTGGGCCAGAATCAAATCTAGGACCACTCCCGCCCCTTCGACTTCGCATTCTCTTGGCCACGAGGCCTACCCCGACAGCATAGGAGCACATCAAAGTTATAGCCAGAGGCGTACCTTATTAGGTCACAGGCGCCGTGGAGCACGATCACCTGAGCCCGGGGGAAGCAACCGACGACTTACACGCGGCAGACTGAAAGCCGTGGCTACGTGCTTGCAAATCTCCTCCGCCCAAGGCATCATGCCCCCCCTTAGAACTGATCTTGGTAGTAAGGTCTTAGATCCCATCGAATTCAACAATTGCGGCAAGACCGTGTCTCCTTATACTTGGACATTAATAGAGAGGGCATTCCTTTGCGAAAAATTGGACTGAGGGCTGTTTTGCTTTTGACTTGCATCTCCACCATTAGCTTGGCGACGCAGCCGAAGCTGGCGGCCGGTAGTTCCGCCAAGCGGTTGCAGCCTACGGCAACTACGAGAGCTGATCGTACAAGATGCAGCGTGAGCCTGAAAGACGATGACTGCCGGGGAGAGCGTTGGAGTTCGAACGCGAAGGGTTGCGTTTGTGCCCCGAATGGCATTTGTATTAACAGCGTGTAAACAAGGAGGCTCATAATGTCGAGCCATTCGGGGAGATATAGAGACATGACTAGTCTTGGCCATTCGCGATTGATGAGGCACCTTAGCCTCGTCCCCTTGGTTCTACTTGCGGCGTCGGCCTTGGCGCAGCCCGCCAAGCCGGCGAAAACTTGCACGCGAGTTGGGTTAGAAAAAGAACCACTATGGATAAGTTCAGCCGCTTGGGTCGCGAGCCGCTCCATCGTTGCTATTGTGGATCCGGTTAAGAACGCGATCTTCTTGGTTGCGGCCGACGGCAAGGTCCAACTATATGATCAGACTAAGTTGGTTAAACCCCCAAGCGAGATGGTTCCTGCCACAATCGACAAGGTGGAAGACAAATTTCTGCTGCAGATGGTCGACCAACGACTTTTCTGGCTCGACAAGAACCTGGAGCCTGTTCGTCAGGGGAACCTTCTCAAGGAGAGCACTAGTGCTCAGGGAAGAATCGGTTCGACGTATGACTGGGTAGCGGCGGGTGACTACATTCTCGGCTTTGGGTCTGTGAAATCCAAACACGGCCAGCGGTTTGGATTCTACAGAACTCCGGTTAGAGCTCTCTCGCGAATCGATTTTCTATACGATTTCGATCAAGTCGACTACTACCTATTGGGATATAGGTACCTGAGTAGCAGTCTCCGTGGAGACGGCTACTTTGTCGTCATGGACAAACAGGCTTCTATATATCGAGTGCCCTCATCAGGTAGTGGCGAAGTGGTCAGGTTAGATGCGTTCCCAGAAAAGTATCGGTCAATTCCACCAATTCCGACAATAGGTACCGGCCCGAACACCGACGAATTGCTTTTTAAGAGTATCGAGCAACTCACACTTCCGGTTGGGCTCTACGGGGGAGGGGACGGGCTTCTCTACCTCCTGACTCGTGAACCGAGAGCCGAGGGGGGAACGAGATGGCTTCTCCATCAGATAAATCCGAACAGAAAGGGCGAGATTCTCGGACAGTTCGAACTTCCGACTACCACAAATCACCTAACTATTGTTCCTACAGAAAAGAACTGGTTCATTTTCGAGAAGGGTCCGGTCGTTCCTCCCAGCCAGCAAAGGATCTCATCTATGGTGGTAATACCAACTCCGCTGATCTATTCGCGAGCTGTACCCGCTACATGCCAAGAAGCAACGAAATAGCAGGCAGAAAGGCGATAAAGCCATTAGACCTTCAGGTAAGGGCGCTACTCTATCGTGGTCTAGCATCGGGGTTATATGCGGCATTGGCCTAGCTATTTTGGCTATATTTATAGCTGTGATTGTAGTCTTTTACAGTACCCTTGACGCTCGAATCGAAGGCATACGGCAGGAGGAAAAACAAGAAAGGTCAAAGCTGGAAGCAATCTTAGTGGAAGTTAAAAATGGAGACGCTAAAATCAGTGAAGCTCTTGCCTCTCTTCAATGGCACGCGTTCTGGGCATTCCAACAAAATTGCAATCGTGCCAACGGCGTCTTCAATAGTAACCTAAAAGCATGCACTTATGCAGACGGACATAGCGAACGCTTCGAATTCATAGAGCTTAAGAAGTAGCCATCGAGGCATGGCAACGTTTCGGCTTCCGCGGCTTCCTCAACCCCCGCAGCACCTCCAGATCCCGGCGGTGACCCTCCATCTCGTCGCCGGGCTCGGTTTCCAGGACCATGGGGATGGCCCGCAGCCGCGGATCGTGCAGCAGGCGGGCGAAGCCGGGGAGGCCGATCTCGCCTTCGCCGATGTGGGCGTGGCGGTCGCGCCGGGAGCCGAAGGGGCGCACGGAGTCGTTGAGGTGGAAGCAGCCCACCGCCGCGAGCCCCAGCAGGTCCTCGATCTCGGTCACGAAGGCCTCGTAACCCTTGGGCTTGTGGATGGCGTAGCCGGCCGCGAAGGCGTGGCAGGTGTCGAGGCAGACTCCCACGCGATGGGGGCTCGCCACCCGGGCGCGGATGGCGGCCAGATGCTCCAGCCGATAGCCGAGACAGGAGCCCTGGCCGGCGGTGTTTTCGAGCAGGATGCGGGGGATGGCGTCCGGCATCTTGGATAAGACCGCGTCGAGGGACTCCGCCACGCGGTCGATTCCCGCCTCCTCGCCCGCCCCCAGGTGCGCGCCAGGGTGGAGCACCAAGCCGTCGATTCCCAGCCGGGCGCAGCGGGAGAGCTCATCCGCCAGGGCCTCCCGCGAGCGGGCCAGGAGCGCCGGATCGAGGGTACAGAGGTTGATGAGGTAGCTCGCGTGGGCTACCAACGGGCCGACCCGGCTGGCGGCACGGGCAGCGCGGAAGGCTGCCACCTCCGCCTCGGGCAGCTCGCGGCCCTGCCACTGGTTGGCATTTTTAACGAACACCTGTGCGGCGGTGCAGCCCAACTCCGTGGCCCGCTCGATGGCGGTGGTCATGCCGCCGGCGACCGAGACGTGGACGCCGAGGGGCGGGAGCGGCTTCGGTGTCCTCGGCGCTAACTTTGGTCTCAAAGCTTCGAGTAGGGGCGGGTCTGGGCGGCAGGTTGGGGGCTCGACCCGCCCTGATTTCGACGATT
>JBAPYB010000038.1:0-28903 GCA_049284515.1 Thermoanaerobaculia bacterium
ACGTTGCGATATCTGTATGCGCCTTCTCCTCTTCCGCGACTACTCCAATTCTACTCCGAATGCCTCCGCATGGCCAGAGCTCTCGAAGGAGATCGGGAGGTCCGAGTCGGTGTGATCGGGCCAGGCCGCAGGTGCCAAGCTGGCTCGGCCGAGGCCGCAGGCCGACGCCCTGGGTCAACGTGCCCCCGCCGTCTCTGCGGCCTGGAGGGCCGCGCTACTCGCCGTATCGCGGGTGCGATTCTCGCCCTTCCGTCAACGCTAGCGCGGCCCTTCAGGCCGCAGGATGTTTGACGTCCCCCCGCCACCCAGGGCATCGGCCTGCGGCCTCGGCCCTGGGCTCTAGGAGGGCGGCCCGGTTGGGCCTCAAGCCATTCCTGCCGATCCTTGTCACGACATCTGTCGGAATTAACCAGGGCAGGAACTTAGCGCGCTGGCACGCGAACCATAAGACCTCTGTTTTCTGAAAGTTGTGTAATTTCCGAGACGTCGTGTTAGCCGACAGGACGCGTACCCGCCGAGTCCCGTCGAAGTTCGTTGAGCCTGCGCTTCCACTGTACGAGATGCCGCTTCGTGTGGCCTTGACCAAACGCGGGATTCCAGGTGCCGGTGCAGAGCTTGAATAGGGCGTTGCCTTCGGCGGTCAAGTCGCGCCGCCTCAGCTCGAAGTGGTACCAGTCAGGCACGTTGGTCCACAAGTCATCGTCGGCGAGGAGACCCTCCTCCCTGAAGAAGCTCAGGAGCACCGTGTACCGGTCTCGAAAGTGATCGAGCGCGCGCTTTTTGTAACGATGAGCCTCGGCATCTACGTGCCATCGACACGCGTCGAGGACAAAGTTGGGATCTAGCGGATTCACAGACTTGTCACTGTCGGCCAACGGCTCAGAAGCTCACCGGCGACGGCCGCACGATAGTGCGGTTGGCGTCCGGTGGAGCGCCAGGGTTGGCTGCTCCTCTTGGCTGGTGCCCGATATCGCATAACTCACAGCCTTTCAAAATAACATAGCAAATTTTAAGCACGAATAGGCAGAACACGTCTGCTCCAAGCCTTACAGATGGTCGCTGGAACATCGGATTCACCGTCATTGTTTGGGACTGGCAGCCTCCGACTCGCTGAATATTTGTGGTTGACCGTTAGCCAAGTGATGGCTCACTGCAAGCCTTAGATAAACCTCCGCAGCAGCAAAGCTTAAGTTCCTTCCGAATACGAGTTGCATGGAGCCTGGCTGTTTCGGTATTTGTATTATTGCAACCATCCCGCTAGACACTGCTCCCTTGAATTCCTCCTGAAGTCGCGACTTGGTTGCCTCTAAGTCGGCTAGACCTCGCTTATTGCTCGCTGTGGCAATGCGGACAAAATACTTTCTCCCTCCGGATAGAGCGTTAAGTGCTCCAAGGTCACCAACAGATGCCGTAACGTAGCGCAATAGTGGGTCCTGATCAGCTTGTGCCTTCTTGATCTCTGCTGTCACGACATTAGCTTTCGTAAGCTGATCATTTAGCCCCTTAACTTCAAGAGCATGGGCCTGAGCATCCTTGCGCTTCTGCTGGTCGCTATCCACCGCCGCATACAAGCCAGCAATCAGTCCCACGACCGCAAGAGCAACAAGTGTTCGTTTCGTACGTGCGGTGCCGTTTCCTGTAACAGCACCAACAATGGCGGTCAGGCTTGCTATAACAATGGCGATAATGGAGAGCCACATTGGAGAACTCCTTTCAGAGGCTGTGACAGCCAACGCCTTGGAAGCTCACCGCGCGGCAAGCGCGCAGAGCGCGTTTGCCGTCCGGTGCAGCACCGGGGTTAGCCCGCTGTGCACGCCACCCTCTTCGTAATCACCTCAATTGTTATCGTCCGATGGCGGTCCACCATCAGCCAATTTGGGCTTCAATTTAACGATTGCCAAAAATAACGACAAGAACGTGACAGTAAGAAAAGAACCGAAACCAAGCATTATTGCAGCTGTGTCGGCACGCGAGGGGTAATAGCCGTCCAGCAGGCGCAGCAGGGCTAGCAGCAATAAGACACTAATTATACCCGCAGCAAGGCACACGGCACTACGGATGGGCCATCCTTGGGCGTCGATAAATCGCGAAAAGCTTGGAATGCAAGGTAGTAAGAGAACACCATAAAGCATCATGCCGCTCAGGACGAGTGGCAAATTCTTCATCAAGTTAACCATCTCCTTTAGAATGCCGGAAAAATTACGAAACAGTCCTATAACAAATAAGATAGCCGTGAGGCGCGGATAATTGTCTCCTAACCAATAAGTTACTACTGCCATGATTATTGCCACGACAAACTCCGTCGGCTGATTCTGAAATCTGCGAATCAGAAAATATAGCATTGTCACGAGCCCGCAGGCAAGGGACAAAAATATCACGGATCGCAAAGGCGCGACCGGAGAAAAGACACCAGCAAGGGCATAGCATCCCGAAAGCACGCTGAGCATTAAGCGCATGTGGCTTCAGCCTCCGACATTGTTTGGCTCGTACCCATACTCACCAACTGATTAATAGTAGGTGGCTAACGCTACGGGCCTAAGCGGCGGGACCGTGCGACAGCGCGGTACCCGTCCGCTTGAGGCCAGGGGTTAGGCGGCATCAAGGACCCGCTCGATGAGCTGCCACTGATCTTCATACGCGGCAACACTCCAGAAATAAGGGGCAGCGCCCGGAGCGACTGCGACTGCGCGGACTTTGTTGTCATTACGCTGCTGGCCCATCTTTCCCGGCTCGAGAAGCCACCGACGGTGGTAACTGGAAACGTTAGCGGCCATGTCACTGCATGGAATCACGTAGTATCGGAAGGGCAACGACGACCCGGGCTCTGGAATACCCCGCCAAGATCCAGAAGAACGATTCACCAAACTGCCGTTCAGCCTTCAGGCCTACGCTGCAGGTCTTGGTTCCGGGCACGAAGGTCTTGACCTGAATGTGCGCGAATCTTGTACCCGCCCGATTGCTACAGAGGACGTCGGTATTCGGTGTGTTTCCGAGTGTGACCACAGCGGCATAGCCACGGCGGCAAAGCTCGCCAGCCACATAGAACTGACTCGCGTTCCCGCGGTGGCTCTTATCGCGCTCCATGCTCTCTCCTAGGCCCTACGCCTAACGTTCACTAGGTGAGCGGCGGGACCGCACGATAGGGCGGTATCCGTCCGCTCGACCGTAGAGTTGGCCGGCTGCCCCAAAGGGCGAGGCTTGGAATCTGTGCGAAATCGTCTTTCGCGGCGGTGATATGGCTCAAGATATGGCTCACGAGCCGCTATTCCTCACGGAACACCTCGGGAGTGTCTGAAGACATCACGAGTACGTGTCCACTGTCAGCCCGAACATATCGCGGCTCCGGGAGAAAACGGTACGGCAGCGACCAAACAGGAGCTGGATTGCCAGTGACGTTACCCATTCGCAAAGAGAACGGGGCAAGCGCGCCAAAGAGGCTGCCAGAAGGTAGGAGTTCACCACCGCTACGTATGCCGATCTCTAGGGCGGTATGGCTGTCGACCCTCCAATCGCAAATGGGTGGTGACTTGGACCAGAACTTCCAGCGACTGACGTCACTCTCTCGAACCTCCACTCCGCCCGGCCCGACGACTACAGCAACTTCGCTTCCTTCTGCGCCGCCGGAGTAAAGAAAACTCCATTCGGTAACTCGATAGCACCGGGTCTCCCGCGCGTCGACCGTTTGAGCAGCCTTACTGGCGATGACGAACACAAGCGGTAGCCCTCTTGCCAGCGACCGGGCGGCCGCTTCAGAAGTCAGTGCCCATCTTTCCTCTATCACTTCCGTCCTCCTTCCTTCGGCTATTGGTTTCCTCCCAGGCTCTCCCCGTGGCGACGCCTTAATCTAACATGCTTGCCTCTCCGCGGCGCCATTGGGCGGCCGCTGCCGGGGCCGAGTTGGGCGACATCCCCATCATCGCTTATGGTCGGGCGTGGGTTCAATAATAGGGAATTGCCAAAAGCGGCGATCCCCCAGCGCCACAGAGTCTACTCTATTCTTATCTCCTTCACAATGAACTTGCCTCCCGCCGATACTCTCAATGTGTATATCCCCGGCGGGAACGCCTGCTTGCCTACTCGCTTCATTGTCGCACCGTAATGGGTCGGGCAAGACTTGTCCTTCTTCTTGTCGCATACGCTCTGGAGGGGATTGTCGTTGCAGTCTTCCTGGGTGCGTTCTTCCTTCGCGACGGGACCATCAAACTCAGCTTTGAAGTCTTTCAGAACCAGGGCATCGACCTGGACAATCCATGTAAACTCGGTCGTCCCGGTCGATAGAGTGAACGGCTCCGGCAATGCATTCCTGACCCTGCATGACCAAATGCCTTCGTCGCGATCACCGACGAGAACCGCTTTGATCCCTCGCGGCAGCCCATCGGAAGCGAGCAGCGGGGCTGACGGCACCGCGGGTGCCTTCGGTGAAGCCGCAGTCGGCTTCGGTGCCGCCTCCGCCATTGAACCGGTGGGGCACGCCAGCGCCAAACCGAGGAAGGCTATCGCCATCGCGATGGGGCTAGCTGCTCGGACAGCGAGATGTGAGAGTGTGGTCATGGACATTGCTCCTTTTGTGACGATCTCCGAGGTGGTGGGCCAACGGGATTGGCGGTGAGCGGCGGGACCGCACGATAGCGCGGTATCCGTCCGCTCGACCGCCTGGGTTGGGCGTATTCTTGATCAACCTTTCGCCTACTCAGCAGCAGCCTCCACGAGTTTACAGAGTTCTGTACGGACAGTCTTGGTAGCTGCCTTCTGGCCTCCCGCAGTACCGAAGTTCGCTTCGACGTGAATCAAACCGCCGCTCTTTTCTTTAACAATTACGTTCAGCGGAGCCACAGAGCCTTCTCCCATGGTGACTGCCTGCCCTGCGGTAATAATCCCGAGGTCCTTGTTGGCATTCACGGTACCCCAATTGTTCTCGGCCACTGCTTGGGCTACCTTCCGGAAGACGCTATCATATGCGACATCCTTATAGTCTCGCCAAGTCTTGTAGGTTTTACCCTTAAAGAAGGAGCCATCCTCCGTAAAATTCGTCACGCACGCTCTCGTGTCATCCGATGAGGCCTGCTTTGTCTCGTCGCCCGCCCAGACCAATCCTGAACTGGCGAGGAGCACCAACGCGATTATAATTCCCTTCATGGTTATCTCCTATTGTGAGAGGTTAATGAGTGGTTAGATTGATTCTGCTCGCCAGACGCCCAACGTTTGAGAGCTAAGCGAGCGGCCCATGAAGGGGCCACCCACCGCTCCTCGAAGCGAACACGGCCAAAGACCACAGTCGCTTGAAACTGCGCCAGCCGTCCGCTTGAGCGACTTGGGTTGGCCGCACCACCGATACGTTGCAATATCTCTATACAGCTTCTCCTCTTCAGCGGATGCTCCAATTCTACCTCGAGCACTGAGCTATGACTAGACGTTCCACTACCCGCAAGTGCCAGTTTGGTGCCGAAGCGTAGCGGAGGCACCAAGCTGGCTCGAGTGGTACCACATATGCTCTGGACACAGATGAGACTCCAAGCTGTTTGGCACCGGAGCGTAGCGGAGGTGCCAAGCAGCTCACACGTCTATCGTCTGACGGAGGGCTTTCTGCTCGGCTGACACCTGCTGGTTGGCATTTACCAGGGTCACCGCGCCCCACCCCTATGGATAATTGGAGAACGATCGCGTGTCAAAATCCTCCGGGCGGCAAACGCGATCAAAGACAGCGATATTATGGCTACTGGAATGGCTATCCGCCAGCCGACAGAGTTAACCGTCCCCCCAGGATCTTCTACCGCAAATCCTTCAGACACAGACTTTGCCCCTGTGAGATCGTTCCGCTTGCTCACCCAAGTAGCTCGGCAGATTGGATCATTGGATAATTCTGCGAAAAAAGTAGCAGCTTGCCGAGCTTGATGCTTGCTCAGGCTCGACTCAAGCTCTGCCGTACGATAGCTCATTGTCTTTAGCTCGACCGTAAGTTCATTTACTTTTTCTCGCTCATGCATCAAGTTGGCCTTTTCCGCCCGCAGTGCCACTTCTGTTGAGGCGAGCCTTGCGTTGACTTTATCTACAGTAGCCAAGGCCTCTCTCTTCTGGGCTGCCTCATGGCCGATAGCCTGAGACAACCGAGCAGCCTCTGCTCGGGCAGAAGCCGTTTCTTTATGAGCTGTATCGATTTCGACTAAGAAAAAATGCCGGGTGACGAGAATGCCTCCCACGGCTCCAACGAGCATGCCAATCACTGCTGCCTGCACCAGCATCCCAACCACAGATTTGAGGAGCCTGAGCGCACCTCGGTTAGCATGAACATCATCTTGCCCGGTTTCGGTGATGACTGTGGAAGCCATAGTATTTATCGTCCCCAAGTCTTGCCTACGGCCAACCTCACTCTGAACTTATCCGCTTAGTCCTTAGCTACTCAGCCTCAACTCCGCCCCAGGGTTCCTTCAAGCCTGGCCATCTTCCTGATTCTTTGGACCGGCGAGATCATACGCCGGTTCCTTAACCTCGTCAATGCCCTGGACACCAAGCGATAAGCATGCCGCAGGAGGGTACGTTTTGGGGCACCCTGCAGGAGACGCGCTGAAGGTCCGATTCCAGACCTATCTCTCTGGGAGGGAAGGAGTTGCCGGGAACCGAGCAAGCTACGGCAGCCGTATAAGCCTCCCGGCGGCTAGTAGGAAGGAGTGATAGCCGGCAACGATATGCATTCCAAACTTTGACGAACCGAGTTGCGTAAGTTGCAAGGAATCAGCCAGATACCAACAATTTCGGCTTGGTCTGAGCTGGATGCTTATACGCTCTGCCAGGGCGTCTAAGGTTGGCGGCTTATACGCCTGACCGGAGTGCTCCAAGCCTCCTACAAGGCGTCCATAGGACTCCGTACTCCCCTGCCGCCACGGTTCAGCACGTGGGTGTAGATCATGGTCGTCTTCAGGCTCTGATGGCCTAACAACTCCTGCACGGTCCGGATGTCATAGCCGTTCAAGAGGAGGTGGGTGGCGAAAGAATGCCGTAGAGTGTGACAGCTCGCATGCTTGGCGATGCCAGCCTTGTGCCTGGCCTCGTGGAACGCCTTCTGGAGATTTCGTTCATGCAGATGGTGCCGGCCACGCTCTCCCGTCCGAGGATTCCGAAACAGAGAAGGAGCCGGAAAGGCGTACTGCCAGCCCCATTCAGCGTCCGCGCCAGGATACTTTCTTGCCAAGGCGTACGGGAGATTCACCCGGCCATACCCGGCCCCTAGATCCTCTTGGTGGAGCCGCTTGACGTTCTTCAGGTGTTTCTGCAGCTCTGCTTTCAGCGAAGCCGGCAGCATCGTCATCCGATCCTTCTCCCCTTTACCGTCCCGCACGGTGATCTGATCGTAGGCGAAGTCGATGTCCTTCACCCGCAGGCGCAGGCACTCCGTCAAGCGCATCCCGGTGCCGTACAGGAGGGAGAGGAAGAGCCGCTCGACCCCGGCGAGGTGGGAAAAGATCGTCTTCACCTCCTCCGGTGACAACACGACGGGGAGCTTCCGCCGCCGCCTCGCCCGAACGAGGCCCTCCAGCTCTCCCACCTCCTTCTCAAGGACGGTCCGGTACAAGAACAGCAGTGCGCACAGGGCCTGCGTCTGGGTCGAGGCGCTGACTTTGCCCTCCACCGCCAGGTGGGTGAGGAAGGCGTTGATCTCCTTCTCTCCCATCTCCCGGGGGTGACGCTTCCCATGAAAGAGGATGTAGCGCCGAATCCAGTGAAGGTACGCCTTCTCCGTCTTCAAGCTCATATGCCGTACCCTCAGGGCCTGCCGTACACGCTCCAGGAGCCGGGGCTCCCGCGACGTTTCGACAGGGACCTGCACAGCCGTGACCGGGATCGGTTCCATGATCGCCCTCCGCCTGATTTGCGCCTATCATGGCATGAGAGGTTACGCCCAGGCCGAGAGGACGAGGCCCTGGCGGTCAGCGAGCGGTCGCTGGCGCGTTCCCTGCTCGACGGGCTGGCGGCCAGCGGCACGGACTTCGGCCACGGCACAGCCGCCCCGGAGCTGCACGCCCGCGAGCGGAAGCTGGAGGAGGAGATGTGCATTTCCATCAACAGGTCGATCAGAAAGCGGAAGGTGTAGCCAAGGCCATATAGGATACCGGTCGTCGCCGGCTGGTGCGTGGAGGCCACGCGGTTGACGCGGAGCTGGTGTACCCAGCGGTGCCCGAGCTGCCACGAGAGCGCCGCCGTGTAGACGGCGCCCCAGCCGTGGGAGTCGACCTCGCGACGATCGCCAGGCTGCTGCGTGGTGTCGAAGTAGTAGTACGGACCGGCGCCGACGGCGAGCGACATGCGGTCGAATTTGGTGCCCAGCCAGAGTTGGCCGGCGAAGCCGTCTCGGTGATGGTTGGTGAAGTGCCCTTCATTGATCCAGGCTGCGTCGAGTCCATCGAGGCCGAAGCTGCTCGTGCCCGAGAGCGCACGGGAGCCTCCGTGCTCGGCGCGGCTTTTCGCTATCCGGCCACGAAGGGCAGGGCCGGCGGGAAGCTGCCGGTGGGGAAGGGAGCGCTACGGTCGCCGCGTCTCAGTCGTTCAGAGGCCTCCCGGAAAGCCGCGACGAAAGCGGCGTAGATCTCCATAGAACGCCTTTCTCGCAGCCTTGGTGGCAGCATGAACCCGCGGCGCTGGCGAGCAGGCCAGGGACGCAGGACGGTGTAGAGGATCCCTCGACAAAATCGCTTGGACGCGCTCTTTGACAGCGTCACCGCCCGCCCAGAGGGCCACTTCTTCGAGCCGATTCGCTCGCTTGGGGAAACGTGTGCCCACTCCAGCGCCAGACGGGGGCACCGACGCAGCGTGTAGCCAAAATTACAGGTCCAACTCTCCAACGAGCCGCTCAAGCCTGCTGGATTTTCAAAAATAGCTCCTGTTCTGGTTCGGCTCCGATCAATACGACGCCCAACGCTTGGGGCCTCAGCGCGCACCTGGGCGCGAGCCCAGGTGTCCGCTGGAGGTCGGAGTTGGCGGCTTTATGCTCAAGTCATATGGACGCCCGAAGTAGGTATACCCGCCAGAATCGTAGGCGGCGCACCATTCCAGGATCTCCCGTCGCCATTTCATGCGTCGCTTCCCAAGATGGATGCAGAGGGAACATTCACCAGGTCTGGCTAAGTTGGGGCAAGCAAGCCACCTATCGAGATATATGGGACTCCTTCCCGAGAAGCCACTAGCTCTAAAACTAAGGTCTTGCCGCTCCGCGCTCGGCAGCCGAGAAACCATATTGAGAAACTCAGTTACTCTTGACCATTCTCGTGGCAGTAGAATCAAGGGCAGTCTTTCAAGGCTTCTACAAAGACCTGCTATTTGGCTGGTTGATACTTGATTAGGTTTCGGGTGAGCTACTTGAAGGTCCCTAAATACCTTAACTCTACGGAAAGAACGCTCAAACTGCCGCCTCCTTCTGGTTTCCGCGGCCAGACAGGTCTGCCATTCCTTGGGCGACAATGCCGCAAGCACTTTCATGGTATCGCCAAACGAAAGCCAAGACATGTCGTGCGGGCGAGGAGACCGACGCTCGCCCAACTCCTGCAGTGCCCATCCCCTTCTCCTTTCAGCTGCCCTCTGAACACCAAGAGGAAAATGCGACCACCAGTCTTCGCCGTGGAGTCTGCGAAAGAATCGCCTGATCCTAGCCTTCAGCCCAAGTTCGACTTGTTTAAGTAGTTGTGTGAAATAGACTAATATGTGTGACTCCGTGATAGCCCAGACGAATTTGTCTCTCTTCGCCTCAGCCCTCTGCCTAAGAACATGGGTTCTGAGAGGCTTCGCCTGAATCGCCCAGTGAATTACTTCGTGTGGCATCTCAGGATCCGGTACATTCTTGGCAGCCAACCTTTAAGCGTCTATCTGAAGTCCTCCCTGCAAGGTCGACCGCAGTCCTCCACCGGTTCCGGGAGGATTTCAGATAGACGCCTGGTTGAACGAAGCCGCGGGCGAGTCCGAGGCGGTCCTATGGGGATTCAATCCCTGGCAGGGGCTTCGCGCAATACCCTGCCAGCCTCCACAGTCTCCACGACAGCCGCCGTGTGGCTGTCCGAGGACCGTCCAGCAAAGAGATCTGCCCCATGCCCGGGCTCCACGACCGCGATTTCACGTCGCGGATTATACAGCACACACCCGACGGGGTACACAACTCCCGAGCTCCACGGCTGAGCAGATAAATATTGGCATCGAGCTATGAACGGTAGGATCATCGCGGTGGACCCCTCGGCGTCGGCACTACTGGACCCACCAGACGGAGCGCCTTCTGACCGCAAACTTCGCACTTCAGCGGATCGATGCCGGTGAGGCTCTGGAGTCGATCGCGCCAATCGGTCTTCGGCGGCTTGGGTCGCGCCGGAGGACCGGGGAGAACCTCACGGCACAGAGCCAGAGCCTTCTCCCGGTGACGGTTGGCCAGCAGCCCGTAGTAGCGGATCCGCACGAAGCGGTCGGGAAGGACGTGCAGCAGAAACCGCCGAAGGAACTCTTCCCCCGACAGCGTCATCTCCCGAATGCGGTCGTGGTCGGCGTAATCCTTCCAAGTGAAGGTCACCTGCTCGCCCTCCAGGCGCACCAGCCGCGAGTTGGTGATCGCAATGCGATGGGTGTATCTCGCCAGGTAGGCGAGCACCTGCTTGGGACTGCCGAACGGCGGCTTGCAGTAGACCACCCAGGTTTTGCGGTACAACGGATCGAGAGCCGGCAGGTGGCAGGCCGGCAGGTCACCGCTCTGCTCCATCGCTTTCAGCGCCGCCAGAACTTTGCCTCGGAACAGCTTCCTCAGGACTCGCACCGGCAGGAAGAAGCTCGGCCGGCACCCCACCCACCAGTCGCCGTCGATGGACAGTCCGCCGCCAGTGACGATGCAGTGCAGATGGGGGTGCAGGGTCAATTTCTGGCTCCAGGGAGAGATGCGTGACCGGTTGGTGAAGGAGCTGAAGCTTCGTGGGTACAGCCCGAAGACGCTCGCTACATTCTGTCGCCCCTACCGGGGCTGAGCTCCGAAGGCCTCGCCGTCCAGATGCTACTCGCCGAGCCTTGGAGACCGGGGAGAATCAGCCCGGAAATCCCGGAATGGCTCGCCGGCCGGTTCCAGCACGCTCGGGACAGCGGAGCGCTCCACGGCTCCCTGTTCCTCCCGGGAAGCTCCGGAAACCGTGGCACGAGCCGCTCCAACATTGTTCCAGCGCCAAAAACATTGTTCCGGACGCTCCAACATTGTTGGGAGCGTCCCAACATTGTTTGGGAAGCCAAACACATTGTTGGGAGCCCAGAAACAATGTTGGAATCGTCCCAACAATGTGTTTGGCGTCCCAACAATGTGTTTGGGCTCCCAGACATTGTTTCTGCAGTTTTTTCAAGGTGTTTCGGCTTCCGAGGCCGAAGGAGCCGTTCCTTCGCCGTAGGAGGAGTTTTTTCAATGTGTTTCGGCTCCAGCGGCTGGAGGAGCCGCTCTTTCATTGTAGGAGGAGTTTTTTCAATGTGGCAGGCCGTTTTTCCCCCAGATCGGTGCTGCCACAATGTGTTTGGAGGTTTTGTCGTGAAAAAGCGCTACAGCTTCGCCGAAGCCGCCTTCCTCTGAAGCTGGAGGACGTACCCGTCCGGATCCACGACGATCCGCTCGGGCTCGAAGTTGCAGCGCAGGTGGACGAGCTTGGACTCCCCCGCTCCCAGGACGATCGTGGTGCGGGCCTGCTGGAAGGCGGGGTCGGCGGCTCCCTTGTCGTCGAAGCGGTGGCCGCGGGTGGCCGCCACGTCCACGGGCATGCGGCCGGTGCCGGCGTTCTCGACCTTGACGGTCGCTTCCCACTCTCCCCCTCCCACGGGCTGCTTGCGCAGGTCGTCGAGGTGGTACTCCGGGATCACTTTCTCGAAGAACCACTCCTGGACGAAGGCGTCGAAGGCCGGCTTGTCGTCGGCGTAGGGGCGCATGAAGGCCACGAAGTCTTCGAGCACGGGGTGGTCCTGGCTCTTGTGCCAGGTGGTGATGAAGCTCCTGGCGCCGGCGAGGAAGCGGTCGCGTCCCATCTGGCGCAGCATCATCCAGAGCACCCAGCCGCCTTTGTCGTAGACCACGGTCTCGTCGCCGGGCCGGCCGGTGGTGCTGAGCGTCTCGGCGAGGGGCAGCTCGGTGGACGGCTGGCGCCTTTCGCCGTAGCGGGCTTCCATCTGGGAGGCGAAGCGCATGCGCGGCTGGAAGCCCCGCATCTGGTCGAGGAGCATGAGGGTCGAGAAGTTGGCGGCCCCCTCGGCGAGCACGATGCCGCCCGGCCCCTCGCCGCCCGCCAGGATGTGCCCCCACCATTGGTGGGCGGACTCGTGGGCGGCGATGGCGAAGGCGGGATCGGCCTGCGGAGTGCGCAGGGAGAGGAAGCCCGCGCCTTCGGAGAAGAAGATGTTGGTGGCGTTGCCGCGGGCGTAGGTCGCCAGCGCCGAGAACTCGTTGAGCCGCAGCTCGCGCCAGGGGTAGGGGCCGAACCACTCGGCGTAGTAGCGGCGGGCGCCGTTCAAGGCGTCGAGCAGGCTGTCCACGTTCCACGGGTGGCCGGGGTAGTAGAAGACGGCCGTGCCGGGACCCCGCTTCACGGCCCAGTTGCGGCCGGCGGCGACGTTGAACACCCGCACCGGATAGTCGCTCTCCCAGGTGACGGTGCGGCGGCCGTCTTTCACCGTCTCGCCGGTCAGGACGCCGGTCGAGTTGACGGTGTATTCGGCGGGGGCCGTGATGCGGATCTTCTGGGTGAAGGCCGAGCGGTCGAGGTCCGCGTCGGTGATCCCCTCGTAGAACTTCGGCGGGTAGATGCGCGGCTCGTAGCGGTTCTTCTCGTCCACGCCGATGCGCTCGACGTAGCCGATCACTGGCACGAAGTCGGGGTTGCGGCCGGTGAGGATGATGCCGCTGGGGAGGATGAACTCGCCCAGGGGCACGTTGCCGCCATTGCTCGAAATGCCGGCCAACATGGTGCCGCGGTAGCGGAAGCCGAGACGCAGGGAGCCGCCCGGCTTGAGGGGCTGCGGCAGGCGGAAAACGTAGAGGCCGTCCCGGTTTTCGGGATTCCAGGGGCGGCCGTCGAGGGTCCAGGCGAGGCCCTTCCAGGCCGGGCCGCCGGAGACGGCGAACCAGTTGAGGTCCTGCGGTTTGCGGTTCTTTAGGTCGTAGCTGCCGGCGACGCGGAAGGCGCGGTCCGCCGGCTCGAATCCCAAGTCCATGTCCACGTGGGTGACGTAGGGCTGGGGCTGGTTGAGCCAGGTGGCGTGGTTCTTCCGCCAGTACTCCTTCTGCTTCTCTTCGCGGGCGCCGCCCTGGAAGCCTTGATTGACCTGGCCCCAGAGCGCGAGCCCCAATCCCAGGGGGACGACGGCCAGGCCGGCGGCGGTGAGGAGCGTGCGCCGGCGTTCGGCCGGGGGCAGAACCGGGCTCAAGGGGTCGCGCTCCCGCCGGGGGAAGAAGCGCACGGCGGCCCAGGCGAAAGGCACCGCGAGGGCGAGGACCAGCAGGCGGTTGAGGACGAGGGCCGTGCGGTCGAGGTCGAAGGCCCCGAGGTCGCTCCAGGTGATGGGCGAGAGCCCTTCCCCGAAGCCGATCAGCGGCCAGTTCCCCACCCAATTCATGTGGTTGCGGGTGAGGGCGAAGACGGTGAAGAACAGGCTCGCCAGGCCGATGCCGTAGGTGGCGTAGCGGCTGCGGGTGGCCACCAGCACGGCACCGACGAAGGCGCACCAGACACAGAGCGTGGGCGGCAGCAGGAGGCCCCAGACGAGGAGGAAGGGGCGCAGGCTCATTCCGACCCCGCCCTCGCGGGCGATGGCGAAAGCCGCCGTCAGCACTCCCGCGGCCACCGCCACCAGCCCCACCACACCGAGGGCCAGGGCCTTGCCGGTGACCAGCGATCCAGTGGGCACCGGCGTGGCGTACAACACGGGGCCGATGCCGGTGGTGCGCTCCCGCTCCAGCGATTCGACGGTATAGAAGAGGAAGAGGAGACTGAGCCACGTGGTGAGGGAGACGAGGCCGTCAACGGCGGCCGTGCCGGGGGTCAGGAGCACGCCGTCGAACTGCTGGTCGTAGCCGCCGGTGTAGAGGACGTACATGAACAGCAGGATGGCCGGCACGAAGATGTAGAGCCCCGGCTGGGAGCGTAGCTCCGCGAGCTCGAACCGCGCCACGGCCAGGGCTCCCCGCAGGAAGCTGGGGGGCCGGGAGGTCATACCCAGGGAGGTGATGGGCGAGGCCGGCGGCGCGGTCAAGGCCACCTCGGGCACGGCCGCGACGGGTTGCGCCTTCGCCCGCCGCAGGCCGCCCGTGAAGTGGCGGCGCGACAGGTCGACGAACAGCAAGCCCACGAGCACGAACGCCGCCCGGCTCAGCAGGAACGGCAGGTCGAAGGTCACCGGCCGCGTGTTGTAGAAGGCGAGGCCGCGGTCCACGAACAGCCAGCTCTCCTTGAGCCAGCGGAAGCCGGAGGGGTCGACCAGGCGCAGCATCGCCGAGGTCGACGGGTCCAGCGCCGGCGGGAACCAGCGCCAGAAGAAGTTGTTGAAGAAGAGGAACAGGATGACGGGGAGCATGAAGATGACGATCGGCCGCCGGGTGAACCGCCCGAGGGCGAAGGCCGCTCCGGCCGTGAAGACGACGGCCGGCACCAGGAAGACGAGGGTCGGCCGCAGGTAGCTGACGAGGTGGAACGGCCCGTAGGCCTCCGGCTGGGCCGGGTCCGGCAGGAAGTGGCTGAAGACGCCGGTGGCGAGCGGCAGCACGGCGACGGCGGCGCAGGAGGCGAGCAGGGCGGCCAGGAACTTTCCCCACACGTACTCGCCCGGCCGCAGGGGGGTCGAGTGCAGCAGCGGGCCCACGTTCAGCTCGTCGTCGCGCACCAGCGGTGTGCCCGTGCCCACGGCCACGAAGAAGGCGATGAGGAAGAAACCGATGAGGCCGAAGACGTAGGTGATCTGGAACTCGGAGTCGACCCAGGCCTTGGCGCCGCCGAGCGAGGTGTCGATGGAGCGGAAGAGCCATTCGCTGCGCGACATCAACCAGCCGTTCCAGGCCATGAAGGCGGCCCAGATGAGGAACAGCGGGCGCCGGAAGCTGTCCCGCAGGTCGAGCCCGGCCACCAGGGAGAGCCGGCGAAGGCTGAAGCCGTCGTTTGCAGCGGCAGCGCGGCGGGCGTGGACGGTCGATGACAGCGAGTGGTCCATGAGGCTCCTCCCCCGTCAACTCCTACGCTCGTCGGGGGGTGGGTGTTTCAGGGGGGCAGCGACTCTGACGCCTCGGAGGCGCCCCCGCCCAATCCCTCACCCCTGTCCCCTCTCCCACCCCCTCCCGCCGGCCGGGAGAGGGGGACCCGGTTGGGGCGATCTTGCTGTTCGTCCTTGGTGTCCTTGCTGTCCTTTCCGTCCTTTTTGCTTTCTCCCTCTTCTCCCGGCGGATGGGGGGGAGGCTGGGAGAAGAGGGCCGGGGTGATGAGGGTCTCGGGCGGGGGGCAACTACCGTACCCGGATCGCCACCAGCGTCATGTCGTCCTTGGGGGGCTGGCCGGCGCCCCAGGACTCGGCGGCGCGCGTCAGGCCGGAGATGATGTCTTCGGGAGGCTGAGTCCCCAGCTCCGCGAAGAGGGACCGCACGCGCGGGTAGCCCAGGGGCTCGCCCTCAGGGTCCGCGAGCTCGGGGAGGCCGTCGGTCATCAGCAGGATGGTGTCGCCCCGCTCGACCACCAGGCGCCTCTCCTCGTAGTCGAAGGCGAGGCCGCCGAGGGGCATGCCGGCGAGGGCCAATTCCTCGACGCTCGCGCTCTCCCGGCGATAGATCAATACCGGCGGCATGCCGGCCGAGGAGACGGTGAGCTCGCGGTCTTTGAGGTGCATCAGACTGAGCCCCATGGCCATGCGGTCGAGGGCCATGCGCTTGATGGCCCGGGCCGCCTCGGCGAGGAACTCGCGGGGGCCGGAGGCGCCGGCGTCGGCCGAGAACAGGCTCTTGACGGCGGTGACCATGGTGCCGGCCCGCGCGCCGTGGCCGGTGGCATCGCCGATGGTGGCGGTCAACGCGCCGTCGTCGGCGAGGACGAAGTCGTAATAATCCCCGCCCACCTCGGTGGCCGTGCGCATCGACACCGCGATCTCGAAGCCGGGGTGCTCCGGCAGGGTCCGCGGCAGGAGCGAGAGCTGGAAGCGCCGGGCCTCCTCCAGGTCGCGGCTCTTGCGGTCGTATTCGGTCTGCAGCAGGGCCTGCTCGAGCTCCTGCTCCTTGCGCAGCCGTTCCCCTTCCAGCAGTTGCCGCTGGTGGTGCTTCAAATCCGTGGCCATGCGGTTGAAGGCCAGGGCCAGCTTACCGAGCTCGTTTTTCGAGCGCACGGGCACCTGGGTGTCGAGGTCGCCGTGGGCGATGCGGTCCGCGCCCTCGGTGACGACGCGCAGGTTGCGGGTGATGCGGGTCGAAAGGGGGAGGATGCCGAAGAGGGCGAGGGCGGTGAGCCCCAGGCCATAGCCGAAGTTGCGCGCCGCCGTCTGCCGTACCTCTACGAGGGGCACCGGCCGGGCGATGCCGAAGACGAGGCCGGTGTCCGGATCTTTCGAGGAGGCCACCACCCAGTCGTCGAGGATCCAGCGCACGGAGGTGGCGCTCGCATGCACGGCCTGCATGAGGGCCGGCAGGCCTTCGAGGCGCTTGCGGTCCCCGTCGTTGGCGGTATAGAGCTCGCCCTCGCCGTCCACGGCGAAGGCGATCTCGCCGGCGCCGCCGTTCGTCCGCTCCAGGACGCGGCGCAGGACCTCCTCGCTCTTCACCTGCGCCTTGAGCTTGCCCACCACGGCGCCGTCCCTGACCACCGGCACCTCGAAGTCGCGGCCGAAGGTCAGCCTCTTGGCGGTTTCCCGGGCTTCGCGCTGCTGGGTCACCTGCTGGTGCTTCTCCACCTCTTTCCGGCGCTGCCCGGCCTTCGCCCTGAGCTTCTCCGCCACCCGTTTCTGGATCTCGGCCCCCAGCCGCTCGGTGTCCGGCACGGCCGGCACGGCGGAGACGTCTTCCCCTGTTTCGGCCTCGGCTGCATCCGAGATCGACCGCACGGCCTTGCCGATCGCCGCCGCCACCCGCGGATCCTCACCGGGGGTCGTCGCCGCGAGCTCCTGGCCGACCTCGCGCAGGACCGCCTTGACGTCGATCACCACGGGACGGACCGGTGGAGCGGGAGCCGGCAGACCGCCGGACGTCGGAGCGGGAGACGCCGGCGGAACCGGCGGCACGGGCGGCGCCGGAGCCGCCGGGTGGGCCATGGGGACGAACTCCAGCGTGTCGAGGAGCGGAGCGGCGTCGCCGAAGCCCATGACCATGCGGTTGAGCGCCGCGTCGGGCTTTCCCTCCTTCGCCGCCCGAACGACGGCCTGGAGCGGCACGTCGCCCATGCGTTCGACGCCGCGCCCGAGCTCGCGCTTGATGGAAGCCAGCCGGCCGTCCATCTCGCGCTTGAGTGTCCCGGCCTCGGCCTCCGTCGCCCGCCGCACGGCGCGCAGCGACGAATAGTAGGAATACATCACGATCCCGGCCAGCGGCACCACCGCAAGCAGCAGGAAGGCGAGGATGAGTTGGGTGCGGATCTTCATGGGCTAGATACGGATGGCGGGGGTGGAGGTTCTCGGGGGGGCGGCAAAGGCTCCCCTCTCACCCCAAATGAAAAAACGCCCGAAGCTGCGCCAGCAATTCGTCGAGGTTGGCGCGGCGGAGCTCGTTGCGGTACGCCTCTTCGAAGGCTTCGCCGACGGTGGTGCGCTCCTGGGGCGAGAGGTCGCCGAAGGGGCGGCCGCCGGTGAGCTCCTGCGAGGCCTTCTCGGCCGGCGCGCTGCGCCCGGACCACCAGGTCTGGAGGCGCAGGTCCTCGTCGTAGAAGGCGTAGACGGGGATGCGCAGGTTCTCCTTGCGCCACAGGAAGTGACGCATCAGCTCCTTGTGGGAATCCCGCGGAAAGACGCGCAGCTCCCAGCCGGGAAGCTCCTTGACGATCCGCGCCCAGGTGGGGAGTGTGTGGTAGACGTCGGGACACCAGTCCTCGCCGATGGCGAGCAGTCGCAGGGGCGGCAGCGGCCGCAGCACGTCCACGTCTGCGGCCGAGTGGATGGGATTGCGGTAGATCTCGTCGAGCA
Organism: Thermoanaerobaculia bacterium; assembly: GCA_049284515.1. GTDB lineage: Bacteria > Acidobacteriota > Thermoanaerobaculia > Multivoradales > UBA5704 > DATARR01. The sequence continues at coordinate 18,124 of JBAPYB010000038.1, forward strand.
CCTTGCCGTTGCGGCGGACGGTCCGCCGGTACTTCTCGTAGGGCAGTCCCTGATCCCAGATTTCGAGCGGTAGAGGATTCATCGTTGGAGGATAGCAGGTCCTCGGAGCCGGCCCCCGGTGGGAATCGATGCGGATGGGGTGGAAATTCTGAGGCTCAGGCGTCGCCCAGGATCGTCAGGTCGGCGGATCTGGGCGTGCGCGCCACGGCGATCCGGCATTCCCGCCAGAGGCGGCCGATGAGCGGGGAGGAGATGGGAAGCTCGCGGCCTCGCCGGTAGCTCTTCCGCTCTCCCTGGGGACCGAAAAGGGCCCAACCCTCGGCGCGGGAGGGATCGTGTCGCAACCAGTAGACGAGCCCGCCGAAACGCACCGCGTGGAGCTTCGCCGCCCAGGCCTGGGGCAGATCGTAGGGGACGAGCGTGCCGATTTCGGCGGTGAGCCCGAAGCCGCTGGCTCCGCGGGCGGTCAGATCCGCGACCGTGATCTCTCGCGGCAGGGACAGTTGGCGGAGGCGGCGCTCCGCGAGGAACTCCTGGGAGACGATCCACCGTTCGTGGTCAGCTCCGAGGACCTCGAGCAGCGCGGCCAGGGGATCGGTGGCGAGGTAGCAGGTGCCGTGCGGGGCGGGGAGGTCGAAACGCCCGGCCATGGAACTGCCGAACCACCAGGGTCCCCTTCCCTTCCGGACCACCCGAAACAGGGTCATCGCGGGATCGATCGGGCGGTGCGGAAAGAGCCTCAGCGCGACCGGATCGTCCGGCGGCGGGGCGAGGCTCGGGGTCTGGCGATCCCGGCTCACTCAGGCGAAACGCCGGGCGGCGTCGCGGGCGAGCCCCAGAGGAAGGTTCAGGTCACCGCCGGCGCGGAGCCACTGGACCACGGACTGCCCGCGGAGCGCCTTCGAGGGGGCCACCAGCCAACTGGCCAGGGTCCAGCCATCGACCGCGCTGTCGCGGAACGCCTGGAGGATCTCGGCCAGGCCGGGAAGCACCTGATTGCGGTCGTCGAACTGGAAGGTCGGATACACCATCACGCCGTCGGCGGTCTTCAGTCCCAATAGGGTCCGTCGCTCCCGGCGGTCGGCGATGGCCTGCCGGGAGACGCCGCCGAGGATTTTTGCCACTTGGCCCGTGCCGTAGAACGGGCCCACCAGGTCGTCCCACTGCGAAGGCACGGGAACGATCTCCAGCATGCGCCGGGCGAGATCGCGGGGCGAACCGATCCCTTCCAGGGAGCGTCCGGAGTCGTCATAGGGCGAGAGCCGCTCCTCGAGACCCTGCTTCACGTGCTGGGTGATCTCGTCGATGAGGGCATGGGCTTTCCGCGTCATGGCCCAACGATAGCACCCGCGGGCCCTGGCGTCAAGGGCGTCAAGGGGAGGCTGGGAGAGGACGAACACGGCCGGGCACGGAAAGACAGGGATGGACATGGGGATTCATCTTTCCAGGATAGCAGTGGTACAGTCCCTGTCACGGTTCTGTCACCCACGAAGGAGGTCGCGATGAGCCCGTTGCGTCGTTGGCTGCTCCCGGTCGTTTTGCCCGTAGTATTTGCAGCATCTCTCGCCGCACAAACCACCGGCGACGTCGTCGGACGCGTCACCGACGAGGCCGGCGGCGTGCTGCCCGGCGTGACGGTCGAGGCGAGGAGCCCGGCCCTCCAGGGATCGCGCAGCGCGGTCACCGACGGCACCGGCGCCTACCGCCTCAACCTGCTGCCGCCCGGCGATTACGCCATCACCTTCACCGTCCAGGGCTTCGCCACCGAGGTCAAGCAGGGGGTGACGGTGGGCCTGGACAAGGACACCACGCTCAACGTCAACCTGCGGGCGGCGCTCGCCGAGTCGATCACCGTCACCAGCGCCGTACCGGTGGTGGACACCACCTCCGCCGCGGTGGGCACCAATATGAACGCCGCCACCATCCAGACGCTGCCCACGGGCCGCAACTACTCGGCGGTGGTGCAGATCACCCCCGGCGTCTCCTCCGACGCCAACACCGACAACGCCGGCCAGTCGACGGTCGCCGTCTACGGCTCGACCGGCGCCGAGAACGTCTTCTACATCGACGGCGTCAACACCACCGGCGCCGAGTACGGCTTCCAGGGCAAGGAGCTGAACTTCGAGTTCATCCAGGCGGTGGACGTCAAGACCGGCGGTTATGAGGCCGAGTACGGCCGCTCGACCGGCGGCATCATCAACGTCATCACCAAGTCGGGCGGCAACGAGTTCCACGGCGACGTCTTCGGCTACTTCGACAACGACTCGCTGCAGAGCCACGCCGAGCCCGTGGTGTCGACCGGCGGCACCACCGCCGGCTTCCGGCAGGAGGACTACGGTATCGGCTTTGGCGGCAGGATCGTCAAGGACAAGCTCTGGTTCTTCGGCGCCTACGACAAGGTCTCCAATACCCTCGACAGCACCCTGCCCGCCGGCCCCCTCGCCGGCCAGGTGGTGACGTCGAAGAGCGACCACAAGCTGGGCTCCGGTAAGCTCACCTGGAACCTCACGGGCAGCCAGTCGCTCATCGGCATCTTCTTCCAGGACCCGCGCGACGACACCGGCGCCATCAACGACGCCAGCCACTCGCTCAACGGCGACCCGCTCACCTACGACGGCCTGCGCAGCTTCGGCGGCAAGGACTACGCCCTGCGCTACCAGGGCATCCTCTCCGCCGACTGGCTGCTCACGGGCCAGGTGGCCCAGCACCGGGAGGAGAACTCGGTGGGGCCGGCGAACGCCGCCGGCGACGTGATCCAGTTCCGCTCGGTGGACGACAACTTCTTCCAGACCGGCGGCTTCGGGCTGCTGCAGACCAAGACCTTCAAGCGGGACTCCGAGGGCGGCTCGGTCACTCACTACCTGCCGAAGCACGAGATCAAGCTCGGGCTCGAATACGAGAAGGAATCGGCGGACGTCGTGCGCCGCTTCAGCGGCGGCCAGCAGATCGACGTCTTCTCGAACCCTGTCAACCCGGGCCAGCCGGTCTACAGCCACTTCTACTGGACGACGCCCCTCGCGACGATCGCCAACGCGCCGGTCTCGCAGCTCACGGCGTCGCCCTCGCACAAGAACTCGGCGGTCTACCTCCAGGACCGCTGGAGCGCGCTGCCGAACCTGACTTTCAATGTCGGCATCCGTTGGGACCGGCAGCAGATCATCGACGCCGAGGGCACGCAGCAAATCGACCTCAAGAAGGATTTCGCGCCGCGCTTCGGTTTCGTCTGGGATCCGGGCGGGTCTTCGGGAAATGCGGGCCGCTCCAAGCTCTACGGCTCCTACGGAAGGTATTACGAGCAGATCCCCATGGACCTGGTGATCCGCTCCTTCTCTTTCGAGCGGCAGGCGCGCATTTTCAACTTCAGCCCAACCAGCACGACGCCGGACGCGGGCGCCGAGGGCGCCATCGACCAAACCTCGGCCATCTTCGGCGGCTTCACGGAGCCGGCGGACCCCAACCTGCGCAACCAATATCTCAACGAGTACCTGCTGGGCTACGAGCGGGAGGTGCTGCCCGACCTGGCGCTGGGCGTCAAGGGGATCTACCGCAACTACGGCGAGGTGATCGAGGACTTCCTCTGCCCCAACCCCGCGACAGGCGAGCTCGACGGCACCTACTGCATCGGCAATCCGGGTCGCGGCTTCATGCGGCGGATTTTCACTCTCGACTTCTCGCAGTCCTTCCCGGCGCCGGCGCCGAAGCGCATCTACAAGGGCATCCAGCTCGACGCTACCAAGCGCTTCTCGAACAACTGGCAGGCCCTGGCCTCCTACGTCTATTCCAAGCTGGACGGCAACTTCGACGGCCTCTATGCGCCGTTCACCAACGTCGGCGCCGACCCCAACATCTCGGCGGCGTACGATTATTACGACTTCTTCACCAACGGCAGCAACCTCTCGAAGATCACCAACAAGGGGCCGCTGTCGAACGACCGCCGGCACCAGTTCAAGCTCTCGGGGATCTATCAGACCCCCTGGAAGCTGTCGATCGGCCTCGCCACCTATTACCGGTCGGGCACGCCGCTGACCCGCTACGGCTATTCGGACATCTACGGCCGTTACGAGTTTTTCCTGACCGAGCGCGGCGCCGAAGGGCGGACGCCGGACGACTACGATGCGGACCTCCACTTCGGCTATCCCGTGACCGTGGGCCCGGCGACGGTGAACCTCCTGTTCGACGTGTTCAACATTCTGAACGCCCAGCGGCCCGTCCTGCTGGACGAGCGCTGGGGCTTCCAGGAGGCGGACAACTCCTCGCCCACGCCGGTCAACCCGGATTATTTGAAACCGGTGCTGCGGACGCCGCCGCGGTCGTTGCGGCTGGGAGTGCGCGTGAGCTTCTGATCGGGAGCTTTGGGGAGGTGCCCTGGCGAGGAGTCTGCCGGAAAACCTCCCCACCGGCCCAACAGGCCGGGAGTGAGCGCGACTAATCCGTCGGGCACGGGCCGCCGGCGGCCACCCACTCGCTGAATGCCTCTCTGAATTCGGCGTGACTGATCGGCGGCTTCGTTCGCGGCTCGCCGTTCCATCGCGTTCCTGGATCCCATGCCCAACGAACCAACCGGGTGTCGAGGTGGTTCAGCAGTCCCTCGAGATTGCGATCGCCGTTGAGGAGCCTGTTTTTCAGCATGCTGCACAATTGCGGTCCGGTCATGGCGATGCCGGGCTTCGATTCCCACGCCATGGTCGTCGGCGCGATGTGCCAATCGGGCGCCCCTGGGACGCCGGTCGTGGGATCGTTCTCGTCGCCGTGACAGTGCTGGCAGCGCGCCACCGGAGCGCCGCGATCGTCCATACCGCGAACGACACCGTAGATGTGCGGATAACGGATGTCTCTTTGACGTGGGTAATTCGTCGTGTGGCAGTTGATGCAGCGAGGAAACGTCAGCACCGAGTAGATCGCCTTCCATTGTGGCGTGCCGTTGGTGGCGGGCGGCGTGTACACGTATCCGGGAGGCGCGCTGTACGGCAATTGTGGATTCCCCGGGCTACTCAACAACGTTGCGAGATAAGAGCCGATCGCCTCGACCTCGGGATCATTGAGCAGGCCGGGATGGACCACCGGCATCGGCGGCGGAACTCCTCGCAGAAAATCCTTCAAGACCTTGTAGCCATTCGCGGAATTGGCCAGCTCCGTGTGACGAAGAAGCGGCGGATATACACGCCCCTCGGCCTGGAATCCATGGCAACCTCCACAGATGCCCGAGAACAGTTTCGCACCCAATGTGGTTTTCTGCGCGATTCCCGTCGCCGGCGGAGCATAGCTCCAGCTCGAAACGAGCGGCAGCGCAGCGCGCGCTTCATTCACCAGTTTCTTAGCGGCCGTCGTCCTGCCATTCGGGAGGCCATAGACGACGACGGACAATGGCCCGCTCACGCCCGCCGGGTTCAACGTCAATCCGCCGACCGCGGCCGCGATGTACTGCTTTCCGTCCACGGCATAGCTGATCAAGCCGTGATTGAGCGCGCCGCCGGCGTCGATGCGTTTGAGGAGCTGCCCGTTCGCGGCGTCGAGTGCAAGCAGATTCCCGCGGACGTCGCCGGCGAAGAGCAGGCCGCTCTTGGTCGGCACGAGACCGGCCAGCACCTGTGCTTCCGTCTGATGTTGCCACAGCACGTTTCCGGTCTCGCCGTCCATTGCGGTGATCCAGCCGCGCGGGGATTTGCTGAAGTCGGGACGCAGCGTCCCTCCGTCGTGCGCCTCCCAGAAGCCGGGATCCGCGCTATAGGACGTCGACGAGTAGTAAAAGCAGAAATCGACCATCCCGGAATAGAGAATTCCGAGACCCGGGTGGTATGCCGTCCCGTTCCATTCTGCGCCGCCCATCGTGCCGGGACAGACCAGTTTCAGCGTTTCGTCGACCGGCGGCTCGGGCAATTTGGCCGGAACGCGCGTCCCGGCCGTTTTGAAGACCATGGTCTTCTCGCACATCGGTGCCACGCCGCGGCTCTTGCGATCGATGCCGAACACGAATCCCTCTTTACCGGCAATGGCGAGCATCTCTTTGCCGCTCTTCGTGCGATAGAGCGTCGGTTGTGCGCCGAGGTCCCAGTCGTGCGTGTCGCCCGCAATCGTCTGGCAGAACCAATTCAGGGTGCCCGTCGCCATGTTCAACGAGATGACGGAATTCGTATAGAGGTTGGACAGGCCGCCGGTCGTGCGCACGAAGTCGGGATTCGGATTCGAAACAGGTCCGAAGAGCTCTCCGGTCGCGGGATCCAGCGAATAGCTCGTCCAGAACGCGCCGCCTGCCGGTGTCACACCCCCCTCCTGCGGCGTGGGCCACGTGTCGGCGCCCGGATCGATGCCGACCGGAATCGTATTGAAGGACCAGAGCGGCTTTCCGCTCTTCGCGTCGAACGCCATCAATCGTCCGCGGACGCCGAGATCGGCAGTCACGATGCCGATGAATACCTTGCCATCCCAGGCCACAGGCGCGGACGTGAACGCTTCGTTGCGGGTCGGGTCCGCGGCCTGCTGCTGCCACTTCAATGTTCCGGTCGCGGCATCGAGCGCGATGACGCGGCCATCGGCGGTGCCACGAATGATCAGGTTGTCGTGATATGCCGAACCGCGATTAGAGATCGCGATCACCCATGGTGTCAGCGGGATGTCGTATTTCCACCGTCTCGCGCACGTCGCAGCGTCGATTGCGAACGTCGACACCAGCGTGTTGACGTAGATCGTGCCATCGACCATCAGAAGCCCGCCGCTGAACCACGCCGGCGTATTGAGATCGAATTCGCAGACCTTCGCGAGCGTGCCGACGTTCTTCGGCGTGATCTGCCCGAGATCGACGTAGCGCTGACTTGTGTGGTCGAGATTGACCGTGACCCATTGCGGAAACGACCGGGTTGCCGGTTGCGCGGTGGCGGCGCCGGGGAGAAACGCGGAGAGAATGACGAAGGCGACGATGAAGGCACGGCGATGCATGGTTCTCCTCCTCGCTGGAAGTCAGACCGTTCGACTTCTTGGGAAGACGCGCGAGGCGGACGTCGAGCCCGCCTCGCTCCGACGACCTTCAGTTACAAGACGGCCGAACCTTGCCGCCGAGATACGTCTTCATGACCCGGATCTCGCTGATCGGACGCGCATCTTCGTTGTAGAGCATCGGGTCGGCACTCAGGACCACAAAGTCGGCCACCTTGCCGACCTCGATGCTGCCCAGCCAGCGATCGAGCTCCTTCTCCTCCGCGGCGCGGATCGTGACTGCCTGGAGCGCTTCGAGGACGTAGATGCCCTGATGATCCTTGTCGAGGTTCGGGGAAATCTGCAGCCCAGGATACTTCCAGGTTTCGCGAGTGACCGCCTGGCGGACGAACCACAGCGGTCTCGGGACCGAAACCGTGGCGTCGCTATGCAACGTGAAGGGGATCCCATAGTCCCTGTCCCAAACGGTCGGATCGATGTTGTCAGCTTTATCTTTGCCGTCCTCATATTTGCCGAGCTGACGCCGGAAGACATCGCCCCAATAGGCGACGTGACCGATCAGATGGGTGAACCGCAGATCGACTGCCGGAACGATCTGGCCATCCAACCGGTACGTACCCTTGCGCAGGGCGCCGGCTTTCTCCCACAATTCTTTATCGCCGACCGTCGCGTGGACCACCGTAGCGGTGTGGCTGTTCGGGTTGTCCCTATGTTTGCTCTGCAGCGAGGCATACACTTTGAGCGCCATGTCGAAGGCGCGATTGCCATTGGCGTGAATTTCGATACGCCACCCGGAGCCCCAGAAATCCCACAGGTCCTTGCGAACCTGCTCCCAGTCGTCTCCGTAGTTGCTATGCCCAAGGGGGTCTTTGCATTCACTGGCGGTGTCATAAAGCACCGGACGTTGCATCGCCGCCGAACAGCCCTGGGTCGAACCGTCCAGGATCACCTTGATGCCGTTCACGCCGAGGTCGTTCGGCAGCGGGCAGGCCTTCGTTTGGCACGACGGCTCTATCGGTTTCGGCATTCCCGTTCTGCTGTTCATGCTGGGGTACTCATTGGAGTTGGCGACCTCCGGTAGCACGATGGACAGTATCCGGGTTGCCGAGCATTTAAGCTCGGCGATCTGCCCCGTCTTCTTGACCTCGTCCATGCTCACCGCCATGCTGGTGATCGTCGTCAGACCCGCATCGCGCAAGGCGTTCAGCGTTTCCTTCACCGCCTTTTTCGTAGCGTCACTCTCCTTGGTAAGCTTGTCCAGGTCCGTGGCTTTGGTGAAGGGGGCATAGGCGCCGAACTCAGTCAGGAGGCCCGTGTAGCAGGCGATGGGGATCTGGCTTTTGTCGACATCGCAGCCCGGCTCCCGCTTCGTGTTCCACTTCGCTCCCTCGGGTTGGAGCTTCGGTGGCCACCCCTCGCACGCCTTCTGCTCCTTACAAATCGTTTTTTTCAGCGCCTCGAAGGCCGCGCGGTTGGCGTAGCCGAAGTGCCCGGATTGATCGATGAACAGGATCGGCCTCTCGCCCTTCTCGCCCTTACCGTTCATCAACGGCAGATAGTCTTTGAAATACTTCGCCGGCTCCTCCTTGAATTTCTCGCTCGGCGTGGTCGCGTCCCACGGCTGGCGCGACGGATCGAGATTGAGGCCAACGACAAAGGTATCTTGTTTCTGGTTCCCGAGCTTCTTCATGAGAACGTCGAAGGTTCCCTTGATGTAGTTGTTGTACTTGGGGTCGCATCCCGGCGAATTACCGGCCTTGTACGGCTCCGGGAGACACGGCCCGACCAGCTCGGCCAAACCACTCTTCTCCAACAGCATCAGGTCGAGGTGCAGGTGGGGGTCGATGAAACCCGGCAGCAGAGTTTGGCCGGAGCCGAGCTCAAGCCGCGTAACCGTCGCCCCCTTGACCGCTTTCGCGACCTCGTCCTTCGTTCCCACGGCCACGATCCAGCCATTCTCGTCGAACGCCACGGCCCCGGCGACCGAGTTCTTGGCGTCCATGGTTCTGATCTTGCCGACGATCATCGTGACCGCCTCCTGGGCCCGGAGGGGCGCCACCCCCGCCAGAATCGATCCCAGCAACAGCGCGAAGCGGGTCGCGCCGAGACAGAGCCTGCTTCCTGTCGCCCAACGTAGCTTCTCCAAGAGTCGCATGTGGTGCCTCCTTCTCATCATGAATTTTTGGCGGACCCGTGACGACTATGCATGACCGCCTGGACGAAGTCATGAAGTTTCGTCATCCGGAGCTGCGCCGTAATAATTTGTAGGCGCACGATGACGACGTATCGCGGCTGCCGGCGGGGCTGCGCAGACGCTGATCTCGCGAGGGATCCCTCTCCGAATGGAGCGAACGCAGGACACTTTTCCTTTCGAGATTGTCGAGATTGTCGAGATTGTCCACCAGAGCGCAGCGCCATGTCGCCCTTGCCTCTGGGTTTCTGGCGCGCAGGCGCCTAGCTCGGCAGGGTCGCCAGGGCGCCGCGGATCTTCTCCGCCAGGCGGCCGGCCGAGAAGGGTTTTTCCAGGAAGTCGTACTCGCCTTCCAGGATGCCGTGGCGCACCACCACGTTGTCGGTATAGCCGGACATGAAGATCACCCGGATGCCGGGGCTGCGGGCGCGCAGTTGCTCGACCACCTCCGGGCCGCTCATGCCCGGCATCACCACGTCGCAGATCGCGAGATCGATCCTGCCGTCCAGCGTCTCCAGGGCGGCAAGGGCCTCCGGGCCGTTGGCGGCGGCGGCCACGCGGTAGCCCAGGGCTTCGAGCACGCCCTGGGTGGCGCCCCGCAGCTCGTCATTGTCCTCCACCAGCAGCAGGGTCCCGCCGCCGCCCACCGGCTGCAGGGCGGCGGCGGGCGTGGGTGTGCGCGCCGCCGCGGCTTCGAGCGTCCGCGGCAGGTAGATGCGGAAGGTCGTCCCCTGCCCCACCTCGCTGTAGACCGCCACGTGGCCGCCGTTCTGCTTGACGATGCCGTAGACGGTGGCGAGGCCCAGGCCGCGGGCCTCCGTCCCCTCCTTGGTGGTGAAGAAGGGCTCGAAGATGCGGTCGCGGATCTCCGGCGCGATGCCGGTGCCGCTGTCGGAGAGGGCGAGCAGGACGTAGTCGCCGGCCTTCACCGTGGGGTTGTTGCGCAGGTAGTCCGGGCCGAGAGTGGCGTTCGACGTCTCGATCGTCACCTTGCCGCCGCGCGGGCTCGCCTCCCGCGCGTTGACCAGCAGGTTGACCACGATCTGCTCCACCTGGGTGGGATCGACCCGCGTCTGCCAGAGGTCCTCCGCCAGGAAGGTTTCGAGCTGGAGGTCCTCGCCCATCAGCCGCTTCATCATGCCGCGCAGGCCCTCGACCACTTCGTTGAGGTCGATGACCTGAGGCGCCACGGGCTGCTGCTTGCTGAAGGCCAGCAGGCGCCGGATGAGGGCCGTGATCTTGCCGGCCGTGGCCACGACCAGCTCCATCTTGGCCGCCACCCGGTCGCCGGGCGGGGCTTTCATCAGCACCAGCTCGCACTGGCTGGTGATGGCGTTGACGTAGTTGTTGATGTCGTGCGCGAGGCCGCCGGCGAGCCGCCCCACGGCTTCCATCTTCTGCGCCTGGACCAGTTGGGCCTCGCTGCGGCGCAGCGCCTCCTCGGCCGCCCGGCGGTGCCGCTCGCGGCTCCACATGCCGGCGGCGGCCACGGCGATGAGGACGATCCAGGCCGCCAGCAGGCCGCCGAGCAGCATGCGGCTGCGCACCTCGTCGCGCTGGCGCTGGACCTCGATGGCGGCCTCCAGCCGGCGGGCCTCGTCCGAGAGCCGGAAGAACAGGCGGTCGAAGGCGTCGTCGGCCGCGGAGCCGATGCCCACG
>JBAPYB010000039.1:0-5479 GCA_049284515.1 Thermoanaerobaculia bacterium
GTCATGGGCCCGCGCCTGCTGCTCGCCGACGAGCCCACCGGCAACCTGGACACCGCATCGGGGCGCCAGATCCTCGACCTGCTCGAGCACCTGAACGACCAGGGGACGACGCTGATCGTGGTGACGCACGACCCCTCGGTGGCCGCCCGGGCCGAGCGGGTGATCGTCCTGGTCGACGGCCGCGTCGCCCGCCGCCTGGCAGGCTCGGACGTGGCGCGGACTCCCAATCTGCTGATGGCGCCGGAGGAGGCGGCCTCGTGACGGCCTCCGACCTCCTCCGCTTCGCCCTCGGGGCGCTCTCGGGCCACCGGCTGCGGACCCTCCTCTCCCTGCTCGGCATGGCCGTCGGCGTAGCGGCGGTGATCGCCTTGACCGCCCTCGGGGAGGGGGCGCGGCTCTACGTCATCGACCAGTTCACCAGCATCGGCACGAACCTGCTCATCGTCATCCCCGGCAAGTCGGAGACGACCGGCATCCCCGGCGTCGGCGCGGCGGCCCACGACCTCACCCTGCAGGACGCGCAGACCATCCTCCGCACCATCCCCGAAGCGGAGAAGATGGCGCCCCTGGTGGTGGGCACCGAGTCGGTGGCCCATGGCGCGCGGCGCCGGCAGGTGCCCATCGCCGGCACCACGCGGGACTTCCTGACGGTGCGCCGGCTGGCCATGGGGCACGGCGACTTCCTCCCCGCCGAGGACATCCAGCGCGGCCGGCCGGTGGTCGTGCTCGGCTCCAAGCTGGCCCGCGAGCTCTTCCCCGCCGAGGAGCCGGTGGGCCAGGTGGTGCGCATCGGCGGCTGGCGCATGCGGGTGACCGGCGTCCTCGCCCACCGCGGCCAGCAACTCGGCATGGACCTCGACGACATCGCCCTCGTGCCGGTGGCCACGGCGATGCGCATGCTCGACCGCCGCTCCCTCTTCCGCATCATGGTGCAGGTGCGCGGCACGGCCGCCCTTGCGCCGGTCAAGGAGAAGGTGATCAAGCTGTTCATCCAGCGCCACCGCGAGGAGGACGTGACGGTGCTGACCCAGGACGCGGTGGTGGCCACCTTCTCCCAGATCCTGGGCGTCCTCACCCTGGCGGTGGGGGCCATCGCCGCCATCTCGCTGTCGGTGGCGGGTATCGGCATCATGAACGTCATGCTGGTCTCGGTCTCCGAGCGCACGCGGGAGGTCGGCCTGCTGCGGGCGGTGGGCGTGGGCCGGCGGCAGGTGCTGGCGGTGTTCCTCACCGAGGCGGCGCTCCTCTCGGGGGCCGGCGGCCTGCTCGGCCTCGGAGTCGGATGGCTGGCCGTGCGCCTGATGGTGCAGCTCTACCCAACGCTGCCGGCGAGCCCGCCGGTGTGGGCAGTGTTCGCCTCCCTGGGCCTGGCGCTGGGCGTGGGCGTCCTCTTCGGCCTGCTGCCGGCGCGCCGGGCGGCCCGGCTCGACCCGGTGCTGGCGCTGGCCGCGCGTTGAGGGGATTCGGGGATTTCACAGGGAAAAAACGGCCATGCGCGACCTCCTCCGCCTCGCCCTCGGCTCCGTCCGCGGTCACCGGCTGCGCTCCTTCCTTTCCATGGTGGGAATCGCCATCGGCATCGCCTCGGTGATCCTCCTCACCTCGATCGGCGAAGGGACTCGACGCTACATCGTGGGCCAGTTCACCCAGTTCGGCACCAACCTGATGAGCATCACCCCGGGCAAGACGCAGACCAGCGGCATCCCCGGCATCTTTGGGGGCACAACCCATAAGCTGACGCTGGACGACTCCCTGGCAGTGGCACGGGTGGCGGGGGTCGAGGAGGTGGTCCCCATGGCCTTCGGCTCGGCCAAGGCGGAGGCCAACGGCCGCGGGCGCAGCATCTTCATCTACGGCGTGACTCCCAACGTGCCGAAGGCGTGGAAGTTCCAGGTCCGCCAGGGGGGATTCTGGCCCTCCGGCGATCCGCAGCGGGGGGCCCCGGTGGCGGTGCTCGGGCCAAAGGTGAAACGCGAGCTGTTCGGCGAGGCCAACGCCCTCGGCCGCTTCGTGCACATCGCCGGCGCCCGGTTCCGGGTGATCGGCGTCATGTCCGCGAAGGGGCAGTTCCTCGGCTTCGACATCGACGACTCCGCCTACGTGCCGGTGGCGAGCGCCATGAAGCTGTTCAATCTCCCGGAGCTCAACGAGATCGACGTGATCTATGCCCACGCCGGGGTGTCCGAAAGGGTGGAGCGGGACATCCGCCGCCTGTTGACCGAGCGCCACGCCAGCGAGGATTTCTCGGTGACCACTCAGGCGGCCATGCTGGAGGTCTTCGGCAACGTCATGAACGTGGTGACCCTGGCGGTCGGCGCCATCGCCGGCATCTCGCTCCTGGTCGGCGCCATCGGCATCCTGACGATGATGTGGATCGCGGTCGGCGAGCGCACCGCGGAAATCGGTCTCGCGCGGGCGATCGGGGCCACGCGCCGCCAGATCCACCTCCTCTTCCTGACCGAGGCGGCGGCGCTGTCGACGGCCGGCGGCGCGCTCGGAGTCCTCGGCGGCATGGGGCTCGCCGCCCTCCTGCGCCTCGCCGTCCCCGGCCTGCCGGTGAGCACGCCGCCCCTCTTCGTGGCCTTCGCGGTCGGGGTCAGCCTCCTCACCGGCCTCCTCTCCGGCCTCCTCCCTGCCCGCCGCGCGGCGGCCCTCGACCCTATCGAGGCTCTGCGGGCGGAGTGAGGGGCGCCGGGCATAGGCGCTGACTTGGCTTCGTGTAGGGGCGGGTCTGGAGGGTCGGGAGGGGGCGCGACCCGCCCTGCAGCGGCGAAATCGTCGAAAACAGGGCGGGTCGAGCCCCCAACCTGCCGCCCAGACCCGCCCCTACACGAAGCATTGGGACCAAAGTCAGCGCCCGTGGTCGGGAGAGGAGGGTTACTGCCGCTCCGCCCGCCGCTTGATCCCCAGCATCATCCTGCGCTCCATGATGAAGTGGGCGGGATCGAAGAGGAAGGTGCGGAAGAGCTTCTCGCCGAGCCGCGGCTTCTGGGGACCGCGCGAGCGGACGACCAGCCGGGTGGTCTTGTCGTCGACCGGCTCCAGAATGAACGCCCAGGTCCCTCCCAGGGCCGGGCCCATGCGGGTCACCGCCTCGAAATCCTGCGGCGGGACGAGGACCATGGCCGTTTCGGGCTCCAGGATCGCCACCCGCATCGAGGCGATCGGCCCGAAGCGCTCCTTCGGCGCCATCCAGACCGTATCCCCCACTTTACGCTTCTGGGCCTCGGGGAGGATCCTCTTGGCGTTCTTCATGCGGGCGCCGGCGAGGTTCTCGAGCCAGGTGTAGCTGTAGAAGCCGCCGCGGTCCTGTCCGATCTGCACGATCCACGGCCAGACATGCTCCGCCGGCGCATGAATGGTGATCGCGCGGGTCGCCACCGAGACCGGATACGGCGTCAGCTCGTCGCCGGGCCACGTCCTCGGGCGGTCCGATTCCTGGGCGCCCCAGTGCATGAACCAGGGGCGAAGAGCGATGGCGGTCCCTGCGACGGCCGTGGCGCCGAGGGTGGCGGCGAGGATTTTCTTGGTTGTCATGGTTCTCCTCCTGAAGGTCAACGCCTTCAGGATAGACAAGAGGCGGGTTGGGCGGCGCCACGCGGACGGGTGGGGGAAGGGGCGCTGCGGGGTGGGCGCTATTCCCGCAGCGTCCGCCTTCCCCCGGCCGCAGGGGAAGGAACGATCGCTGTGAGCGTCTGCTGGCTCAAGGCTTCGCCGTCGCCCCCGACCACCGCCAGAGTGGATCCCAGTAGTCGGTCTGTAGCTGCGTCCCCGCGAAGGCGTCCTCCACGAAATAACCGTACTCCTGCAGGTCGGCGGAGTAGAAGTTCGACGAGCCGATGTAGAAGAGCTTGTCGTCGATGATCATCATCTTCGCGTGATTGGCGAAAGCGTAGCCGTTCCGCCACTCTTTCCCCGGCCCGAAGCGCAGCGTGGCGATGGAGAAGTGCTTGTGCAGCAACTTGTCGCCGTCGGGGATACGCAGGTCGCGGATGGCCCCCCTCAGATAGGAGATCACCTCGTCGCGGGTGATGCAGTTGCTGTATTTGGTACCGTTGTTGCCAGCCTTCGCGTTCCAGGTGGTGACCACCACCTGCACGTCGACGCCGCGGCCGATCGCCCTGGCGAGTGCCAAGTAACCGGGGTACCAACCCTTGTAAGGGATCAAGGTCGTGCACTCGCCGATCTGGGGCAGGCGGTAGAGCATGTCCTGCTGCGACAGTTTGATGCTCTTCTTCGCGGCGTCCATCGCGGCCAGCATCGCCACGTCCGAGGGGTTGGCGATGTCGCCGCCTTCGGGAATCACGCCCGTGGCCGCACGCGCCACGCCGAGGATCTGCACCTGGCCGGGGTTGGAGTCTCCGGCGGGGTTCAGCGCCGGCGCGCACTCCTGCACGATCGCGTCGCTTCCCTGCTTCCAGCGGTAGGAATAGTTCGGCCAGGTCCCTTTGCCGTTCCAGTCGCAGACGTTCTTCCACATCAAGTCGAGGAAACGCTGCGCGCCAGCGGCGGCGGGGCCCTGAACCCGCATGGAGACGTCGTGCACCGGCTGCGCGCCGAGATAGTCGAGCGGCCAGAGATTGTGCCCGCCGACGATGGCCTCTTTGCCATCGGCCGCCACGATTTTCGAATGGTTCCACGTGCCGGCGCCGCTCCTCTGGCCGCCGGCGTAGATGGTCAGCTTCCCGTTCGGCTCCGCCTTCAGGATATTGCGCAGGATCTCGAGATACCGGACGGCGTGGAAATTTCCGGCTGGAGTGTTGCCGAGCAGGATACGGACGGTGATCGGCTTGCCTTTCTTCGCCAGCGCCTTGAGGCCGGCCTCGATGCTCCCCGCGAAGTAGCCGTCCGGCTCCGGATAGAGGGTGGAGAGGTCGACGCTCTGCTCCGCCCCGCTGATGACCTCGCGGATGTGATCGGCAAAAAACTCGGAATGCGCAAACGGCACGACCTCCTCCGGCCGCTTCCCCCAGGCCTTCGGCGTGTGTTCCAGCCACCCCCTGGGGAGGGCGTTCGCGGTGGAGTAGTGGTAGAGCGATCCGTTGTACTTCCCGTTGGGATCGGCCTTCTTGATCGCGGCATTCAGCGCATCGAGGTATTCACCGCCATAGGCAACGTGCGTGGTCAGGGAGAGAAAGAGAAGGAAGGATATCCGTGTGATCATCTTTTGAATCCGATTGTGTACCGAGGCTTCGGCTGAATCTACGGGCGCCACCGCTGGTGCAGAGGAGCAGGTGGCCTGGGACATGTCCTGATTCATGATCGTCTCTCCCTTCTTTTCTCATCGTTCGCCGCGAGGATGTCCCGGAGCTCGCTCGGCTCCGGCGACCGTCATACCTCTCTGGTGAGACGACCTGACGAAGAATTGCAAAGAATCGGTACGCCGGAGTCTCAGCGGCGGTAGGAGCGTAGTGGAAAGCTCGGTCGTGACGGCCAGCCCGCCCGGGCATAAATGCCGGGGCTATTTGAAGGCGCCGGA
>JBAPYB010000040.1:0-2788 GCA_049284515.1 Thermoanaerobaculia bacterium
AATCGTCGAAATCAGGGCGGGTCGAGCCCCCAACCTGCCGCCCAGACCCGCCCCTACACGAAACATTGGGGCCAAAGTTAGCGCCTAGGGGAGGGCCGGGCGGAGTGGTGACAAATCTTAGTAGACGCCTGTGAGAATTTTTTGCGAGCTGGCAAAAAGCCGGCCTCTGCTCATTTTGGGGTCAAGACCGTGGGCCAGACTGCGCACCGGCTGCGCTCTGTCGAAGGACAGACCCTGACACTCCCTGACAGTCCGGACACTGCATGACGCCCTGCGGACCTCAAGACATACTTACATCTCTATGGGAAAAGGAGAGTGAAGAACTTTCAAATCTCTCCGGCGGACCCGTTGCCAATCGAAAAGACCTCCCCCGGACGCGCCCAGCGGACCGGGATGTCGCCGGCGGTGGACCGGGCTTCCGCGAGGGTGACCTGGGGGTCGAACGTGGGCCAGATGTGGGTGATGGCCAACTCGCGGACGCCGGCCTGCCGGGCGGTCTCGCCCGTTTGGCAGGCGGTGAGGTGGAGGGGTGAGCCGACCCTTCCTTCCTGGTAGGTGGCCTCGCAGATCAGCAGGTCGCTCCCCTTGGCAAAACCCGCCAGGTCGGCGTTCGGCCCCGTGTCCGCCGAGTAGGTGAAGGTTCCGGC
Organism: Thermoanaerobaculia bacterium; assembly: GCA_049284515.1. Lineage (GTDB taxonomy): Bacteria > Acidobacteriota > Thermoanaerobaculia > Multivoradales > UBA5704 > DATARR01. The sequence continues at coordinate 648 of JBAPYB010000040.1, forward strand.
GGCGCCCTCGACGCGGATGGCGAGGGTGTGGCCGGGGTGGTCGGTACGCAGGAAACGCAGGCGGCAGCCCGCCACCTCGACGGTGTCGCCGGCGTCCACGGCGCGGAAGGGAAAGGTGTCCCCCAGCCCGGCGGCGCCCTCTGGGCCCAGCAGTCCGCCGAGCGCTTCGAGCGTCCCCGGGGGTCCATAGAGAGGAAGGCGCAGAGAGCCTTCCACCCTGTAGCGCAGCGCGACCTGAAGGGGATAGAGGTCGGCGCAGTGATCGGGGTGAAGGTGGCTGAGGACGAGGGCGTCGAGGCGCGTGAAATCGGCCAGCCGCTGGAGGGCGGCGAAGGTGCCGGTGCCGGCGTCGATCCACAGCCGGGAGGCGCCGTTCTCCAGGAGAAAACCGGTGTTGGGATTGTCGGGGGCGGGGTAGCCGCCGGAGCTGCCGAGGACGTGGAGACGCATGGCTGAAACCTCCCGGGAGAGCATACCGCGAGAGGTCTCCGGAGCTGTCCTCTGGCGTGGACCGCGGCGACCTGTCCGATGGAACTCTTTACAATTGAGCTCCCTCCAAACAGCAACTCCCCCTCTGGCATTCCGTATGCACAGGAGGGAGTGCAGCAGCAAGCCGTACACCCTGAAAGGGGGACATCATGCAAGACCGTAGCTGGAGGCAGCAACGGCAAAACAGCAGGGAAGAGAACGGTCGGCAAGCCGTCGTCGTCGGCGGCAGCATCGGGGGCATGCTCGCGGCACGCGTGCTCGCCGATCACTTCGACAAGGTCATCGTAGTGGAGCGCGACGTCTTGCCCGAGGGTACTGAGAACCGTCCTGGAGTACCCCAGGCCCGGCATCTTCATTTCCTCCTCAAGCGCGGCCTGATGGTAACCGAGGAGCTCTTTCCGGGGATCACCGCCGACCTCCAGGAGGCGGGCGGCCATCTCCTCGACCAGGGCAGCGATTTCCGCATTCTCTACCGCTCGGGCTGGTCGCCGCGCAAGGCGCTCGGCCTCGAGTTCTGTACTTTCACCCGGCCCCTCTTCGAGGGGACCGTCCGCCGGCATCTGATGAAGCACCCGAAGGTCTCCTTCCGCCAGGGCGTCGAGGTGGCGAGCCTGGAGCTCGACGAAGGCCATGGCCGCGTCTCGGGCGTACGGCTGCGCCCGCGCCGGCGCAATCCCGGCGTGGCCGTCGAGGACGAGCTGATGCCGGCCGAGCTGGTGATCGACGCCAGCGGCCGCGGCTCCCACGCCCCGGATTGGCTGGAGGCCGCGGGGTACGAGAAGCCCGAGGAGACCGTGGTCGACGCCTTCTGGGGTTATGCCACCCGCATCTACGAGCCGGTCGAGGAATACAAGAAGGAATGGAAGGTCCTGTTCCTCATCAACCGGCCGCCGTACCAGCCGCGGGCAGGAATCATTCAGCCCATTGAGGGCAACCGCTGGATCGTCACTCTCGCGGGCGTGATGCACGATTATCCGCCCACCGAGGAGGACAGCTTCCTGCAGTTCGCCCGCAGCCTCTCGTCGCCGGAGCTCTACCGGGCCATCCAGAAGGCCAAGCCCCTGTCGAAGATCTGGGGCTACCGCCAGACGGAGAACCGCCTGCGCAGCTTCGAGAAGGCGCGGATGCCGCAGGGCTTCGCGGTGCTCGGCGATGCGGTCTGCGCTTTCAACCCGGTGTACGGAGTCGGCATGACGCTCACCGGCCTCGAAGCGCTGGAGCTGCGGCATTGCCTGAGCCGGGGGCACGGCAAGCTGGACACCCGGCACTACCAGAAGCAGGTCGCGAAGCTCGTGGCCGGCTCCTGGGCGCTGACCACGGGCGAGGACCTGCGCTGGCCCACCACGCAGGGCGGCAAGATCACCGCCAAGGTCAAATTGATGCACTGGTACATCGAGCAGGTGATCCGGCTGATCCCGCGGAGCGAAGACGTTTTCCGCCGCTTCCAGGAAGTGAATCACATGTTGAAGTCGCCAGCGGCGCTGTTCCATCCGGCCGTGTTGGGGCCGGTGCTACGGCAGGCCTTCGGTCCACGTCGCGTGATCTCCAGACCCCAGGAGGCTCCGGCGCGGGTGCCTGCGACGACCGTCACGTCAACGGTGGCGATCCGCCGCTGACGGCAGCAGGAGAGGGAGCGGATCGATCAACCGCTC
>JBAPYB010000041.1:0-4271 GCA_049284515.1 Thermoanaerobaculia bacterium
TCGCCGTCTGTTTCGGGGGACCGCCTCCGCTGGCTCGGGCGGCCGATCCGCTCGCCACAAGGAGGCCCACCAGAGCGAGCACCACCATCAGTTTCCTGCCTTTCGGGAACATGGGTCTTTCCTCCTCCTCCACTGGAGCGCCGGCGGGCCGGAAGCGGCCGTGGTGTCCGCGGATCAGCGTCGCAACGTCCTCGTCTGCCAATTGTTGCCCGAATACGCCCATTTTGTCGCTCAGCCGGGCAATTCCCCCTCCTTGATAGCCTCGGGAGAGGTGGCTTCGAGGTGTCGTGAGGAGGAAATCTAGAGGCCTGGAGAGGGAACTTCAACGGTTGCCGGCCCGGGATCCAAGAACCTTCCCTCGCAGACGACTCTGCTCTCCATTCCGGCAACTCTGCCGATTGAGGAGAATCTTCGGCAGAAAGTCCTTGACACCGTGCCATAGATCGGCCAATACTTCCGGCTGTTCGGAGGAAACAGCAGAATGGCAGCCAGAGAGACCCGGCAGCTCCCGGCGGAAGAACGGCGCGCCCTCGGTTCCCGGATCGTGGAACATCGCCGCGCGAAGCGCTGGAGTCAGCGGGAGGTCGCCCGGCGCACGGGCATCCGGTACATGCGGCTCTCCAAGCTGGAGAACGGCCACGTCACTCCCAGCCTCTCGGAGCTGCTCTCGATCGCCGAGGCCTTGGACGCCGGCCTGGAGGAGCTCGTCCGGGGAGTCCCGCCTGCGGGCTCCCGGGTGGAGCGCTACCTCCTGCCGCCGCTCCAAGAGCTGGAAGACCTCGGAGCGCCCGAGGAGTGCGCGATCCTCGGGAAGCTGCTTCGGGTCCTCGTGGCAGGCTTCAAGGCGACCTGCCCCTTATCTCTTGTCATCTCTCGCGGAAAGGAGCACGCGGATGCAAATCCATGACGAGCTGCGCCTGGAAGAGCCGCCCGAAATTACCTGTCACACCGAAGTCGCCGTAGAGGACGTTCCCCCATGGGAGACCGTCCAGAGCGCGCTCTATGGCGCCATCCGCTTCGCCGAGGCTTTCTTGGGAGCGACAGGCGTCGTGGGTGTGCCTCTCTCCCGCGTGATTTGCACTCCCGACGCCCGGGGCTGGACCCTGGCGTTCGGAGAGCACTTCTTCCTGGTCGAGGTCGTGGGCGACGGATTCTCCGTGCGAGCCTTCCGGCATTCCGTGACGGCCCTTGCGGCGTGAAACCCATGAGCTGCTCATCTCAGGACTCCGAGGCAGGCATCATCGACCTGCTCACGCGGATGACACCGCGTTTGCAGCGCATCCTGGCGAGCTTCCAAATCCCGGCGGCCGAAGCCGAGGATCTCGTGCAGGATGCCTGCCTCTCGCTCGTCCGAAACTGGGCGCGAATCGAGTGCCCCGAGGCATGGCTCACCCAGGCTCTGTATCGATTGTGCCACGCGTCAGCGATCAGCAGGCGCCGCGATCGGCTTCAGTATCTCGATGGCAACTTCCTCGAAGCGCTCGCCCCGGTGCAACGGCCCGCACAAGAACGCGCTGAATTGTTCTGGGACCTGCAGACTCTTGCCGTCTTCCTGTCTCGCCGGCAACAGCTTGTCCTGCAACTTCGATATGGTCTTGGAATGTCTCCGGATGAGATTGCCGCGCAGCTTGGCTACCGCTCGTGTTCGATCCGCAAGTCGACCAGCCGGGCGCTCGCGCGGCTTCGCAAGGCAGCGCAGGCGTGAAGCATTTTCTCAGCCCTTCACTCCACCGGCCGCGCTCCCAGTCCATACAGAGCTTCGTAGTGCGATATTCCCACGCGGACGAGATGGATGCGTTTTTCACGCCGCATGCGGCGCAGGACGTCCCCGGCGGTCCGGCTGTCGATGGGCCGGCCGAGCCGGTCGGCGAAGCGTTTGTTGGCCTCTTCGGCGACGTCGGACCCGCCGAAGGGCTCGCCGCCGAAGACCTGGCTCTCGACGACGGCGCGGATCATCCGGCTGACCATCAGACGGCCCCAACCGGACTCGATGTCGAGGGAGGTGGAGGAGGGAGGCTCCTCAGCGGGTTGAGTGGCGAGGTCCACCGCCGTCGTCGCGGCGGACCGGAAGGCCTCCAGGTTTGCGTTCACCTTCTCGAGCCCGGCTTCGTGCAACTCCCGCTGCTCGCGGTGGTGCGCCTCCTTCTGGGCGTGGAAGGCCTGCTGCTGCCGGTGCGCCGCGGCCCGCGCCTCCAGCTTGGCCAGGACCCTTGTGACGGACATCTCCGACCTCATGATCTCTCCTCCCAGGGCCGTAATGCCCTCGCGACGCGGGATTCAGCCTTCCGTTCGCCGCGAAGGGCGAACCCTTTGCGGCGATTGACGCACAGTTTGCAGTGAATGACGCTCCCATTGTGAGGATAACACGACCCACTCTGTTCCAGAGAGGACACTTTGCGGCATTGCGTGCGCCCAAAGCCGCGTGGAGAGTGCGCATTGGCCGAATGGACATGCTCGTCGTGACGATGGACGCGCCTTTTGCGGCGATTGACGGACTCATTGCGACAAAAGGAGGTCATATCGCAGGAAACGAAACAGCATTTACCGCGAAAGATGGGTCCATCGCCAGAATGGCTGGTTCTATTGCGGTAAAGAGCAGGGACTGCGAGAGATCGAGAGGGTCTTTTGCGGTGATACAAGTGGATTACGCGGCGATGAGAGGACGCAATACCGTGAAGAGACTGTCTTTTGCGGCAATAGGAGTGCATTAGGCGGCAATGTGTGCATCCAATGCCGCGACAGAAGCTCTCATCATCGCGACATGCGCGTTCAATGCCGCGACGTTACGGGAAAACCTCATCACCCCGGCCCCCTTCTCCCGGTGGTGGTACCTTTCATGGAGGCGCTAAGGCGCTGAGTGTTGGAGGATGGCGCCGAACCCCGGCCGGCGAGCGGACGGAACCGCAAACAGCGCGGCCCGCCGCTCACGGCAGGGCGTTGGACGCCCGAATATGACCCTCGTACGCATGAACCGGAAGAGGCATCAATGACTGTCACCACAGTGCCTGACCCCCAACACCCACCGGTGGACTGCCGACTCAGCCATGAGCCCCCAGCCGCGATAGCGAAGCGTGGCTGGCGCTATCACCACATCGGCGTTCCAACCGACATCCAGCACCCAGGAGAGACTCATCTCGCTGAGTATGGCCTCTACGTGGCGGGTTTCAGTACCAGCCCGTACGGCGTGGAGTGGATGCGATTCGAGAAGTCCAGCCCCCTGCCCGAGCTCATCAAGACTGTGCCCCATGTGGCATTCGAAGTCGACGACCTCGAGGCTGCTCTCGAGGGCCAAGAAGTCATCTATCCACCCGGGTCTCCGTCGGAAGGCGTCCGAGCAGCCATGATCGTGGACAATGGCGCCCTTGTCGAGCTCATCTGGTTCCGCAAAAACAGCGATGTCCACAAGGAGTGACACCGGCTGCTCGCGGGCGCCTCGTCGAGGCCCATCGCTAGTCCCTCCCGCACGGAGTCCCCTCCCGGAAGGGCTCTCCCGGCGGCGCGTGGCGGTTCCACTCCTCCTGGGTGAGATTGCGGCCGGCCTTCTCGCACGCGAGCTGAATCAGCTTGTCGACGTCCAAGGGCCAGCGGCGGACGCTCTGGCCGGTCGTGATCAGCTCTCTCGCGCCGTTGGCGAAGGAGATTGAATGGACGGCGGCGCCAGGGTGACCCTGCCAGGAGACGGGCACACCGGAAGGATTGGCGAGGTCCCAGAGCTGAACCCGACCCTCCTCGCCTCCACCGGCCAGCCAGCGGCCGTCCTGGCTGAAGGCCAGGACGCGAACCTCCTTGTCCTGGTTTTCCAGCAGCTTCCCGGGGCCGGCTATCCAGATTTTTGCCTTGCCGTTTCCGCAAGTGATCGCCAGCCGCTTTCCGTCCGGGCTGAAAGCGAGCGCCGTGACCGACGTTTCGCCGTTGGGCGTGTCGAGGAGACTGAGGTCTTGGTCCAGCCCGAAGACCCGAACCGCTGCGTCTTGCCAGCCTGTCGCCACGCGGGCGGGACCGAAGGCGAGAGCGGTCACTCTGGAACCCCCGGGATCGTGAAACAAGGTCTTCGGGGCCTTGTCTCCGAGCTCCCAAAGCCAGGCGTACCCTTCGCCTCCGATGGCCACGGCCACGCGGTCTCCCCCGGGATCGAAGGCCAGGGAGGTAACAGGACCCGGTGCGAGGATAGCCTGTGGCGCCGGGCTCTTCTCTGTGTTGCCGAGATTCCACAACAGGAGATTGGGCCCCCGTCCCCCCGCCACCAAGCGGGAGCCGTCCTTGCTGAAGGC
>JBAPYB010000042.1:0-6135 GCA_049284515.1 Thermoanaerobaculia bacterium
GTCCCGCAGGGACTACCGAGGGTAGCCAGGTGATTTCAATCCCTGGCAACGCAGGCCGCGCTGTCGACCACTTTTGAGACACCCTCTTAGACAAACCTCTCCCTCTTCTCCCGGCGGACGGGGGGGAGGCTGGGAGAAGAGGGCCGGGGTGATGAGGGTCCCCGGCGGTGCGGACTCCCATCACTCCCCCGCCTCGGGGCGCATCAGCGGGAAGAGGATCACGTCGCGGATCGACTGCCGGTCGGCCATCAACATCGTCAACCGGTCGATGCCGATCCCGATCCCGGCGGCGGGGGGCATGGCGTGCTCCAGCGCCCGCACGTAGTCGGCGTCGTAGGGGTGGGCCTCGACGTCGCCGCCCGTTTCCCGCGCCGCCACCTGCTGGCGGAAGCGCTCGGCCTGCACGTCCGGATCGTTGAGCTCCGAAAAGCCGTTGGCGATCTCCGAGCCGCCGACGTAGAGCTCGAAACGCTCGGTGAAACGGGGGTCGTCCGGCCGCTGCTTGGCGAGCGGCGAGACGTCCGTGGGATGGTCGGTGATGAAGGTGGGATTGAATAGGTGCTGCTCCACCGTGTGCTCGAAGAGGCCCATGAGGAGGTGCCCATAGGTGCCCCCATGGGGGATCTCCAGCCCCCGCTCTCCCAATACCGTGAACACCGACTCGGCCGTCTCCAGCCTCTCGGCCGGCACGCCCGCGAAGTGGGTGATGGCCTCGCGCATGGTGAAGCGGGCCCACGGCCGGTCGAGGCTCACCGGCTCGCCCTGCCAGGTGATCTGCTCCTTGCCCTGGAGCCGCCGGGCGGTCGCGGCGAGCCCGGTGAGCAGCTCCTCCGTCAAGTCCATCATCTGCCGGTAGTCGGCGTAGGCCCAGTAGAACTCCAGCATGGTGAACTCGGGGTTGTGCCGGGTGGAGATCCCCTCGTTCCGGAAGTTGCGGTTGATCTCGTAAACCCGGGGAATCCCCCCCACCAGCAGCCGCTTGAGGAACAGCTCGGGGGCGATGCGCAGGTACAGGTCCATGTCCAGGGTGTTGTGGTGCGTCTTGAACGGCCGCGCCGCCGCGCCCCCCGGAATGACCTGCATCATGGGCGTCTCCACCTCGAGGAAACCGCGGCTGTCGAGGAACTCGCGAATCCCCTTGACCAGCGCGGCCCGCACCTCGAACACCTGGCGCGACTCCTCGTTGGTGGCGAGGTCGAGATAGCGCTGGCGGTAGCGGGTCTCGACGTCGGCGAGCCCGTGCCACTTCTCCGGCAGCGGGCGCAGAGCCTTGGCGAGGAGGGTGAGCCCCTCCACCATCAGCGACAGCTCGCCCGTGCGGGTGCGAATCAGCTTCCCCTCGGCGCCCACGACGTCGCCGAGATCCAGATTGTCGAGCACCAGGCGGCCGGTCTCCGAAAGATTGTCCCGCTTGATGAAGAGCTGCAGCTTCTCCTTGCCGTCGTGGACGTCGACGAAGGTGCTCTTGCCGTGGCCGCGGATGGAGCGCACCCGGCCGGGCACGCGCAGCCGGAGGTCCGCGGCCTCCAGCTCCTCGGCCGTCTTCTCGCCATGGGCGGCCCGGATGCCGGAGGGCTCCAGGTCCCAATCGTAGCGATGGGGATACGGCGCAACCCCCGCCTCCACCAGCCGCTGGCGCTTCTCGCGCCGGTTTTGAATCTGATCGTCGAGCTCGGACATGGATCTCGGATTCCCCTCCACTCTTCCCTGCCGGCTGCAAGGGAGGGCATAGCCTATCCGAGAAAGGCGAAGAGATTGAAGGAGGGAGACGCGGCCGGTCCCAATTGGGCCGGCCGCGAGCGTGGCGGCCTACCGCGTGTTTCCGTGGTTTGACCCTACTGATAGCAGTGAATGAAATCGCAGCGGCAACGGTACGGGCTGCACTGGAAGAACTTGACTGCGCAGGGATAGCAGCTGTCATCGCACTGCGACGCCAGCGTGTCGCAATCGGTGCACGGGGAGCACGAGGTGGTGACGCCATTGCAGACGACATGCCCTGGCTCGGGACAACTGCCGTCCACGGCTGTGCAAGTTCCGGTACCGCTGCAACTGACGGTGCCGCCATTCCAGCAGTTCGCGGTGCACATGTCCTTCGGAGCGATATGCGGGCGCTTTGCCGCGGGCTCTGGGGCTGGAGCCCCAGCCGGTAGGACCGCGAGCGAGGCGATGAAGGCCTGATCCGCGGCGCTCAGCACCGGTGCTACCTGCGGCGGGCTCGTCGCCGCCATGACTGGAGACATGAGGAAGCCGAGAGCTGCCAGGGACAGAGAGAGCCCAAGGACCATCTTCTTCATAACGATCTCCTTTCTTGAATGAAGCTCACTTCGTGAATGCCGCCACGCTGTCCTAAAGATAGCACTGTTTTGCTGTCGCCGGAGAGTGGACTGAAGCCCCAGCGCGAGACCGCCGGGCCGCCCTGGTAGGATACGCACCCATGGAAGACCCAAACGACCTGGAGGGGCTGGTCCACCGCTCCCTGGACGAGAGCCCGGACGGCCTGGAGACGCTGATCGAGCAGCACAAGTCCGCCGTCGAGCGCTTCGACCTCCTGGGCTGGCCCCGGCCCGAGGTGACGGTGGTCTCCGGCTCCGGCCTCGGAGTCGATCTCGGCGAGCGGACGCACGGGCCGGTCCAGCTCGACTTCCTCCTCCCCTTTCCCGTCCATCCGGTCGATGGGCACCAGCACGTCGTCGAGATGTTCGAGCCGCTGCCGGGCCGCCACGTCCTCTATTACCGGGGACGGCTGCACTCCTACCAGGGCTACGATGCCAACGACACGGTCTTCCCCATCCGCCTCGCCGCCCTGCTGGGCGCCAAGGTTCTGATGATGACCAATGCCACCGGCGGCCTCCAGCCCCACCATCGCGCCGGCGACCTCGTGCTCATCCGCGACCACGTCAATCTGACGGGCCTGAATCCCCTGCGCGGCCAGCTCCCGCCGGAGTGGGGACCGCGCTTTCCGGACATGACCGCCGCGTACGATCCGCGCCTGCGGGCCCTGGCGCTGCGGCTCGCCTCCGAGTTGGACGTCCCCTTGAGCGATGGCATCTACATGGGGCTTGCCGGCCCCAGCTACGAGACGCCCGCCGAGGTGCGGATGCTCCAGACCCTGGGCGGGGATATCGCCGGCATGTCCACCGTCCTGGAGGTCATCGCCGCCCATTCCATGGGAGTGCGCTGCCTCTGCATCTCCATGGTGAGCAACCCCGGCGCCGGCCTCACGCCAGAGCCGGTGAAGCACGAGGACGTCCTCGCCGCCGGCCAGGCCGCCGCGGCCAAGCTGCGGCTCCTGCTGGGCGCTCTGCTGCGGCAGCCGGATCTGTGATGAGGATTGGGGTCTACCGCTCGCGGACTGTTTCTCCGGGCCTGACGACCTCTTCACCGAGCGGAAAGAGGACCGAATCCAACCGGTACAAGGGCTGGCCGAGCAGGGTGAAGGCTTTCCCGAGTAGGGGAAGGGCCTGTCCCAGTAGGGATGGACATTTTTCGAGAAGGGAGAGCTCCACCCGAGTGGGGAGAGGCTCCTCCCTACTCGGACGAGGCTTCTACCTACTGGAAAAAAGCTCTTCCCTACTCGGACGAGGCTTCTCCCTACTGGAAAAAGGCTCTTCCCTACTCGGACGAGGCTTCTCCCTACTGGAAAAAAGCTCTCCCCTACTCGGACGAGGCTTCTCCCTACTGGGGAGAGGGGCTCTTCCCTACTCGGCCAAGGCATCTCCCTACTGGGGAAAGGCTCTTCCCTGCTCGGCCAAGGCTTCTCCCTACTGGGGAGAGGCTCTTCCGAGGCGGTTCTAGAGGAGATTCGCGCCGGAGATCCGGAGATGGCGGCCCGACGCATGAAGATCGTCGAGGATCTGCCAGTTCTCAGTCTCCACGATGGAGTCCGAGGCCTCGTCCGCATCTATCTTGGAGAGTTGGGGCTACCTCCCCAGGCTGCAGCCGACGTAGTCCATATCTCTTTCGCAGTCGCCTACAAGCTCGACTATCTGGTGACTTGGAACTGCAAGCACATCGCAAATGGACGTGTCATTCAGAGGCTTGTGGACGTGAACCGGAGACTTGGCCGATCTACTCCTGTAATTCTGACCCCTGAAGAGCTATACTGAACACGAAGGAGAGCAGCATGAGCCAAGACCGGTTCGATGACCCCATAGTGGCCGAGATCCACAGGACTCGCGAGAAGCTCCTCGAGGAGTGCGATGGCGACATCGAAAAGTTGATGGACCGCTTGGCATCCCGTGAGGAGGCGGACCGCTCTCGCGTGCTATCGGACCTCCAAACGGTGACTCCTCCCCGCCTCTGAGCCAGAAGGATGATTGGAGCGCAGACCCGCTTCAGCCCTCCGCTTCCTTGTCCCGGCCCTGTGTAGTCGGCTTCATCCCGACGAGGATCTGTTGCACCAACTGACGGATCTCCAGGCGAAACAGATGCTCCAGGCTCTTCCAGGTATCCATGTCGCCCTTCGTGAACAAGAACTCCAACCGGTCCTTCTCATAACGGGGCGGCATGACGCCCTGCTCCCGTACTCGATAGACCGGTATTCCTTGGCCGATGGCGAACGACTCTTCATGGATGACCCACTCCGGGGGCATATACTCCCCCTTCTCCTTTCGGAAGTCCTCTCGCGGCCACAAGAAAGAGACGAAGAGGTCACAATGGCGGATCTTGCCCCTAGAGAGGGCCTCGGTGCTCATCCCCAGAGAGAACTCGCCTTCGATGATCTCGAACACCTCGGACTCAAGCAAGAGTTTCAACCGATCGATGTGATCTCTCTCGTCATAGGCTGGGCGTGCCGAGTGCGAAAAGAAGCAACGAAACAGCGGCGGCCCGTGGATATCGACGTTCTTGACGAATGAGGGCTCAATCCGATTGAGAATGCCCTGGACGTGCTCATCGACGACTCGCCGCATCATCTTGAAGACGGAAGCCTGGCTGACACTTTCTTCCGGAAGGTCTCCTAACTGGTCTCGCATCTCTCCGACACGTTTATTCAGTGTTTCAAGCCCTTCAGAGATCTTTTCCGCGACGTCCGTCGGCGTCTTCCGTACCGCATCCAAGATGTCGCTTTCGACCTCGCCCGTAGGTTTCAGTCTCAGCCGCAGAAGTCTCCTTCGCAGCTCGCCGAGGTAGGATGCAATAACCTCCGGACGGTCGTACTTGCGTTGTTTCGGTACAGAGGCAACGATCGAGATCCGGCTGTCGACAGAACGCAGGACTGGAGGATCGTGCTTTCCCCTCCGCGGCTCAAACAGCAGAGAGCGATAAGTATTCTGGACATGCCAGATATTGCAGCTCTGAGCCGAGAGCTCGTTGACAGCCTCGTTGAGCATCCCGTTCCCGACTTGGTGGACATCGGTCTGCGGCTTATTCCATAGCCTGGCTTCACCAGAGACATCAAGATCAATTCGGAAGAGCGGTCGTGAGGGAAACAACGCCAAGAGGACAGGAAGCTCCATGTCTCTGGCAAGCAGGCAGTAATTCGATTTATGAGGGTTCTCAGGAACCTTCTGTACGGCTTTACGCTCCTTGGCGCGATCGTAGTTATAATCGTGCCAGAACCTGCCAAACGGAACAGTGATCTGCCGGTCTCGAACCATAACTCTCTGATCCTCAGACCATATGACTGGCTTGAAGCCCTCCTTGTTCTCGTTCTCAGCCGATGGGAAGAGGCTCGTGATCCATCCTAGCTGAGACGATGAGTCGCCCAGTTTCCAGCGGCGTTCCTCAACACCGAGAACAACTTCATCCTGCTTCTCAACTTCTTTCCTGAGCTCAGGGGCCGTCCTGTCTCCGGGAAGGAGTATGAGGCTCCCCATGTCTCCCGTTCCCAAGACCTCCATGCAGAGGAAGGTGCCCCCCGCTGCGGCCACGACTTGGGTCACGCCGTCCCGAAAAGCTCCTGCCTTGTTGTTGACGTGTACATCGAGGCGCATCAGCTTGCCGGACTGAATGATGCTCGGAGGGAAGGGAGAGATGACCATCCAGCCGGCAAGATCGTCTCCCCAAACGAAGTTCTTGCTTTCCTCATTAGGCTCATCAGGGTCAGGGTTGATACCGTACGTGACATACAGTGCCGTGCCCTGCTCCGTGTTCATGCCAACACAGAGCTCGAGCGGCAAGGGAAGAGTCCTCTCC
>JBAPYB010000043.1:0-9914 GCA_049284515.1 Thermoanaerobaculia bacterium
GGACTGAAGGGCCCGCTCGGCCCGCGGCGTCCAGCGCGGCCTCTCCCCCGGGCGCCGCCAGTGCCGGCGCAGGAAATGGTCGGCCAGCAGGAGGACGTCGCCCCGGCGCTCGCGCAGCGGCGGCAGCTTCAGGTCGAGCACCTTGAGCCGGAAGTACAGATCCTCCCGGAACCGCCCCTCGCCCACCATCTGCCGCAGGTCGCGGTGCGTGGCGGCGACGATCCGCACGTCCACCTTGTCCGTGCGGTCCGAGCCGAGGCGCTGGATCTCGCCGAACTGAAGGAAGCGGAGGAGCTTCGCCTGCGCCTCGACCGGGATCTCGCCCACTTCGTCGAGGAACAGGGTGCCGCCGTGCGCCGAGGCCAGCCGTCCGGGGCGGTCGCGCTTCGCGTCCGTGAACGCGCCGGCGACGTGGCCGAAGAGCTCGGATTCGAGCAGCGTGCCCGGCAGGGCGGAGCAGTGGACGGTGACGAACGGCCGGCCGCGCCGCGGGCTGTTGACGTGCAGGGCCCGGGCGATCAGCTCCTTGCCGGTGCCGGTCTCGCCCAGCACGAGCATCGGAGCGTCCGCGCCGGCCACCTGCGCGACGACCCGCAGCAGCTCGATCATCCGTGGATCGCGGGTGACGATCCCCTCGAAGTCGTGCTGGGCGAACAGCTCGCGCTCCAGGCTGCGATTGCGCCGCCGCAGCTCCTCGCGGTCGCTCGCCCGCTTGAGGAACAGGCCGGCGACCTCTGCCAGCTCGGCCAGGAAGGCGCGGCTCTCGGGGGTGAAGCTGTCGACGCGCTCCCGATTCTCCAGGTAGACCACGCCATAGACCTCGCCGTCATGGCGCAACGGCGCCACCAGCGCGCAACAGCGGCCAAGGATGAGGCCGCTCTCACCCGAAGCGAAGCGGGGATCCTCGACCAGGTTGGGCAGGTAGAGGAGGGCGCCGGTGGCGATGGCCTCGCGGACGAGCGTGCGGCTGAACCGGCGCTCCAGGTCGCTGCGCCGGCCGCGCTCGTCGCCGACCTCGAACTTCTGCTGGTAGGAACCGTCTTCGCGGACGACGACGAATCCCGTCTCGGCGCCGCAACGCTCGACGATGCGCCGCAGGAGAACCTCCGGTGTCCGCTCCGCGTCGTCCTCGGCCAACAGGAGCTTCGAGATCTGGAACAACTCCTCGTAGAGCACCCGCCTGCCTCCAATCGGTGACACCTGCCTCCGGGATCAGGCGGATCTTACTCCGAATCGCCAGGGGGAGGAATGCGGCCCGGACTGCAAACCGCCGGAGGCAGGGCCGCCCGGCGCAAGAGCCGGTTTGCCGAGGAGAGGCCCGCCGGATCGGGCTTGGCACCGCCCTTGCCCAAGGAGCTGGGCGCAGTCCAACCACACAACCCAAAGGAGGGTCCCAATGTCCACCAAGTACGTGATCCAGTTCACCGGCCAGGTCAGCCAACCGCAGCCCACCAACTTCTGTCTCGGCGTCGCCGCTCCTGGGATCAACGCTCCCGTCGTTCTCAGCAACCTCAGCTTCTCGCTCAACAACCAGTGGTCCCTGGATCCGGTCTCTGGCTACATCACCTCGGCCGCCGACCCGTCCCTCTGCCTCAGCTTCACCGGTACCAGCCCGGGCAACGGGACGCCTCTCGTGCTGCAGCAGGCCGTGCCGGGCAGCCTGAACCAGCAGTGGAACTGGTCCGGCAACTCGCCTCGCATCATCAGCAACAGTTTCCCGAACTACGCGATCGACGACAGCAATTGCACCCAGACCCCGAGCACCCCGCTGCAGATGTACAGCATCTCGGGCCAGTGCCAGGGGTGGCGGTTGATCACCGTCGCGCAGGCCCAGGCGTTCGCGCAGGCGGCGCAGTAGCCGTCCTCAGGCCGCGCAAGCTGCAGCAGGAGGGGTGAGCCCGCCCGGCCTCACCCCTTTTTCTCACCCTACAGGCTTCTTGAACAACCCCGCATCCACCGGCACATTGACCTGCACCTCGGAGAGCTCCACTTTCATGACCGGCGTGCCGTCCTGCAGGGCGTCGACCTTGAAGGGGACTTTGATGCCGTTGACGTCGCGGTAGTCAGAGACGAGGACCTCGACCCTTTGGCCGTTGCTCTCCCAGGCGACCTTGATCACCTGACTCGTCGCCGCGTCGAGGTAGAAACGGGTGGCGTGACCGCCGGCGTCGGCGAGCTCGACGACGTGGGCGGGTTTGCCGCCGGCCGGCTCATCGGGTAGAGAGCGGGCGGTGTAACCCGGCTGGCCCGCGCGGCGAAGCTGGTCGAAGCCGTAGATCTGGCGGTCTTTCAGTTGCTCGGTGGCGTCTACCGTCTGGGGCCCCATCTGCATCCAGCCGCTGGTGCCGTCGTAGGCCCGCACCATGGCGCCCATGGCGGTCGTCATCTCCGTGCGCTCGGCGTCCGGATACCGGCGATAGTTCACCAGCGTCGGGATGGCTACGGGTTGCGGCGCGCCGGGCGGCGTCAGCGTCGCCGAGCCCTTGGAGACCTGCGTCTTCTGCTCGACGAACGCCTTGCCGCCGAGAGCCGCCTGGGCCTGGCGCAGGAGGTCCATGGCCTTGGCATCGGCCGCCGCGGGAGCGGCCTGCGCGGCCTTTGGCTTGCGCAGGTCGTTGCGCGTCAGGTCGAGGTCGGCGACCGGAATGACGTCGACGTCAGGGAAAGTCTTCTTGAGCGCGTCGACGAAGACCGAGGCGTTGCCCACCAGGACGAGGGACATGCGCTCCGGATGGATGCGCTCCCTGGCGAAACGCTGCACGTCGGTGGCGGTGACGGCGGAGATCTTCTGATTGTAGCTCTCCAGGAACTCGCGGCCGTAGCCGAACTTCATGGCCTCCAGCACTTTGTCGGCGATGCCGTCGGCGGTCTCGATCTCCAGGGGAAAGGCGCCGGTGATGTAGGTCTTGGCCGGCTCGAGCTCGGAGGCGGGGACGGGCTCTTTCTGCAGGTCGCGCAGCACGTCGAGGGTCACTTTCAGGGCCTCGGCGGACGTCTCGGTCTTGGTGAAGGTGCTCGCCTCGAAGAAGCCCGGCTGCGTGGGCTCCACGAAGAAGCTCTGGGCGCCGTAGCTCAGGGCGCGCTTCTGGCGGATCTCTTCGTACAGGCGGGCCGAAGGGCTGCTGCCGGTCACCGAGCTGTAGACCTCGGCCACGAACAGGTCGGGATCGCGATAGGGAATGGCCACCTGCGCCACGCGGATCTCGGTCTGCACGGCATCGGGCTTGTCGACGACCACGAGCCGGTTGCGCTCATAGCGCGGCGGCGTAACCTGCGGCAGAGCGAGGTCCGCTCCCTTGGCCCAACCGCCGAGGGCCCGCTCGGCGCGGGCGAAGGCGTCGGCCGGCCGGACGTCGCCCACCACGGCGAGGAAGGAGCCATTGGGGATGTAATGGCTCTTGTGGAAGGCCGCGAAATCCTCCCGCGTCAGGCCGCGCACGGACTCGGGGGTGCCCGTCGAGGGGCGGCCGTAGGGATGGTTGCCGAATACCATTCGTTCGACGGCCCGGCTGGCCAGGTAGGGGGCGCTCTGCTGCTGGATCTGGAGACTGCTCAGCGTCTGGCTGCGCCAACGGTCGATCTCATCCTGTGGAAACGTGGGATGGAGGACGACGTCGGCCAGCAGATCGAACCCGAGATCGAGCTGGTCGGAGGTGACGCTGGCGGTGACGAAGCCGGATTCGAGGCCGGCGTTGGCGCTGAGGCTCGCCCCCACGAAGTCGACGGCCTCGGCGATCTGCTGCGCCGAGCGCTTGGCGGTGCCCTTGGTGAGCAGGGACGCGGCAGCCTCCGCGAGGCCGGACTTGCCTTCCGGCTCATAGGAACGGCCGCCCTTGACCACCAGGCGCAACGAGACCAGGGGATCTTTGTGCTCTTCGATGACCACGATGCGCAGGCCGTTGGCGAGCGTCTTTTCCTGGAAGGCGGGGAAGCGGACTTCCTTGGCCGGTCCCGGCCCCGGCGGCGTGGCCCGCTTGTGCGTCGCCGGCTGCGTTTGAGCACCTGCGACGCCCGAGACGAGGGCCGCCAGCAGCAGGGCGGTGAGGGTGTGGAGGATGCGGTTTCTCATGGCTTCTTCACCTCGTTCGGGGCGCCGTCCTTGGCTCCTGGGCGCATGGCCTCGGGGAGCATGTAGACCACGGTACGGTTCTCGGGACCGAAGTAGGCGCGCGCCGCGCGCTGGACGTCCTCGGCGGTGACCTTCTGGTAGAGGGCGAGCTGGCGGTTGACGAGCGAGAGGTCGTTGAGGATGACGGCGGCGTAGCCGATGGCGCTCGCCTTGTCCTGGGCGGTCTGGCGGCCGAAGATGAGCCCCGCGATGAGCTGATTCTTCGCCTTCGCGAGCTCCTCGGCGGAGACCGGCTCATTCTTCAGGCGGTCCACCTCGGCTTGCAGCTCCTTCTCGGCATCCTCCGCCTTCTGCCCGGCCTGCAGGACGGCGTAGAAGAAGAACACGCCGGGGTCCTCCAGCAGCACGGTCTGGCCGCCGGCCTGCAGGGCCATCTGCTTGTCGTAGACCATCCGCTTGTAGAGCCGCGAGCTCTCGCCGCCGGAAAGGACGTTGCTCGCCACTTCCAGGGCGTAGGTGTCGGGATGCCCGGCCTGGGGCACGTGATAGGTGAGCACCACGGCGGGAAGGGGAGTGTTCGCATGGTAGTCGGTGGTGCGGCGCTCGGCCGTCTGGGCCGGCTCCTTGGGAATGTCGCGCGGGATCGGCTTGCCTTGGGGGATGGGGCCGAAGTACGTCTCCACCCACTTCATGGCCTGGGCCGGGTCGAAGTCGCCGGCGACCACCAGGGTGGCGTTGTTGGGCACGTAATAGGTGGAGTGAAAGTCGCGCACGTCCTGGAGGGTGGCTGCGTCGAGGTCCGCCATGCTGCCGATGGGCAGGATGTGGTAGGGGTGGGTGGTGTAGGTCTTGTTCAGCACCACCTCGAACAGCCGGCCGAAGGGGGGATTGTCCACCCGCAGCCGGCGCTCCTCCTTGACCACGTCGCGCTCGGACTTGAAGTTCTCCTCCGAGACGTCGAGCGCCCGCATGCGGTCGGCCTCCATCCAGAGGATGCGCTCCAGGTAGTTGGCCGGGATGGTCTCCCAGTACAGGGTACGGTCGAAATCGGTGGTGGCGTTGTACCGGCCGCCTACGGAGCTGACGAGGTTCTTGAAATCCTCCAGGGGAATGTTCTCGGAGCCCTTGAACATGATGTGCTCGAAGAGGTGGGCGAAGCCGCTGCGCCCCTTCTTCTCGTCCTTCGAGCCGACGTGGTACCACAACTGGACGTTCACCACGGGCGCCGAATGATCCTCATAGAGGAGCACCTGCAAGCCGTTGGCGAGCTTGTGGGGTTGAATTTGCAGCGTCGGCGGCGTCACCTTGAGGGCGTCTGCGGCCTCCGCCGGAGCGGCTAGAGCCAGGACGGCAAACCCGGCGAGGCCGGCGAGGAGCGATTTCAGCATCCGGATCTCCTTTTGCGATTCATTGGGGACAATCGGGGCCGATTCGAGAACAGCTCTCTGTAGTTTCTTCTACGGTACAACACGTGGAAAGTTCTCGGATTTGCTCCCGCCCGAGCCGGCGCGGTAGTTTACCGCGCATGAGAACCCGACGAATCCTCCCCCTGTTCCCGGTGCTCCTCCTAGCCGTTTCATTTCCTCTTGCCGCGGCGGCCCCGCCGGGCGTGGCCCTCCGGCCGGACAAGACGGTCCCCGCGCCCGCCGCGCCTCCGGACGTCGCGGCGCCGCCGGCCGACGCCCAGGTGACCGCCAGCGGCCTGGCCAGCAAGGTCCTCAAAGCCGGCACCGGCACGGAGCATCCCGTGCCCACCGACCGGGTGAAGGTGCACTACTCGGGCTGGACGACGGACGGCAAGCTGTTCGACTCTTCGGTGTCGCGCGGCCGGCCGGCGGTGTTCCCCTTGAACCGCGTGATCGCCGGCTGGACGGAGGGGGTGGGCCTGATGGTGGTGGGCGAGAAGCGGCGGCTGTGGATCCCGGCCAAGCTGGCCTACGAAGGGCATCCCGACAAGCCGCAGGGGATGCTGGTCTTCGACGTCGAGCTGCTCGACATCATGCGCGTGCCCGAGGCGCCGGCGGACGTGGCCGCGCCGCCGGCGGACGCCCAGCGCTCCGAGTCCGGCCTCGCCTGGAAGGTGCTCAAATCCGGCACCGGGACGGTGCACCCCAAGAAAGACAGCATCGTCCGCGTCCACTACACGGGCTGGACGACGGACGGCAAGATGTTCGACTCCTCCTACGCCAAGGGCAAGCCCGCCACCTTCGGGCTCACCGACGTCATCCCCGGCTGGACGGAAGGGTTGCAGCTCATGACCGAGGGAGAGTCCCGCCGCTTCTGGACTCCCAAGAGCCTCGCCTACCGCGGCGCCCCCGGCAAGCCGGAGGGGATGCTGGTGTTCGACGTGGATTTGTTGGAGATTACGAAGCCGTAGGGCGATCAATGGGCAAGGACCGGCCACCTGGACCAGTCGCCCTTGTAGGCTAGGAGGTCGCGCTTCGAGCAGCGGAGGGTGGAGCCTTTCTGGCTGAACCGTAGCACCAGGTTTCCCCGGCTGACACTCCCGATGCGATGCAGCTCGTGCTCGCGGTGGAGCGTGGTGCGGTCGATGACGATGAAGGTCTCCCAGCCGGCCGGGCTTCGAATGGCGAAGATGTAGACGAGATCGGGCGTTCGCAGGGTCTCGAGCTGCTTGAGCGACACGTTGAATTGCGCGGAATACCCGGTCTTCTGCGCTTTGGCCGTCGCGGTCTTGACCTGGACCCGCCATAGCTCGCCGCTCTCGTCCTTGACGACGAAGACGTCTTCTCCCACGTCGACTTCGGGAAGAGCGACATTCCAGCCTCGCCAGAGAAGCTCTGCCATGACCGCCATCTGGCCGGCGCGGCCGACATACAAATTCTGCTTTTTTGACATGGAGACCTTGTCAGGCCGCGCGAGACTCGAAAACGACTTCCTTATCCGTGGGAGTCATGAAGACGAACCCGCCGAGGTCCTGGATCTGTTCCTCGGAGAGGCCGGTCAGGAGCATGGCGATCTGCGTCCACATGGGGCCGTGAAGGCGATCAAAATCCCACTGCGTGTCGAAGGAGACAAAGATGCTGGAGGCCGGAGACCAGTTTGGAATTCGCGAAGCGAGCATAGCCTCCGTCTTGGGGCTGAGACGGAACGTCGCTCCATTCATCTGCTTCCCGACTTCGATGACAATGGGAGACATTGCTTCCTCCGGTATCCTGTCCGGCATGACTTTACCACGCTCCGACCGCAAAGCCCCGCCCCCGCCCGATCCCGAGAACGGTCTCTGGCAGGGGCGGTCCGTGGCCCGGCGGTTCGTGTCGCCGGACGGCCTCACGGTGCTGGTGGGGCGAACGGCCGAGGACAACGACGTGCTGACTTTCAAGCTGGGGAGCCCGCGGGACTTCTGGCTGCATGTCGCCGCCGAGTCGGGCTCCCACGTCGTCGTGCGCAACCCCGGGGGGCTGGAGCGGCTGCCGAAGGAGACCGAGCAACTCGCCGCCTCGCTCGCCGCCGGCTACAGCAAAGCGCGCAAGGGTGGACGGGTGGCGGTCCACCTCTGCCGCTGCGAGGACGTGAGCAAGCCTCGCGGCTTCCCGCCCGGCAAAGTCCTCCTCGACCGCTACCGGAGCCTTCAGGCTTCGCCTTGGAGGCCGGATCAAGAGACATAGGGTCCCTGAAGTCCTTGTTGTCCCTTTTGTCCCTGGTTGGTTGACTCACAACGACTGCAAGATCGCCGAGGCGCCGCTACGGGCCACCTCGCCCGGAGAATCGACGTTGAGGGCCGTGAGCACGCCGTCCTTGACCACGGCGGCGTAGCGCTGCGAACGGACGCCCATGCCGAAGGCGCGGGCGTCGAGCTCCAGCCCCAGCGCGCGGGCGAAGTCGCCGCTGCCGTCGGCCAGCGGCACGATCTTGTCGCCCACTCTCTGGGCCTTGAACCAGGCGCTGAGCACCTCGATGTCGTTGACCGCGGTACAGGCCACGACGTCCACTCCTCGCGACTTGAGGTGATCGGCCAATTCGATGAACCCGGGAAGGTGGTGGTCCGAGCAGACCGAGGTGAACGCCCCGGGAACGGCGAAGAGCACGACGGTCTTGCCTTTGAAAAAATCCTCTGTCCACAGGCTCTCGAAGGCGCCGTCCTTGAGGGTCTGCAGCTTGACGTTGGGGATCTTCTCCCCGACCTTGATGGCCATCTCAATTCCCCCTTTGCACGCCGATGCTATCAGACGTGCTCTCGCGAAAGCTGGCGGCTGAAGCAGCAAGATCCTCGACCGGCAGTCGGCATCGCTACCAGGGGACTCAGCGTTTGAGCGTGAAACGCTTTAGCCGCCTCCCTCAACTCTCGTCAAAGGTTTGGCATTTGGCCGGAGCCAGTGCGCCCAGCCCGACTCTAGAAGGCATGGGCTTAGTGATGACTCGTGATTCAGGGAGGATGAGGTCATGTCGATTCGCCGTTGCAGGTTCGTTCTGCTGGGATTCCTGGGCGTCTTCGCCGCGGGAGCTTCGGCGCAGACTCTGACGTTCGTCGATGCAGCCGGCGGGCCGACCGTGGAGGTGCTGGAGAATGGCACGGCCCGATTGCGGGTGGTGAGTGCCCCGGACAATACCGACCCGTTCGCGACAGAGCAGGTGACGGTGCAGCTCCAGACGCAGTACGCCGGCGACCAGGAGCTGCTGACGTTGACCGAGACCGGTGCGGACACAGGGGTTTTCGAGGGCTCGATCCAGCTCAGCCTGGTGCCTGGCATCGGCGGCAACGGCACGCTGGAAACGCTGCGCAGCGGTCCACCGGATTTCCTTCCGGAGGCGATCACGGCCACCGCCGGTCCCCTCACGGCCACGGCCCACACCGTGGCCTCGCGGGTGATGTTCATCGACGGCTTCGGCCGCGAGACGCCGAGCTTCCCGGTGGGTGGCGTGGTGGGAGTGCGGGTGGTGGAGCCGGCGCGCAACGTCGATTCGCAGCAACGGGAGGTCACGCAGATCCAACTCCAGGTGCCGGGCGACCAGGAGACGGTCACGCTGTTCGAGACCGGCTTCAACACGGGCATCTTCGAGGGCACGATCGGCAGCGACCGGGGCGGCGCGCAGCCCAACGACGGCCGCCTGGAAGGCCAGGCGGGGCAGACGATCTTCGCGAGCTATCAGAACGTCTCCACTCCGAACCCGACCGTGGCACAGGCGGCCTTCACGGGCGGCCAGGTGCTGTTCGTGGATGCGGCGGGCCAGCCGGCCAGCGTTTATCTGCTGGGGACACGGGCCCGCGTGCGGGTGGAGGATCACGGCGCCGACGTGCGGTCGTTCGCCGCGGACACGGTCATCGCCACGGTGACGATGGAGCTTTCGGGGGACGTCGAGAACCTGTCGCTCACCGAGACGGGGCCGAACACGGGCCTCTTCGAGGCCGAGATCGAATTGCGCGAGGGGCCGGCGCTATCCGGCAACAGTGTGCTCGAAACGCAGGAGAATTTCGGTCCGCCGCACGAGTTCGACACCCTCCATGCCAACTACACGGCGGCGGTTGACGGCAGCGTGTCCACGGCACAGGCGGGCACGCTGAGCTTCCGGGTCTGGTTCATCGACGCCTTCGGCAACGTGGTGACCTCCTACGCCCAGGGCAGCCGGGCCTACGTGCGGGTTGAAGATCACCGGTTCAACGATCCCGGCGCCTTCAACCAGGCCTTCGCCATCGCGCGGTCGGCATCCGGAGACGTCGAATACGTCCAGCTCAACGAGACGAGCAAGACCTCGGGAATCTTCGAGGGCTCGCTGCCGCTCGACGCGCTCGGCTCTCCGGGTCAGGACGGCCGTCTTCAGGCCCGTCCCGGCGACGAGATCACGGCCGAGCGCGACACGGGCTTCACAGCGGAGCCGGCGCGGG
>JBAPYB010000044.1:0-30403 GCA_049284515.1 Thermoanaerobaculia bacterium
CCCCTACTCGAAGCAAAGTTAGCGAGTGTGGGGACCGGAGGTGAGGATTCGAAGGGCAGGCGGGCGACCCTGATCGCAGCTCTGGCGATCCTGGCCGTCGCGGCGATCGCGGCGGCGCTCTATTGGACCGTCTGGCGTCCGGCGGAAGTCCTCGATTCGGGGTACGACCTGCGGCGCTCGGACCTGGGAACGGTCCGGGACGACACGGCGGAGCTGATCCGCCGGGCCATCGTCATCCGGGGAGAAGGCGACCGGCTGCGCGCCCAGACCCTGCTGGAGACGGCCTACCGCACCGATCGCACGACTCCGATTCCCGCGGCCCTGCTGGCGCTCTCGGACTACGGCCACGAGGCACAGACCTGGGCCGACGAAGCCGAGCGCCGCCTGACGTCGAACGCGACGGCTTATCAGCGGCTGCTCGTGCACTACGCCGGGCTCTCCCGGGTGAGCGAGAACCCCGAGTCGGTGGCAACGCTTTCGGCTCTCCTGGAAATCCGTCCGGAGGCCTGGGCGTTGCGCCTGGCCCGAGCCCACTTTCACCTGGCGCGGCGCGAGCGCGCCGCGGCGCTCGCCGATCTCCAGCGCATCCCCATCCACTCGCTCAGCCAGCGGGGCCTGGCTCTGGTGCTCGCCGATCGCGCCTCTCTGGGAGATGCCGCGGGCGCCGACCGCGATCTTCGCCTGGGGCGGCTCGAAGGCGAAGAAGCCCTCGCCTCCTTCGTGCGCGGGCGAATTCGCCGGAGCCAGCGGCGCCCGGCGGAGGCGCGGAAGGCGTTTGAGCTCGCCATCGAAGAGGCCACGAAGCGGAACGAGCCGGACCTGGCCACGGACGCCCGGCTGCTCGCCGGGATCACCGCCTACGAGAACGGCGATCCCGCGGCCGCCGCGATGTGGCTCGACAAGTTCGCCGCCGAGCCTGGAAGCTCGAATCGGGAAGAAGCCGCGGAAGCCCTCGGCCTGGGTGCCTATCTGGCGCAGCGCCGCGGCGATCTATCGGGACGCGATCGGCGGCTGGCCGAAGCCCAACGCCGGATGTCGGCCGAGGATCCCAGAATGGTCGAGCCACGGATCGGCCTCGAGCTGCTGGCCCTCCGATTGGGGGAGAAGCCGAGCCCGGCGGTGCGCCAGCTCGCCAGCCAGATCACCTCCGAGCCTGAGCTCCTCGGCGTGCGCCCGCTGCTGCTCGCCCGCCTGGCCTTCCAGGAGAATAGCGTCGGAGAAGCGGCGCGCCTCCTGCACCAAGCGCGCCTGGAAGGGCTCGACCAAACCTACTTCGCCGACGAAGCGGCCGTCCTCGCCTCCGACCTCGGAGAGCCGGCCGCCACTCTCTGGGTCGACCCGCCCTATCCTTACCTCCTGCGCTTCGCGGCGGTGTGGGAGTTGGATGGGCGGCGCCTTCGCCCTGGCCAGTGATAACGTGGTCCCATCATGCCAAGGATCAGGACTTCTCGAATCCCAAACAGCGAAACGGCGACCGAATACCACGAGCGTTTCTTGGCAGCCGTCCGGGAAGGCTTGGCCGACGTTGAAGCCGGGCGCCTTCTCGAAGACGAGGCGGTTACGCGGCTGCTTGATGAGAGGTTCGGACCACTGAGAGAACTTCGGTCGCGACGATCTCGGCCCCCCGCCCGGGCATAAATACCCGGGCTACAAACGGCGCCGGATGAATCCGGCTTGAAGTCCCCTTCAGGGGGCGCTGTTCATAGCCCCGGCATTCATGCCCGGGCGAAGGTGGGCTTCTGAGGAAAGGCTCCGACTAACTGCGCCTACCGCCGTCCAAACCGCCGCTCCAGATCCGAGTCGGTCATCTGGAGCACGATGGGCCGGCCGTGCGGGCAGGCGTAGGGCTGCTCGGCGACGAAGAGCTCGGCCATCAGGGCTTCCATCTCGGGCGCTGAGAGCGGATGGTGCATCTTGATCGCCGCCTTGCAGGCCATGCTGGCGGCCAGCGATTCGAGGATGCGCCGCGAGAGGTCCGCCGGGCCTCCCGCGCCATCGCCGGAGTCCGCGGCGAGGGTGCGCAGCAGGGCCTCCGCAGCGTCGGCCGAGAGCACGCCAGGCACAGAGGTCAGCGCCAGGGTATTGCCGGAAAGGCCGGTGATGCCGAAACCATGCTCTTCGAGGCCGGGCGCCAGCTCCAGCACCCGAAGACGCTCCGCCGGAGCGAAGTCGAGGAGGACCGGCGTCAGGAGATGCTGCACAGGGGCCC
This sequence comes from Thermoanaerobaculia bacterium, assembly GCA_049284515.1. GTDB lineage: Bacteria > Acidobacteriota > Thermoanaerobaculia > Multivoradales > UBA5704 > DATARR01. The sequence continues at coordinate 2,210 of JBAPYB010000044.1, forward strand.
GCTCCGCCGCCAGGGACCGGCGCAACCGCTCATAAAGAATGCGCTCGTGGGCCACGTGCTGATCGATCAGATACAGCCCGTCCGGACCTTCGAGAAGGATCAGCGTCCCTTTATATTGACCGAGCAGCCGGAACGGACGCGCCTCGCCTCGCCGGCCGGAGAGGGGAACGATCGGGCGCTCGATGGGCGCATAGGACGGCGTCGCGAGCCGCGTGGGAGTGACGGGTAACTCGACGGCCGCGGGGGCTGTCCTCGTGAGCGACGGCGGCACATCGTTCGGAGCCTCGGAAGGCCGCTTTTCTCCCAGCCCCTGCCAGGCGAATTGAACGTAGGGCTCGGCCGCGGGCGGCCGGAGGGGCGCAGCCTCTTCGCCCCGGGAGTGCTCCAGGGCGTGGCGCAGAGCGTCGTAGACGCGATCGAGCAGGCTGGGATCGCGGAAACGGACCTCGGACTTCTGGGGATGGACGTTGACGTCCACCTCCTCCGGCGGCACCTCCAGGAAGAGGAAAAGGGCCGGAAAATCCTCGCTCTTCCACTCGTCGCGAACGGCGCGATAGAAGTTGGCCATCACCGCGCGGTCGCGGATCAGCCGGCCGTTCACATAAACGAAGTAGCGCCGGCCCCGGGCCGTTTCGGGAGTGCCCACGAAACCGCGGATGGCCTCCCCTTCCCTCTCCGGGCCCGCTGGAATCTCCGCGAGCTGTGCCGCGAAGATGTTGCCGAAAATCTGCCCGATGCGCTCCCGAGACCCTGCCGGCGTTCCCGGGGCCGGCAGGGCGTCCAGCAGCTCCCGGCCCTCGTGGACGACCTGGAAACGCACGTCCGGCCGCGCCAGAGCGTACCCCTGGACCACCTCCAGACAGCGGCGCAGCTCGGTCTGCGGCGCCTTGAGGAACTTACGCCGGGCCGGAACGTTGAAGAACAGCGACCGGGCCTCGATCGTCGTTCCCCGGGGCCGCGAGAACGGCTCGGCCACCCGGACGCGCCCGCCTTCGATGGACACTCGATGCCCCTCGCCCGGCTGCTCGGCCGTGGTCAGCTCGACGCGGGACACCGCGGCGATGGTGGCCAGCGCCTCGCCGCGAAAGCCGAGAGTGGCCACCCGCTCCAGGTCCTCGAAGCTGGCGATCTTGCTGGTGGCGTGGCGGTCGAAGGCGGAGAGGGCATCGTCCCGCCCCATGCCGATGCCGTCGTCCGCCACCTCGATCCGCACCTTGCCGCCGCCGTCGAGCTGAATCTCCACCAGCCCCGCCCCGGCGTCCAGGGCGTTCTCCACCAGCTCCTTGACCACGGAAGCCGGGCGCTCCACCACCTCGCCGGCGGCGATCTGACTCACCAGGTGATCGGGGAGATGGAGGATGCGGGCCATGGAATGTCGCGTCTCGAAGGAACGAGCCGCGATGATAGCAGGGGACCCGCCAGCGGGTTTCTGCCGCCCTGCCGAACACAGCGAGCGACATGCCGCTACAGGGGCGAGGCCCCGAGCGACGCCTCGATCTCGGCCCGTACCCCCTCGTCGCGTTCTCCCGCCAGGGCCTCCTCCAGAATCCGCCGCGCCTCCTCCCCCCCGATCCGTCCCAGCGCCCAGGCGGCGTGACCACGCACTCGGGGCTCTGCCTCCCGCACCGCCTCGGCGAGCGGCCCGAGGTAGCGCGACTCCAACCGGTTCCCCATCGCCACCGCGGCGTTCCGCTGGAGCCCAACGAGCTTCGCCCGCTTCATCGGGCTTCCCCGGAAACGCTCAACGTACTCCTCGCGGGAGAGACTCAAGAGACGCTCCAGGGTGAGCTCCCCGCGTGCGGGCGGCAGCTCCATCTCGGGGTGGACCGCCGCGGCCGGCTGCGCGTTCCAGGGGCAGACCTCCTGGCAGACGTCGCAACCGAAGACCCAGCCGCCCACCTGGCGCCGTGCCTCGGAAGGGAGCGGTCCGCGGTGCTCGATCGTCCAATAGGAGATGCACCGGTTGCTGTCCAGCCGGTAAGGCTCGGGAAGCGCCCCCGTGGGGCAGGCTTCCAGGCAGAGGGTACAGCTCCCGCAGAGATCGGAAATCGGTGAATCCGGCGCCAGATCGAGGGAGAGGAACAGCTCGCCGAGGAGGAACCACGAGCCCCCCTCCGGGTGGAGCAGCATGGTGTTCTTCCCCACCGCGCCGAGCCCGGCGCGGGCGGCCAGCTCCCGCTCCAGCACCGGGCCGGTGTCCACGTAGCGCCGGGTCTCGCAATCCGGGAACGCTTCGCGGACCCGGACCTCCAGAGCCCGCAGCCGCTCCCCCATCACCTCGTGATAGTCCTGCCCTCTGGCATAGCGGGCCACCCGCCGCCAGAGGTTCCCCTCGGGCTCCGGCTGCCGCTCTCCTTCGTCCGTCGTCAGAGGGTGATACTGGAGAGCCACGCAGAGCGCGCTGCGCGCACCGGGAAAGATCTGCGAGGGATCGAGCCGCGCCTCCAGCCGCCGGCCGAGATACTCCATCCCCGCCTGATCTCCGCGCCCGAGCCACCGCAGGAGCGCCTCCCCATGCTCCGAGGGGCCGAGCTCGGCCACACCGGCCCGGTCGAACCCGGCTTCCAGAGCCCAGGTCTTGAGGAGGGCGGCGGTGGCGTGGGGGTCCATCAGGGTAGAATAGTCTTTGCTTAGCGCGACGCTAAGCGTAGTCTTTCCTTAGAACGTGGCTCGATCCAAGGAGATTCCGGGGTGTATATACGCAGAGTGAAGATCCGCAACGTCCGGGGCTTCGACGAGGTGGATCTAGACTTCACCCGGCCGGATGGCAGCTTCGCGGGGTGGACGGTCTTGGCCGGACGGAACGGCTCAGGAAAGTCGACGCTGCTCAAGTCGATTGCACTGGCCGTGGCAGGTCCTCAGGCAGCGCCGACTCTTAACACCAGCTTCGCTGACTGGATTAAAGATGGTAAGCCCGAGGCCGACGTCAGCGTCCAGTTAGAGTTCTCCAGCAACGATCACCTAGAACATCTCGATTTACTTGCGGGTTGGGCAAGCCTTCGTTGGGAAAAATCCTCGACTGAGCGCGAGCCCATGTTATCTGGCGCTCTTCCTTCGAATTCGGGAAGCGTGCCCGCCGGCAAGCAGAGCAAATTCGACGCTCTGTTCATTTACGACCTCTCTGACGTGGCAGAAATTGAAGAGATAGCGGCAACTCTGGAGACTTTCGGTGTCAAGCCATGGATGGAGCATCGCAATTCACGTCCTGGCCGGAAGTACTTTTCTATGCTTTCCGAGATCGGCAGGAAAGTGTCGGCAATTGCAGTATTCATCGGCAACAATGGACCCGATTACTACAACTCCTCGAATCAATTGAAACCCCTGCTCGAAGAGTTTGTATTGTCGTCACGGATCTTAATTCCCGTTTTTCTTAAATCCGCCGGCACCAGGAAATACTTGCCCTCGGGCCTGACAGGGCTGAGCTGTGTCGACTTTAGGATCGACAAGGACCCTATAAGGCGATTATTATATGGGATTACCGGGCAGGATCCAATCGATCAAAGCGAACACCATAAGGGTAACGGAAGTCAGCAAGGCTGGTTTCTCTGTGGCTACGGTCCATATCGTCGGCTAACAGGCCATGCAACAGACGCGCAGCGCCTAATGGCAGGGCCGGAGACGATCGCCCGATTAGTCAGTCTTTTCAGAGAGGATTCCTCTCTAATCGAGTCTTTGGAGTGGCTTAGAGAGATCTATCTTCAAAGACTCGAAGAAAAACCCGGAGCTGCCGATACTGAACAGCTCGTACTCTCGTTTCTCAACGACGGCCTATTGCCCGGCGACGTCTTTGTGGAAAAGGTTGACTCTGAAGGGCTTTGGATTATCCAACGTGGGGTCAGGCTGCCACTTACCGGATTAAGCGACGGTTATCGGACTACAGCAGCCCTTGTGATGGATATCGTTCGCCATATTCACCGAAGCTCTAATCGGTTTCAGGCTGACATGATTGAGGAGTCTGGAGGCTCTTATCAGCGTCTTCTGCAGGAGGGAGTCGTCCTCATCGATGAAGTCGATCTCCACCTCCACGTCTCCTGGCAAAAGCGAATTGGCTTCTGGCTCAAACGACACTTTCCCAACATCCAGTTCATCGTCACGACTCACAGCCCCTTCATCTGCCAGGCCGCCGACTCCCTCGGCCTGATCCGTCTATCTACTCCCGGTGAGAACCGCCAAACTGAGCACGTTTCGGAGGAGCTCTACAACACCGTGGTCAACGGCAGCATCGACGATGCCGTCCTGACTGAACTCTTCGGCCTTGAAACACCCTACTCCGAGGCTGCAGAACGCTTGCGGGAGGACATCGCCCGCCTCGAAGCCAAGCTCCAAACGGGTAAGGCATCGAGCAAAGACCGACGTAGGCTCGAGGATCTCCGCTCCCGTCTACCCCGAAACCTATCCACCGACGTAGAGCAGGCACTCCGCAAGCTGGTTGCCGAGGGATGAAACGAATCCAGCGGCTGCCGCTTAGCGTAGAGGCTCTGACTTTTCTGCACGAACGGTCCGCTGCGGTCGCCGCGGCGGCCAATGCGCGGGCAGAAGCCGGGAGGCTCTGGGGCCTCCAAGACAACCAAGCCTTTCGAGAGATCCGGGAGACGCTGGGCAAGATGGCATCCGGTCTAGAACGATGTATGTATTGCGAGGACAGCGAAGGCACTGCCATCGAACACTTCTGGCCCAAGTCGACCTACCCAGAGCGGGCCTTCGACTGGCTCAACTACCTGATCGCCTGCTCGCGGTGCAACAGTAACTGCAAGCGAGACCTGTTTCCCCTCGACGGAGCCGGCGCCCCGCTCCTGGTGAATCCCTGCGAAGAGGAGCCCCTCGACCACCTATCCTTCTCTCCTTCGACCGGCCGGTTCGAGCCCAAATCTCCCAAGGGAGATCCCTCGATCACGGTCTTCGGGCTCAACCGTACTACATTGACCAAAGGGCGAGCGTCTGCGTGGACTGTTCTGGAGCAGCTCTTGGTCCGATACGCCGAATTCAAGGACGCGGGACGAGATGCAAAGGCAGAGAAGATCGAGACGGCGGTACGGAGCCATCCATTCGCCGGAGTCTTCGTGGCGCTCCTCTGGATGGCCTCGGGTCCCGATGCTGACCTCTTGATTGACCAAGATTGCCTCCGAGTGCTCCGGGGTCGCTCGGAGATCAGTACTTGGACGTAGGATAGGAAAAGCGCTCCCAATGGCACGAAACCCATTTCCGAAGACCGTCGAATGGTGGGTCCAGGCCCGCAAATCCGGCGAAAAATCGCTGCGAAGCTGTGCTTGAATACCCCTATGACCACGGCCACTGAGTCTCCGGACTGGAAGGAGATCGACGCACGCTTGGGGGAGATCGAACCGCCGATTGCCCGCGAGGTGCTGCTCGATCTCCTTGCCGGCGAAATTTCTTCGGTGATCGCCCTGTCTCGGCTGATTCTCGCCCTCGGCTGGCCTTCCGAGGTGGAGGATCTCCTCGCAGAGGTCGCGCAGCATTGGGGGAAGCCGCTTCATCCGTCTCTCCGTGATGCGGCACGCCTGCTGCACGATCATCGCGAGGGGTGCGAGGGCGTGGCGCTCATGCTGCGGGAGCACCCGGAGCCCGCGGTTTCCAGGGCCCCGGCGGAGGACGTGATCGCCGCCAACCGGGCCTTCTTCGACCGCGCCGTGACCCGCAGCGAAATGGCGAGCGTGGCCGCCTACTCCCTGGGCGATCCGAAAATCCTCGCCAAGGCGACCCGGGAGGTGGTGGACCTCCTCGAGCGCTGGGGTCTGCTCGGACTTGACCGCAAGACTCTGGAGATCGGCTGCGGCATCGGCCGCATGCAGGAGGCCCTGGCGCCCCGGGTCGCAGAGGCGCACGGCATCGACATCTCGCCGCGGATGCTCGAGGCGGCGCGAAAGCGCTGTGCCAGCCTCCCCAACGTACATTTCTCCCTCGGCTCCGGGCGCGATCTCGACCCCTTCGGCGACGAGAGCCTGGACCTGGTCTATGCCGTGGACTCCTTTCCCTACGTCGCCCAGGCCGGCCCGGCGCTGGCCGAGGCCCACTTCCACGAGGCGGCCAGAGTCCTGCGCTCCGGCGGCGACTTCGTGATCTTCAACTACTCCTATCGCGACACCCTGAAAGCCGACCGCCGGGACGTCCATCGCCTGGCCCACGCCGCGGAGCTCAACGTCATGGTGGCCGGCTCGCAGCCATTCAAGTTCTGGGACGGCATCGCGTTTCGGATGCGAAAGTAATCCGGTAGAATCTCCTCCGCCGCAGTTCTACTGCGGCGCAACTATTCACGGCAAGAGGAGAAGAACACTTATGGCCGACTGGGTCGAAGAGGGCGAGGCCGCCCCCGATTTCACCCTTCCCGCCGACAATGGCGGGAAGGTCAAGCTGTCCGATCTCCGCGGCAAGCCCGTGGTGCTCTATTTCTATCCCAAGGACGACACGCCCGGCTGCACCAAGGAGGCGTGCGCTTTCCGCGACCGCACGGCCGACCTGAAGGCCAAGGGGGCCGTCGTGCTCGGCGTCTCTCCCGACGACGTGAACAGCCACGGCAGGTTCCGCGACAAGTACAGCCTCAATTTTCCCCTCCTCGCCGACACCGATCACCAGGTGGCGGAGAGCTACGGCGCATGGCGGGAGAAGAACATGTACGGCAAGACGTCGATGGGCATCCAGCGCTCCACCTTCCTCATCGACCGTGACGGCAAAATCCGCAAGGCCTGGAAGAAGGTCAGCGTCGACGGGCACGACGAGCAGGTGCTCGAGGCCCTGGGATCGCTGTAGCTCCTGGCAGGAGAGAAAACCCTCATGATGATCCGAACCCGGCTCCACATCGCCACCCTGGCCGTCGCCCTGGCGGCGGCCCCGGCGTTCGCCGCCGCCCCCATCTGCGACGGCGCGACAGCCCTGACGCTGATCGGAATGGACACGGCGGCCGGCCGCACGCTGTTCGCCATTCCGCCCACCGGCACGAGCCAGGGCGGATGGCTCGGCGAGCTCGACGGCGAGGGGCGCGAGGCCCGGGTCTACCCGGACGACCTGAAAGGCCGCTTCGGAGGATCGGTGGGCCCCGGCCCCGTCATCGCAGTCCGCCCTTGCGGTTCCTCCTGCCTCCAGCCGGTGCAGTGGAAGGCAGGTTCCTGGGAGCCGCTCGGCGATAGCCTGGCGTCCCCCGAAGCCGTCACTTTCGCGGCGACCTACGACCGGACCGGCGCCCCTTGGATTCTGCTCTACAGCCATGGCGCCACCGCCGGGCAGCTCAAGGCCTGGGCGTTTCGCCTGGAGAAGCAGGTGTGGGTGAGCCGGGGCTCCTCGGAAGTGACCGCGGTCGGCGAGCCCCAGGCTCTACCCGCGCCGCAGAGAAAGGACGGCATCCTCACCGGCACCGGTCTTTTTTCCGCCTCCGGCTCGCCGGAAGCCTGGGTGGTGGGGCTCCCCAGCCTGCCGGCGGCCCGGCGCGGGCAACTCATCGCACTCACGGGAACGTCGGCGGCCTACGTCTCGGGCGACGGCGTGGTCTATCTCTCCGACAACTCAGGCAAGGCTTGGCGCCGCTCCACCTGGACTCCCTGGGGGGCCGAGGATACGGTGGGCATCTGGCGGCAGGGGAAGGACTACTGGGTCGACCTCCCCTCCGGCGACCACCGCGCCGCGCTCCGCCTCGCCTGGTTCGACCGCCGCCGGCCGTCGGACGAAGTGCTCATCCTCACCCGCCTGGGCACGGCCGGAGAGTGGCTCCGTCTGGCCGAATCTCCGGCCGAGGTGAAGACCAAGAACGCCGAGCGCCTGCCGGTAACGCAGGTGCTGGTTCCGCAGGGAGATACCTGGCTGCTCCTCTCCGGCTGCGCCGCGACCGCCGAAGGCTCCGGCCTGGTGCTCCGGGTCTTCGACGGTAAAGCCGTGTCGGCGGCAAAGCTCGTGATGTTGCAGGCGGCGAGACCTTAGGAGCGCTCGCCGCCTTTCAGCCCGTCTAGAGGGACCACCTCAACGCCACGCTGCCCAGGTAGTTGCGCCTCGGGCTGGGATAGAAATACCCCGCCTGCGGGTCGTTGATCACGACGTAGTCGACGTACTTCGCGTCGAAGACGTTGTTCACCCCGCCCTGGATGAGGAACCTGAAGTGCTTCACGTCGTGCTCGTAGTTGAGGAAGACGTTGGTCGATTGGAAGGAATCGTTGACCACCGCGTTGGCGTCGTCGGCGAAGAACTTGCCGACATACCTCCAGTCGACGCCGGCGCCGAACCCTTCAGGATGCCGGTAGGTGAGCGCCAGGTTCAGGCGCTGGTGCGGAATGCCCGGGATGTCGTTGCCGGTGAAGTCCCCGCTGGCGTTGACGAACTTGTCGAAGGTGAAGTCTGAATAGGTGTAGCCGAACTTGAGGTTCAGGTCCTTGGCCACGTCCACGCCGAGGCTCAGCTCCAGGCCGTCGTGCGTGGTCTTGCCCGCGTTGTTGAACGTTCCCTGGGGGAAACCGGTGCCGGTCGGCAGGATTTCATTATTGATGTTCAGGTGGAAGACGGCGAAGTCGAGGTACACCTTGTCGAAGAGGCTGAAGCGCCCGCCGACCTCGTAGTTGGTCGAATCCTGGGCCTTGAGCTTGTGGTTGATCCCTCCGGACCCGGTCTCGCCGCGGGTGATCTCCGAGCTCGTCGGCGGCTCGAAGCCGGTGCTCACGTTGGCGTACAGGGAGGTCTTGGGATTGACCTGATAGATCGCTCCGAGCTGAAAGGAAACGCGATCGAAGGTCGTCGAGCCGGATTGATCGCCGTCGAACAGCAGGTGGTCCTCGATGCCGACCTTCAGCTTCGAGTAGGCGGCGCCGGCTCGCAGGCTGAAGCGGTCCATCCGGATCTCGTCCATGGCGAAGAGGTTGGAACTGTCGGCGGTGTCCTTCTCATCGCTGAACATGAACCCTCCCCGCACGCCGTTGTCGTTCTGGAAGTCCAGCGAATCCTGGCTGTCCCGCTGGACGTCGGCGCCGATGCTCAGGGTGTGCTCCGTCTGGCCGGCCTGCCGCTGGAAGCCCAGCCGCACGTTGCCGCCGTTCGAGACCCGGTCGCCGGTCAGGAAGATAAAGGGCACGGGCACCTCGAACTTGAGGTCGCGGTGGTATCCCAGGAGGGAAAGCTGGTTGTCGGCGCCCATCTGCAGGTCGTAGTTCGCCGAGTAGACTTTGCGATTCAGATCCTGGCGGGCGTCGAAAAGGTTATAAAAAAACGACGCCTGGTCTCGGTTCTGGGCCAGCTCTTCGGCCGTCAGGCCACCGGGCAGGAGAACGTTCTCTTGCGTGCGCCGCGCGGTGAAAGTCAGGTTCTGGCTGCTGCCCAGCGGGACGCCGATGCGGCCGTAGAACCGGTGATCGTCCATGTTGCTGTGATCGCGGTAGCCGTCGAGACTGGTGTCAGTGTAATTGAAGAAGTAGTTCAGAGGCTGGGTCGTGCCGGAGACCTTCGCCTGCTCCTTGTGATAACCGAAGCTGCCGCCCAGGTAGCGCCCCTCGAACGTAGGCGTCGCGGCGCTCTCCTCGGTCAGCAGGTTGACGACTCCGCTGGGGCTGGCGCCGTACTGGAGGGACATAGGGCCCTTGGCCACCTCGATGCGGCGCAGGGTCGAAAGGTCGAGGCCGCTGAAGTCCGAGGTCTCGCCGGTGGCGTCGTTCTCGGGAACTCCGTCGACCAGGATCCGGATGCCGCGGGTGCCGAAGCCGGTGCGTACACCCCGGCCGCGGATCGAGATACGCACCTGCTCGGTACCGTTCTGCGCCTCGGCCTTGACCCCGGGAATGGAGTTGAGCACTTCGTCCAGGCCCACCATCTTGGTGGTCGTGATCGAATCTTCGCCGACGACGCCGACGCTCTGGCTGACCTCCCGCAGCGGCGTCGACCGCCGGTTCGAGGTGACGACGATCTCGTCCACGAAAGAGATCAAGGGCAGGAGGAGGACCTCGACCGGCTGCGGCGCCGGCGACACGGTCTGGAGTTGATGGTCCTGGAAGCCGTCGGCGCTGATTTGCAGCTCGAATTTGCCGTCCGGAAGGTCCGCCAACTGAAATTCGCCGGTGGCGGAGGACTTCGTCGACTTGCCGAGCGCCGGAACGGAGACCGTGGCAGCCGCGATTGGCGTCCGGTCCCGCGAGTCGAGGATTTTTCCGGCCACGATGCCGCCCTCCGCAGGCAGAGCCAGGAACCAGCTCGCCAGGATGCAGAGCGCCATTGTCATAGTTCGAAAGCTTTTCATTGTCAGGTCCCTCACGTTAAAGTTTTTCCAGGAAATCAATCGTCACAGAGCTCGCGGGTCAGACCCCGGCGGCAGGAGCGCTGCCGCGTTCGGCGACCCAACTCTCGCAGTACTGCCAGGACAGTCGATAAGGCCGGCGACCGATCGCGAGCAGGACCGCCGCCGCCGCCATCACCGGCACGCCCATCAGGATGAGGGAGTACCGGAGCGCCTGGTCGTCGTGGAAAACATAGTCGGTGAGCAGCGCCACGACGGTGGGGCCGAGGCCGCTGCTCACCAGGTGGACGACCAGGAGGTAGAGCGCCGAAACCTGTGCCCGCATGGGGTTCGGCGTGACCGCCAGGAGCGCCGCCGCGGCTGCGCCCACCGGGAAAGTCACCAGGAAGGTCAAGGGCACGAGGACGATCATCGACGCAGTGCCGTTGGGCATCAATGGATAGAGGACGATGAAGGGGATCACCGCGAGAGCGGCGAACAAGCCGCTCTTGAGCTTGGCGTCCAACTGCCCCCGGCTCTCGAGCCGATCGGCCAGGCGCCCGCCCGTATAGACGCCGAGACAGCCGAAGACGATCAACATCGGGCTGTAGACCATACCCACCTGCGCCGGCGTCCAACCGTAGGTGCGGATGAAAAAGGTCGGCAGCCAGGCTGCGAATGCCATGTTGTGAAGCGCGAACAACGAAAAACCCAGGATGTGGCAGAAGAACGTCAGCCGGTTGGCCTTGAGATAGCTGAAGACCTCGTTCAGGGGTACCGCCTCAACGGCACCGCCGGCCCCTTGCGCTTTCCACCCGCCGCCGTGACGTCGCGGCTCGCGCAGGGTGTACATCAGGAGGAGGACGAGGAGACCCGAGACGCCGAGGATCGGAAAGACTGTCCGCCAGGGCCGCATCGCTCCGAGCAGCGGCACAGTCCAGAAATCCCGCTTCGAGGCCGCCCCGACCAGAACGCCACCGAGCCCGATCGACAAGCCGGAACCCAGGAAGTTGCCGAATCCGAAAACGCTAGTCGCCGTCGCCAGCCGCCGCTTCGGGAACGAGTCGGAGATCATCGACAAGGCCGCCGGCGGCAGAGCCGATTTCCCGATGCCGAGCCCGACCCGTGCGATGACGAACTGGGCAAAGCTCTGCACCAGGCCACAGGCGAGGGTCGTCACGCTCCAGAGCATGATTCCCACTGCGATGATCGATCGACGGTTCCTGGAGTCGGCGAGCCGGCCGATAGGATACGCCATCACGGCGAAGAGCACCGCGACGGCGAAGCCCATCAGCAAGCTGATCTGGGTATCGCTGAGCCCCAACTCCCTGCGCACCGGGCCCACCATCATGCTGAGGATGGAGCCGTCGATCGTCGACGACACCGAAGCCAGGGTGAGCACGGCGACCAGCCACCAGGCTCGCGCGCGGGAAGGATACCCCTCCTCCTCGCCGTCACTCGGGGCCGGGACCGGCGCCTCGATCTCCAACGGTTGTGCCATGGCGGACGATCTCCTTACCGGTTACCGGCGGCCTGCTGCGGTGCCTGTTCTGATCCGTTTTTCGACGCGGTTCTCGACGGCGGGCACAGTCTTGAGAAAATCGTAGATCGCTCCCAGATCCTCGTCGCTCATGCCGGCGAGGGAGAACCACGGCATGACCGTGTTGCCCTGCGGCCCGACCGGGGCTGCCACGGCCTCGACGTTCGCAAACGATTTGAAGATGCCGATGAACTCTTCACGGGTGCGCGATCCCATGCCGGTCTCGTGAGGCGTCAGGTTGGAGGCCCTCACCCTGCCGAAGGCGCCGCGGAACTCGTGGCCGCCCGAGAACGCCAGCTCAGGGATGGGCTTCTCCCGGAAGTCGACAGGAGTGTGGCAGGACCTGCAGCCCGAGACCTCGGCGAGATAGCGGCCGTAGGCGACCCTGTCCTTCCGGTCGGGCGATGCCACGGGGCCTTCCAAGGGCTGCGGGAGGCGCTTGATGAATAGGCTGGCAGGGAAGGAAATCCGGGTCTTGGGCATCGCATGGCTGGCCGCGGGAATGCTGCGCAAATAGGCGACGACAGAGCGCGCATCCTCGTCCGACAGCGAGCGGTACTCCAGGTAGGGCATGCGTGGGAAAAGCGCCCGGCCGTCGCGGCCCACCCCTTCGCGCAGGGCGCGCAGGATCTCGCCGTCGCTCCAGGCGCCGAGGCCCGTGGCGCGGTCCGGAGTGATGTTCGGCGAACAGATGGTGCCGGGAAATCCGTCCTCGCGGGTGAAGCATTGCCCGCCCCCCCCGGCCGGGCCGACGTTCGGGCCGCCGTACCGGTGCCAGTCGCGGCCGGTGTGGCAATCGAAGCAGCTCAGAACGTTGACCGCCAGGTACCTGCCGCGCTGCAGGCGCTCCGGGGTCGGCTCGATCCTCTCGGCGGACGGCGGGCGCAGTGCGGGCCCCGCCGCGAACAGATAGGTGACGGCACCCGCCAGAACGACGACGATCAAGACAGCGGTCATCAGCAAAAGCTTGACAAAACTCTTCATCGGCCTGCGTATCGATGGCTTGGGCGTGATCCGACAGTCTGGCTCCCCTACGCGTCGCCTTGGTTTGCTGAGCGCAAAAATACAGCAATTGCGAGCACGCCCGTTAAAGAACCTATGAGTCGTGTTGAACTAAACTTGCCGGAAGGATAGCAGGATGCGCCCCGGCCCACAAGCCCGGCGTATCGAGGCTCGCGAGGAGCTACACCGCTTCGCTGAGACGGATGGGGAGCTTCCGGACGCGTTTTCCGGTGAGAGCGAAGAGTGCGTTCGCGACCGCTGGAGCGATGGGGGGAAGGCCGGGCTCGCCGGCTCCGGTGGGAGAGGCGCCGCTCTTCACCACGTGAACCTCGATGGCGGGCATTTGATCCATCCGCAGCACGGGATAATCGTGGAAGTTGCTTTGCTGAACGCGTCCCTTCTCCACCGTCACCTCGCCGTAGAGGGCCGCCGACAGGCCGTACACGATGGCGCTCTCCATCTGCGCGGCCAGGTTCCGGGGGTTGATGGCGATGCCGCAGTCGACGGCGCAGACGACCCGGTGCACCCGCACCCGTCCGCCCGCATCGAGAGAGACTTCCGCGACCTCGGCAACGTAGCTCTCGCACGACTTGCGCACCGCCATGCCTCTCGCCCGTCCCGCAGCCAGGGGGCCGCCCCAGCCCGCCTTCTCCGCTGCGAGCTCCAGCACCGCCAGGTGTCTCGGCTGTCCCGCGAGGAGCCGGCGGCGGAGCTCGAACGGGTCCTTGCCGCCGGCGTGAGCCACCTCGTCGAGGAAGCTCTCGTTGGCGAAACCGGTGTGGCTGTGGCCGACGGAGCGCCACCACAGGACCGGGAGGGTTTTCTCGGCGTTGCGGGACTCGACGCGCCGGTTTTCGATGGCATAGGGCAGGTTGGTCCCCATCACCGAGGCCATGTCGATTCCGTCCAGCATCATGAGCGGCTCGAGGACGGTTCCCTGGGCGATGGACTGGCCCACGAGACGCTGGTGCCAGGCGATGGGCCAGCCCCCGGCGTCGAGGCCGGCGCGCAGCCGGTGCACGAACATGGGGCGGAAGTAGCCGCACCGCAGGTCGTCCTCCCGGGTCCACACCGTTTTCACCGGCAGCGCCTCGCCCTTCGCCACCTCGACGGCTTCGGCGACGAAGTCCGAGGCCGGACTGGCGCGCCGGCCGAAGCCGCCGCCGAGGAGCATGGTATGGATCCGGACCTGCTCCGGTCTCAGCCCGGTGAGGGCGGCGGCGACCCTCTGATCCATCGACTGGTACTGGGTCCCTGTCCAGATCTCGCAGCCGTCGGCCCAGACATGGGCGACGGCATTCAACGGCTCCATGGGCGCATGGGCCAGGTACGGCACCTCGTACACGGCTTCAAGCGTCTTGACCGCCGAGGCGAGAGCCTTCTCGCAATCGCCCTCCTTCTCCACCAGGAGGCCGGGTTCTTCCGTCAGCTTGCGATATTGCCGGCGAATCGACTCGGTCGAGAGACCGGCGTTGGGTCCGTCGTCCCAGACGACCTCCAGCGCCTCCCGCCCGGTGCGCGCTGACCAGAAGTCCCTCGCGATGACGGCGAGGCCCGTGGAAACCGCTTTCACCTTGACGACCCCGGGGACGGCGAGCGCTCTCTCGGCGCGAAACGACCGGAGCCTGCCGCCGAGGACCGGCGGATGAGACACGACGGCGGTGAGCATGCCGGGAAGCTGGACGTCAAGGCCGTAGCGGGCGGCGCCGGTGACCTTGTCCCTGCCTTCGAGGCGCCGGACGTCGGTGCCGAGGATCTTGAATTCCCCGGGGCTCTTGAGCGGCACGTCGAAGGGCACCGGCAGCGTCGCGGCCAGCGGCGCGAGCTCTCCGTAGGACGCGCTACGCCCGGTCGGGTCGTGGACCACGCGCCCCCCCTCGGTCCGCAGGCTCTCCGCATCGACGCCCCAGCTCTTCGCCGCCGCCGCGACCAGGAGATGACGAGCGAGGGCGCCCGCCTGCCGGAACGGCTCCCAGGACGACATGACGCTGGTGCTGCCGTCCGTCCTGTACTCCCTCATGACCGGATCGTAGTACTGGGGCTCGACCGGGGCCGCCTCGACCCGGATGCGGCTCCAATCGCAATCGAGCTCCTCGCCCACCAGCATGGCGAGGGTGGTGTGAACGCCCTGCCCCATCTCCGATTTGTTGACGATGACCGTGGTGACGCCGTCGGGCGAGATGCGGACGAAGGCGTTGGGGGCGAAGGGACCGGCGGCGCGAGCGAACGCGAGCGACCATCGCTCGGGGAGATGAAAACCGACGACCAGGCCCGATGCCGCCAGGCCTCCGATCTTCAGGAGCCGGCGGCGGTCGAGAGCGGCCTCAGCCCACCCGGAAGGCGTTGCGAACCTCGGCGGTCTCGCCCGCGGTGTTGACCCGCACGGAGTAGTCCCCCTTGTAGGCGTACGGCAGGATCACCTTGACGGTCACGCCGTGCCGCATGAGCAGGCTCTTGACTTCCTTCACCTCGGCCTGCCGCTTCTCATTGCCGTCCATGCGGTAGATCTCGACCTGGGAGTTGTCGAACACCCCGATGCCGAACACCGTCAGCTCCAGCAGGCCGCCCGACTCGCGCAACTGGTCGCTCTTGACGTATTGCGGATGGAACGCGAAGAGCCGCGGCTTCGGCCAGGTCTCCCACAGGAGCTGGACCGAGTATTGCCCCTCCGGGTCGAGCTTCGCCCAATCGGGCTTCGCCGACATGTCGAAGCTCTGGACCGCCCCGGAATCGTGCACCTTGGCGTTGCCGGTCAACTGGCCCTGAGGGCCGATGCGCAGGGTCATCTCCACCGCCTCGAGGTTCTTGTAGGGGAGGAGGTCGACGCGGTCGAAGCGCGAGTTGATGAACGGCAGGTAGGGGAACCGCGGATGGCCCTGGCGCTGCAGGCGGACCTCCTCAGGCCCGATAGAGACCGCCCCCATGGCGAACCAGTTGGTCAGGTCGATCACGCCGATCGAGAACCGCGACGGCCCGGCGACCTTCGGCGCGAGGACCTTGCACGAGACTTCCAGGTCCCCGAACAGCTCTTTGCCCACGAACCAGGTACGGCCGCGCTCGTCGATCGGCACCACGAGATCGGCCGAGTAGTTTTCGAACGTGTTCACCATGCCGTGCTGGTCCATCACCAGGTGGCCGCCGCGCACCCGTGAGCCATCGATCTGGCCCCGGCTGACCAAATAGGGCACCCGGTTGTCCGTGCTCTTGCCGCGGATCTGGGAGGGCGCGAGAACGCCGTCGCGGTCGAAATTGTCGGCGACGATGAGCTGCCCCTTGGAGATCACCTTGAGGTCGTCGACGACGTACTCGAAGTCGCGCGGAATCAACCCGCCGAACGACGACGCGCCCGGCGCCAGTTGGTTCTGCGGCGGCGTCGCCGACGGCTTGCGCCCCTCTCCCGCGACCCAGGCAGTCCCATAGGCGATGACGCCGCCGCAGACGGCCAGCATCGCCAGCCGGCGCAGCAGGCCGGTGGGCGCGCGCCCGCGGCGCCTCTCCAGGTAACCCTCACTCCACTCGTATGGCATGGGGCCTCCAGGCGACCTCGCCGCCGCTCGTCACCCGGACGTCGTACTCCGCGGGCTCGGTTTTCGGGAAGACGGCCCGCATCAGGAGGCCGGCGTTGAAACCCAGGACCTTGAGATCGCTGACCACCACCGGGGCACCGGTCCCGCCCGACGGCAGGATCTCCACCTTGGAGTCGTCCAGCAGGCTGAGCCCGAAAATCCTCAGGTCCACGGCACCGCCATAGTCCCTGAGGTCGTCGCTCTTGATGTAGTGCGGATGGACTGCAAACAGCTTCGGCTTCGGAAAAGACTCCCAGAAGAGGTGCGCCGCGTATTGACCCTCCGGGTCCACCCGCGACCACTCCGGGGCGGCCTCCATTTCGAACCGGTGCGACTGGCCGGAATCGACCACCACCACCGTGCCGAAGAGCTCCCCGCGGGCCCCAATCCGCAGCGTCAGCTCCGCCTCGTCGATCCTCTTCAACTGCGAGACGTCGTTCTTGCCGAACAGGGTCTCGATGAACGGCAGGTCGGGGAACTTCGGGTTCTTGCCCTGGCGCTGCAACGAGACTTCCTCACGGCCCAGCGACACGGCCGCGACGGTGAAGAAGGTCTTCATGTCGACGATGCCGATCTTGAACTTCGGCGCGCCCTTGAATTGCGGCGACAGCACCTTGGCCCGCAGGACGAAGTCGCCGAACAGCTCCTTGCCGGTGAACCAGAGACGGCCGTCCGCATCGACCGGGATACTGAAGTCGCAGGCGAAGTTCTCGAACGGATTGACCATCCCCACCTGGTCCATCACCAGGCTGCCGCCCTTCACCCGCGAGCCGTCGACCAGGCCCATGTTGACGAAGTAGGGGGCCCGCTCGGCGCTCTTGCCGTCGACCAACGGCGGGTGGAACACTCCGGCGCGGTCGAAGGTGTCGTGAACGATCACCCGCCCCTTGGACTCGAGGCTGATCTCGTCGATCGAGAACTGGAACTCCTGGGGTATCAACCCGCCGGCCGGCGCCGCTTCGCCGGCCCACGCCACTGCGAGGCGGGCACCGCCTAACGACGCCGTCAGCGCCAACGCTAGAACCGCGCTTCTGTGCATTCTCCCCCCTGGCCGGTCACCACGATGCGGGCGCGAACAGATAGAGGCCGTTACCGTCGGGGTCCTGGAAGCGGACCAGGCGGATCGCGGCCTTGGGATCCTCCGGAATGTCGTGCAGCTCGACCCCGCGCCGCTTGAGCTCGGCCACCACCTGCTCCATCGGCTTCTCCACCTGGAACCCGATCTCGATACCGTCTTCCGGCCGCCTCGCCGCCCCTTCCTTCTTGGACGATCGGAGCGGATGGAGGCCCAGCTTCAGGCCTCCTCCCGCGTCGACCGAAGCCCACTCATCGCCATAGCGATTCTCGAGCTTCAAGCCCAGCGTACCGGTGTAGAACTGTACCGCCCGGTCCATGTTGGAGACATAGATCGTAGCGTTGCCACCATGAATCATCGCAGCTCCTACCCGCTCACTTCTCGGATTTCTTTGCCGCCGGCTGGAGCCCCGGATCCTTTGCAGATCCCGGACTCGTCGGCCTGGCAAAGGCCACGGAGATCTTCTCGTTGGGCATCGCAATGACGTTGGTCAGCCCTGCCCTGGTGACGAGCTGAGCGTTCTGCGCCCAGAGGAAGATCGCCGGTGCGTCGTCCCAGATCTTCTGCTCGGCTTCGCAGAAGAGCTTGTTGCGGGAGACGGAGTTCCCATCCAGGCTGGCGGCATCGAGCATCTTGTCCACCTCGGGATTCTTGTAGAAGGAGCTCGCCGATCCAACCGGAGGCCATCTCTTCGAATCGTAGAGGTGGGGTAGCTGCCAACTGGCCTCAGGGAACGTCGGAGACCAGCCGAACACGTGCATGTCCGCCGTGACCTGCTGCGGCGGCCGGTAGAGCTCGCCCATCAGCACGGGCCATTCCATCGCCTCCACCGTCACCGTGAAGCCGACCGCGCGCAGGTACCCGGCGATCTTCTGGGCCACCGCCTCGTCCTCCAGGTAGCGTCCACGCGGAGTGAGCATCTTCAGGTGCGTGCCGGGAGCGACCTTCGCCTCGGCGAGCAGCGCCCTGGCCGCCGCGGGATCGTAGGCATACGACCCGGTCGAGCAGTAGCCGGAGATGTTCGCGGCCAACGGCGAATCCATGGCCGTGGCGTTGCCGAGCAGCACCTGGTCGATGAGGGCCTGCTTGTCGACCGCCAGGTTGACCGCCCGCCGCACCCGTACGTCGTTGAACGGCGGCCTCTGGTTGTTGAGATTGACGAAGACCGTGCGCGAGCTGGGCTTCGACACGACCTCGAACCGGGTGTCCTGGGCGAGCTTGGCGAGCTGCCCCACGGTGGGATCCAGGATCACGTCCAACTGATTGCCGGCCAGCTTCGCCTGGCGCTCTTCCGGCTTGGTCACGAACCTGAAATCGAGCTTGCTGAAATAGGGCCGCTCGCCCCGATACCCCTCGAACCGGGTGAGCTGCAACTGGTCCGCGCTCGAAGCAGCGATGGCATAGGGGCCGGTGCCGACCGGATGCTGGATGTTGAACCGCTTGTTGCCCGGCACGCCCTCGGAGCGCGGCGAGAGGATGCCATACGCGATCCAGCTCAAGGTCGGCAGGAAGTCCGGCGCCGGGTGCTTGAGGGTGAAGCGGACCGTGTTCACGTCGAGCGCCTTGGTCGTATCCACCGACGCCAACTGGGCTTCGGCGGCCGCACAGTCGGAGACCTGGGCGAGTTTCTCCTGGAGCCGGTTGATGTTCCAGACCACGGCGGCGGCGTTCAGCGGCGTGCCGTCCTGGAAGGTCACTCCCCGGGGGAGATGGAACGTGATCTCGCGGCCGTCCGGCGAGACCTCATAACGCTCCGCGAGCTGGGGCACGAGCCGGCCGTTCTCGTCGACCGAGACCAGCGTCTCGACGACGTGCCCGAGCAGGCTGGCGACCGCCGTGTTGGTCACCTGGGTGATCTCGAGGGTGTCGGGATGGACGCTGAAACCGATGCGCAGGGTGTCGCCGGAGAGCCCTCCCTGCGACACAGGCTTCGTGGCGGCGCCAAGACACTGGCTTCCCAAGAGCAACCCCGAAGCTGACAGCACTACAACCAAAGCAATAAGCATGCTGCGGAACCGCGGCGAACTAGTCATCTCTCTTCCTCCCCGGTTCTCCCGGTTGGTTGTCCTGCGGGGGAAAACCAGCGTCTCTCTTCTTAGCACGAAGAGGGCGACTTGTCAACACACCCCTTGTAGCGCCGAATGCAGGTGACGCGCCGACGAGCGGCCAACGCGGCCAACGCAATCGAACCCCGTTTCAGAATGAGCAATCCCCCTTCTTAGCACGAAAAAGGTGACTTGTCAACGAGCCTTAGAGCGAGCCGAGCCGTGGCCAATGCAATCGAGCTCCTTCTAAGAATCATCAACTGGATAGAAACGGTTTTCTGCGCCGGCCGGTCGCGCGGAACGCAACGTTCATGGATCAACTTCCACCTTGCTTTCGCGCGGCCGGGCGGGCGGTCACCACATGATTCACCGGCGGTACGGTGCGCAGGTAGGCGTAGATCGCACCCAGGTCCGCATCCGTCATGCTGGCCATGTCGGGCCATGGCATCGCCGTGTTGTGCCCCGGATCGGTCACCGGCAACGGGCCGGAGAACGCCCGGAACATGCCAATGAAGTTCTCACGCTTCCATTGCGCGCCCCCCGTCACGTGAGGGGTCAGATTGGTCGACCGGATCGTGCCCCAGGGTCCCCGGTGCTCCATGCCGCCGGCGAAGAGCATGCCCGGCAGCGGCTGGAAGCGGTTGTCGACCGGGGTGTGGCAGAACCTGCAGTGAGAGATGGTGGCCAGGTACTTGCCATAGGCGACGGGGTCCGCCGGATCGGGCGACGCGACGGGCCCCTCCACCGGCCGTGGCGCCATCTTGAGGAAGAAGCTCGTGGGGAAGGAGATGCGCTTCGCCGCCACCCGGTTGCGCACCGGCGGCAGGCTGCGCAGGTAGACCACCACCGACCTGGCGTCCTCGTCCGAGAGGTAGCGCATGTCGGCATAGGAGCATACCGGGGCCATGCCCTGGCCGTCGCGATCCACGCCCTCGCGGAAGGCACGCAGGATCTCGCCGTCGGTCCAATTGCCGAGGCCCGTCTCCTTGTCGGGAGTGATGTTGGGAGGGCAGAGGACGCCGTCGAAGCCATACTCCTTGGTGAAGCACACGCCGCCGGCCCCGGGCGGTCCGATCACCGGGCGCCCAAAACGCGTCTCGTCGCGCGCCGAGTGGCACGAGACGCAGGAGACCGGCCCCGCCGCCAGGTAGCGGCCCCGGGCCAGGCGTTCCGGCGTGGCCTCGACGCGCTCGCTCGAAGCCGGTCTCTGGGCCGGCTTGAAGGTGAGGACGAAGTAGGCCCCGGCGGAGACGGCGAGGACGATGAGCACGGCGAGGACGAGCGCAACTCTCTTCAACAGCTTTTTCATCTGAGGGTCTCCTTCCAATCGCGCGACGGCCGGGGCTGCGAGAGTGGCGTCGCCTCGGCCGGACGGTGAGGCTTTGCCAGAATGGTCCGTTCGGTTGCCGGGCGTAGTCTACCATGAGGCTCGACCGCGGCCACGACTCATTCCAAACGAAACGGCTGTGGCCGCACGGCGCGCAATTCAATCGTCTTCGGAAAAGCGAGCGAAATGGCTGCCGGTTGTACAGGCCGCGACGGCGACGGACACACCCTTGAGCAGCGTCGTTTAACTTGATCGAATCGAAGCTTCGATCAGCGTTGCGGACCGGCGCCCGATCCCGAACCGATCACGTTCCCGCCTTCGCCGCCGCCACCTGCTCGTCCAGCTTGGCGCCCATCTCCAGCGTCCGCTGGTAGGCGGCGTCGATGGCATCCGTCAGCACCGCCGAGAAGCGGCCGTTCTGGAGCACGTGCAGGGCGCGGGAGGTGGTGCCGCCGGGCGAGGTGACGGCGTCGATCAGCTCCGAGACGTGCTGCTCCGAAGCCAGGATCATCTCCGCCGTGCCGAGGATGGTCTCCAGCACCGACCGGCGGGCCAGGCTGCGCGACTCGCCGATGAAGTTGGCGCCGTCCTCGATCGACTTGGCGAACAGGGCGATGAGGGCCGGCCCCGTGCCGTTGACCGCCGTGGCGCGGTCCACGTCCGCCTCGTCCGGGACGTAGATCTCCTTGCCCATGGTCTGGAGGATGCTCCGCACCGTGCCGCGCCCCGGCTCGGAGACCTCGGGCGTGGCCGTCCAGATGGTCATCCCGCGGCGGATCTGGCACGGGAGGTTCGGCATGCAGCGGACGATGGCGGGATGGCCCAGGGCGCTGCCGATCGTGGCCATGCGCGCGCCGGCGATGACCGACATCACCAGTTGCTCCTGGCGGATCTTCGGCCGGATCTGCCTCAGCGCCTTGGCCAGCGTCTGCGGCTTGACCGAGAGACAGAGGATGTCGGCGTTCTCCGCCGCCTCCAGGTTGTCCGTCGTGCCCTGGATGCCGTAGGTGGCGCGGAGCTGGTCCGCGCGGTCCTGGCGCGGTCCGGACGCCCAGATCCTCTCGGCCGCCGTCCGGTCTCGGGAGACGAGCCCGTTGATCATGACCTCCGCCATGACCCCCGAGCCGATGAACGCGATCCGTGGCTTCTCCATCCTCATCTCCTTCTCTCTCTCGCCGTCCGCGAAAGAGGGTGGATTCTAGAGGAAAGTAGAGGAAAAGCTAAAGCGTCACCACCCGCCCCGAGTCCCGGATCATCCGCGCGAAGCTCTGCCACCCCAGCAGAGCGTCCACGGCGGCCTGGACGGCGGCGGTGTCGAGCCCCAGCAGACGGACCGAGGCGCTGCACGCGTAGAAGCGGATGAGGCCGTCGGCCCGGCCCGGCGCCAGCATCTCGGAGAGAGGCGGCATGGCGAGCGACTCCAGCCGCTCGGCGGAGACGGGGGGTTGTGGATCGAGATCATCCCACCGCCCCCGCGCCCAGGCGTCGAGAGCCCCGAAAAACAGCGCCACGTCCACCCGCTCCCCCACCGCCGCCACGCTCGCCGCCAGCGAGGTGATCTGGAACCGCATGTCCCACGAGCCGCCATGGGCGAGGATGAGGAGGTCGGCCATGGGAAAGAGACTATCAGCCGCGCCAACGTCGCGCCGCTCCGGCCTGACATTGTAGCTCCGCCAGCCGGAGTCAAGTTGACGATGTCAGCTTTGAGAGATACCGTATGACCGTGGACGCTCTCAAGGACAGAGATCCCCGGGCGATCGGCAAACGGCTGCAGACGGCACGGACGGCCTGCGGCAAGACGCAGCAGGAGGCAGCGGACTTCCTGGGTGTGGCTCGCACGACGGTCACGGCGATCGAGAAGGGTGAACGGCGCATTCAAGCCGGGGAGCTCGCGCGCCTTGCTGGCTTGTATGGTCGCAGTCTTGGCGAGCTTCTCCGCCCGGGCGAGCCGGTGGAGGCGTTCACGGAGTCGCTGCGGTCGGCACTTCCCCCGGACCCGGCGCTCGCCGCGGAGATCGGACCGGCGCTCCTCGAGCTCCAACGTCTCTGCGAGGACTACCTCGAGTTGGAGAGAATCCGCAGAGCCCCTCTCCCCCGGCGGTACCCCAGCCTCTATGAGACCGGCGGCGTTACTCCGGCCCTGGCAGCGGAGGACATCGCGACCGCGGAACGGAACCGGCTGGGACTTGGAGACGGCCCGCTCCCGAATCTCCGCGAGTTTCTGGAAACCGACGTTGGCGTGCGGACGTTCTATCTCGATCTGCCTCAGCAGGTGGTTGCGCTCTACGCGTTTACCGATTCCATAGGAGCCTGCGTAGCCGCCAACCGCCGGCATTCCGAGGTGAGGCGCCGGCTCGCCATCGCCCACGAATACGGCCACTTTCTGACGCAGCGGTTCCGCGCCGAGGTGACTCTCGTGGGCCGCCCCGAGCGACAGCCCAAACAGGAGCGGCTCGCCGAGACTTTCTCACGCGCCTTCCTGATCCCCGCCGCCGGGCTGCGCCGGCGCTTCCATGAGATCTACCGCAGCCGGAAGGGAAGTCTCACTCCGGCAGACATCTACCGGCTGGCGCACCTTTACTCCGTGCCGTTCGAGGCCATGACCCTGCGCCTGCAGGATCTCAAGCTCCTGACTGCCGGGACCTTGGGCCGTCTTCAACGCTCCAGCCTCCCGCTCCAGGAGGAGAGCGCCATGGAGCCCCATTCCTCACCCGGCGAGATCGTCCCGCTGCGCTATCTCTTCCTTGCGGTGGAGGCCTTCGAGCAGGGCGACCTCAGCGAAGGCCAGCTCACGCGGCTGCTTCGCGTCGACCGAGTGGAGGCGAGGCGTCTTGCCGAACGCTATTCAGGAGTCCTGGAGCCTCTTCGCAGTCTTGGCGCGGCCTGAATCTCCACGATGGCCG
This sequence comes from Thermoanaerobaculia bacterium, assembly GCA_049284515.1. Lineage (GTDB taxonomy): Bacteria > Acidobacteriota > Thermoanaerobaculia > Multivoradales > UBA5704 > DATARR01. Next base: position 25,863 of record JBAPYB010000044.1, read on the forward strand.
CCGATCCCACCGGCTCGACGCCGGTCTTCCTGGACACCTGCTGCGTCCTCAATCTCTATGCCACCGGCCGCATGGGCGAGATTCTGGCGGGTCTCTCGGAACGATTCGCGGTGGTCGAGGCTGTGCTGCATGAGGTCCTTGTATGTCCGTGAGCCCGGCACCCCGGCGCAGGCCGTGGACCTGACAGATCTCATCGCCACCGGGCTCCTCGATGCCATGCGGCCTGAAACGGAGACGGAGCAGGAGCTGTTCGTGAGCTTCGCGGATCCGCTCGGTGACGGAGAGGCCATGACGTGCGCTCTCGCCGTGTCCCGCGGAGGAGCCGTAGCCACCGACGACCGGAAGGCGATCCGGCTCCTCGGCTCCCTGAGTCCTCCCGTCCAAGTGCTGACGACTCCGTTCCTGCTCGAACGCTGGGCCAGTCAGCAAGGACTTTCACCCCACGAGATCCGGAAAGCTCTGCAAGACGTCGAGCGCCGGACAAATTTTCGGCCTGGCTCCCGCGACCCACTACGCGAGTGGTGGGACGGGTTCGCGGTCGGGCGAATTTGAAGCGGCGCCTACTGCACCTGGAACGACGCGGGATTGGTGAGGGCCAGGGCCTCGTTGGTGCCGTTGTGGTCGGCGTCGCAGTGGATTCTCCCCTGGTTCGTTAACTTGGTGCCGGGGAGAGTGGCGGCGTTGAGGGTGGCGGTGATGGTGATCGTCACCGAGCCGGCGCCCGCGATCGAGCCATTCCAGGCCACAGTATTGGTGCCTACGTTCGCCACTACCGTGCCGGAGGTCGCCGAGGCGCTGACCAGGGTCAGCCCCGCCGGCAACACGTCGGTGAATTCGTTGCCAGGGTTGTCGGGCTGGCTGACAGCGTCGGAGTTGGTCAGCACCACGGTGTAGGTCACAATGCTTCCCGGCGTAAAGGAACCCGTGACCATCTTGGTGCCGGAGATCAGTGAGGGTAGCGCCTGCACCTGGAACGACGTTGGATTGCCGGGGTTCGACGGATCGGAGGTGAGGGTCGAGGCCTCATTGGTGCCGTTACCGTCGGCGTCGTAGGAGATCGTTCCCTGGTTGGTGATCGTCGCGCCGACGGGGACCCCGACGTTGATGGTGGCGTTGATGGTGATCGTCACCATCCCACCAGCCGGAATCGCACCGTTCCAGGTAACCGTGTTGGCGGCCAGGATCACCACGCCGGAGGTCGCCGTGGCGCTGCCCAGAGTCAACTCCGGCGGCAGGACGTCGGTGAATTCGTTGCCCGGATTGTCATTCTGGGCACTGGGGCCGTTGTTGGTCAGCATGACGGTGTACGTCACCGCGCTTCCCGCAATGAAGCTGCCGGCGAGCGACTTGGTGCCGGAGAGCGTCGCAGGCGAGATTGTGGCCGTGGTCGTCGTCGCCGAGGTGTCCCCGGGATTCGGATCCGCGGTGGACGAGGTGATCGCCGCCGTATTGGTCAGGATGGTCCCTATCGGCGTCGAGGGAGCGACCGCGACGATCAGCGTGAAAACTGAAAGGCCCCCCGGCACACTCGCTTTCGAGCAGGAGACCGTGCCCGAGATCGAGCACGACCAGCCACCCGGTGAGTTGAGCGAGACGAACGTCGTCCCCGCCGGCAGAGTGTCGCTGAGAGTGACGCCGGCCGCAGGATTAGGGCCAGCGTTGGTCACCGTGATCGTGTAGGTGAGATGGGTGCCCGCCGGCACCGGATTGGGCGTGCCCATCTGAGTCAGCGACAGGTCCGCCGAGACCCCCACCATCGTCGTCGCACTGCCGCTCTCGTTGCCCGGGTTGGGATCTGGCGTCGTTGAAGAGGCCGAGGCCGTATTGGCAAGGATCGCCCCGTCCGGCGTCAATGGATCGACCGCCACGGTCAACGTGAAGACCGCGCTCCCCACCGCCAGGCTCGGCTTCGAGCAGGAGACGGTGCCGCCCGAGCCCACCGGCGGCTTCGTGCACGTCCAGCCGGCCGGAGAGGAAAGGAAGACGAACGTCGTCCCCGCCGGCAGCGGATCGTTGAGAATGACGCCCTCCGCCGAGCTTGGGCCGGCGTTGGTCACCGTGATCGTGTAGGTCAGGTTGTTGCCCGCCGTCACCGGGTCCGGAGCATCCACCTGGGTCACCGACAGGTCCGCCGAAGCCCCCACGATCGTCGTGGCCGTACCGCTCTCGTTCCCCGGGTTGGGGTCGGGGGTCGAAGAGGAGGCCGTTGCGGTGTTGGAGAAGACTGCCCCGGCTGGCGTCGAGGGAGCGACCGCCACGGTCAGGGTGAAGACCGCGCTGCCCACCGCCAGGCTCGGGGTCGAGCAGGAGACCGTGCCGCCCGAGCCCACCGGCGGTTTCGTGCACGACCAGCCGCTCGGAGAGGACAGAGAGACGAACGTCGTTCCCGCCGGCAGCTCGTCGCCGAGGACGACGCTCGCCGCCGAGCTCGGACCGGCATTGGTCACCGTGATCGTGTAGGTGAGGTTCTTGCCCGCCGGCACCGGGTCCGGGCTGTCCACCTTGGTCACGGACAGGTCCGCCGAGTCCGCCACCTGATCATCGTTCAGGATCGTGCCCTGGCCTTGGCCGCTGCCGGCCGCGGTGGCGCCGGTGACCTTGCTGACCTTGACGAAAAAAGTTTCGTTCGCTTCAGGCGTGATATCGCCCTTGACTAGCACTTCGAGGGTGTAGGTCGAATTCCCGGCAGCGATTCTCTGCCCGGTCAACGACTTCGGGACGTAATCGTCGCCGGCCGTGGCCGTGCCCGGAATCGTGGCGATGTCGAACCTCACGCCGCCCGGCGGGGCCGGGGCCGAAAGGTGAATCGTGAAGGGGAAGGCCGTCGTGCCGCTATCCCCCTCAGGCAGCGAGACGTCGTCGACCGTCAGGCTGGGCAGGCCGGGAACGTCGTCGTTCAGGATCGTGCCCAGGCCCTGGCCGTGGGCGACCGTGGCGCCGGTGACGTTCGTGACGCTGACGAAGAAGGTCCTGTCCGGTTCAGTTTGAATATCGCCCTTGACCAGCACGCTGAAGGAATAGGTCGAGCTTCCCGCGGGAATCGTCTGCCGGGTCAACCGCCGCGTGACGTAGTCGGTGCCCGCCCGCGCCGTGCCTGGAGCCGTGGCGATGTCGAAGCTCACTCCGCCGGCTCCGGCCGGGGAGGAGAGGCTGACGGTGAAGGCAAAAGGCCTGGTGCCGCGGTTCCCCTCGGCCAGGGAGACGTCGTCGACTGTCAGCCTGGGAAGGGCCTCCGGGTGAGCCGGAACGGTTTCGCACGCCACGAAGCCTGCGCCGCCGTTGGCCATGAAGGCGCCGGCCACGGCGGTCTCACCGCTCAGCGCTACGGCAAAGCCGAAGCGGCCCGGCCCCTGGTCGTCGGGCGGCTTCGTTCTCGCGAGAAGGGTCCAGGCTCCGGGCGTCGTCTCCTCGAAAAGGTAGGTGGCCCCGTGGCTGCCATCCGCCTGCGAGGCCCCCGCGAGGAGCCGGCCGCCGCTCAGCGACACGGCGCCGCCGAAAAGCTCCCCGGCCTGGGACGCGGCCCCGGCGGTGAGCCGCGTGCTTTGGCGCCAATCTCCCCCGTCGCGCTTGAACACGGCCACCCAGCCGGCGTCGACCCGGCCGTTCACGTCACCCCGGCGCGCCCCGGCGGCCAGGGTATCGCCTTGAATCGACACCGCGAATCCCAGCTCATCGCCGGGCGCCAGTCCCGAGGGCGTCAAGGTGGCCGTCTCGGTCCACGCGCCGCCGCGCTGCTCGAAGAGGTGGACTCCTCCCTGATTGCCTCCAGCTCCGTGGTCTTCGAACGGCGCACCGGCGACGAGGACCCCGCCGTCGAGCGCCACGGCGGCGCCGAGCTCGTCGAACGCCCGCGTGCGAGCCCCGGTGAGCTTCGCCTTCTGGACCCAGGCCGTATCGTGCTCGAAGACGTAGACTGCGCCGGAGAGACTGCCCCGGGCGCCGTCCTTCGCAGCCCCCGCAGCCAGAACGCCGTTGCGGAGCGCCACCGCAAAGCCGAGTTGCGCTCCCGCTGCGCCGTCGCTGGCGGTGAGCTTCGCCTCCTGCACCCACTTGCCGTTCTGCTTGCGGAAGACGTAGACCGCGCCGGCGTCCTGCCCTCCCGGGCCGTCCGCCGTGGGCGCTCCCACCGCCAGGGTGTCGCCGTCGATGCCCAGGGAGAAACCGAACTGGTCTCCCGGCGCGCCGTCGCTCGCCGTGAGCGACTGGAAACCGTTCCCCTGGCTTATCAGGACCCGGTTGCCAAGGTTGGCCCCATAGGCGACGACGTCGCCATTGGCGGCAACGCTGCACCCGAGTTGCTCGCCAGGGACCGGCGCCGGACGGTTCGGACAGGCCTGCTGCGCGGAGGCGATTCGGGATAGCGCGAGACCCTGGATCAGAAAGAGCAGCAGACCGCGGCATCGCATCGGAAGACCTCCTCAGCCCTTGGGCGGCTCGGTCGAGGGATTGAAGCCGTCGATAAGCGGCGGATCCATGAACGGCTCGCCGGAAAATCCTTTCCAAGCGCCGCCGGGCCCCAGGGGCGCCGGCCGTTGCGGCAG
>JBAPYB010000045.1:0-9045 GCA_049284515.1 Thermoanaerobaculia bacterium
GGCCCGCGGCGGCCGGCGCACCCCGGCCGGGCCGGCCCCGGAGGCGAGCTTCACCCGTCTCACGGACCTGGAGGGGAGCGAGTCGTTCCCCAGCCTGTCGCCCGACGGCAAGAACCTCGTCTACGTCAAGGCCCACGACGGCAATCGCGACATCTACTTCCATCCCGTGGGCGGCGGCAACACCATCGACCTGACGGCGGATTCGCCCGCCGACGACACTCAGCCCGCCTTCTCGCCCGACGGCACCCAGATCGCGTTCCGCTCCGAGCGGGACGGCGGCGGCCTGTTCCTGATGGCGAGCACGGGCGGGGCCGTGCGCCGCCTCACCGACACCGGCTACAACCCGGCCTGGTCGCCCGACGGCACGAAGATCGCCTTTGCCAACGAGGGCGTCGCGGGGCCCTTGCAGCGCCGGATTTCCAGCCAGATCTCGGTGGTGGAGGTGGCGACCGGCAAGGCGAAGGTCGTGGGCCAGGGCGACGCCGTGCAGCCGAGCTGGTCGCCCCACGGCCAGCGCATCGCCTACTGGGGAGTGGCCCCCGGCAGCTCGCAGCGCATCATCTATACCGTCCCGGTCCAGGGCGGCCCCCCGGTAGCCGCCGTCCAGGACCGCTCCATCAACTGGAATCCCGTCTGGTCGGCCGACGGCCGCTATCTCTACTACGTCTCGGACCGCAGCGGCAGCATGAACGTCTGGCGGCTGCCGATCGACGAGGCCACGGGCGCGCCGCAGGGGGAGCCGGAATCGGTCACCTCCTCCTCGCAATCCGTGAGCCTGCTCAGCCTCTCGGGTCTGCAGATCGCCTACGCCACCGACGAAGGGAAGTCGAACCTCGAGCGCTGGGACCTCGATCCGGCCACGTTCAGGCTGGCCGACAAGCCGCAGCCGGTGACGCAGGGCTCGCGCTCGGTGCGCTCCGCCGCCGTCTCGCCGGACGGCCGTTGGATCGCCTTCGACACCTCCTTGCCGCAGGAGGACCTCTACCTCGTGCAGCCGGACGGCAGCGGCCAGCGCCAGCTCACCAACGATCCGGCGAAGGACCGCATCCCCCAGTGGCTTCCCGGCGGCTCGCGCCTGCTCTTCTACTCGGACCGCGGCGGGCGCTACGGCGCCTGGACGATCGACAGCGACGGCCGCGATCTCCGGCCCCTTTCCCAGGGAGGCGGCGAGTCGCTCACCAATCCCGTGCCGTCGCCGGACGGCCGGCAGATCGTCGCCAGCCTCGCCGCCAAGGGCGCGGTCCTCCTGGACCTTCCCGCCGGCTCCGCCCGCCCGCTGCCGCCGCCCGAGCAGGGAGAGCTCTTTGCCGCCCAGGCCTGGTCTCCGGACGGCCGCTATCTGGCAGGCACGCTGGAGCAGGCTGCCGACGAATCGTCGATCCGCGGCGTCGTCGTCTACTCCTTCGTCACCAAGCGCTATCAGCGGTTGACGGATGCCGGCTCGCAGCCGGTCTGGCTCCACGACAGCCGCACGCTGCTCTATCTCCAGGACGGCAAGATTTTCCGCGTCGGCCTGCAGGATCCTCCCCGTCTCGTGCTGTCGCCGCCGGCGAATTCGGCCATCAAGTCCCTGGCCGTCGCGCCCGACGACCACACCCTCTATGCCGTGCGGGCGACGGACGAGGGGGACATCTGGATGCTGACCCTCAAAGCCGCCCCGCGCTCGTCCCAGCGCTAGAGCGCGGCGGGCGGGTCCCGTCCGTTTCTGATACACTCATAGACCATCGCATCCATTGGATCCAGCCCGGCCGCACGACCTGCGGCTCATGCGGGGCAATGCCCCAGGAGGAGAGGATGAGCTTCAAAGCCAGGGAGATCATGATCGACGTCCTTCCCGCCGCCCGCCCCTTCCCGCCCGGAGATCCCGGCTTCGGCCTCTGTCCCGAGCCGACTCGTGTCACCACCGGAGGAGAAGATGATGACCGGGAGTGCGGAGAGGCCACCCGCCCCCCCAACCCGCCGGCGAGCGACCGCCTGGAGGATCTCGCCGTCCTGAGGCAGCAGCTCCGCCAGGCGATGTCCGCCGCGCCTGCGTAACGAATGGGGCGCGGTCTTCTCGGCCGCGCCCTGATCCGCTATCGTGAGGCGGATGACGATTCACCGTATCGAGCCCGGTCCTGGCCAGGAGTCCGTCTGGGACTATCCCCGTCCTCCTCGCGTGGAGGAGTCCTCCCGTCTGATCCAGGTCCGATTCAACGGCGTCATGCTCGCCGAGACGCGCCGCGCCCTGCGCGTGCTGGAGACGAGCCACCCTCCCGTCTATTACTTTCCGCCTGGCGACGTCCGTATGGAATTTCTGAAAGCCAACCCCCGCGCCACCTGGTGCGAATGGAAGGGCCTGGCCCGCTACCTCGACGTCGAGGTGAATGGCAAAACGGCTCCCGCCGCCGCCTGGTTCTACCCCCTGCCGACGCTGATCTACGAGCCCATCAAGGAGCACGTGGCCTTCTATCCCCAGGCCATGGAGGCGTGTCTGGTGGACGGCGAGCAGGTCCGGGTCCAGGAAGGCGACTTCTACGGCGGCTGGATCACCCGCGACATCGTGGGGCCCTTCAAGGGCGCGCCGGGGACGTTGGGGTGGTAGACCTCAATAATGATATCGGGCCTGGAGGAAGTCCACGATGTCATGGGTCACACGGTACACGATCCGATGCTCCTGAGTGAGCCTGCGCGACCAGGCTCCCGTGAGGAAGTGCTTGAGCGGTTCCGGTCTCCCGATTCCTGAAAAAGGATCGCGCAGGATCGCCTCGACCAGATCGAGGAGGCGGAGGGCGGTCTTCCTATCGGATTCCACCCAAAATCGGAGATCGTCGCGAAATTCCGGCTGGAAAATCGCGACCCGGGCGCCGATGCTATTCCTCGGGCTCAAGCCCGAGTTCCCGTCTCAACTGCCCTACCGTCTGAGGTTCGACCGTGCCGGCCTTGGAGCGTTCCATGGCGGCGAGGAGACGTTCCGCATTCCTAGGGGAGCGCAGAAGGTGGGCGGTCTCGGCGAGCCCCGACAGCTCAGAGGCGGTGATCAGGGCGACGTCCTCGGCTCCTCGCCGGCTGATGATCACCACCTCGCGGTTGCCGGTCACCTCGTTGAAGAGGTCCGCCAGGTTCGCTCGGGCTTGGGTATAAGTGGTTCGTATGGCCAAGTCTTGATTCTCCCTGTACAGGAAAACTGTACAGCTCGCGGCCGATCGGCGTCAACCAGGTCAATCCGGGCTCTCGTCTTCTCCCATGCCGGTGGGCACGCTAAGCTCTCCTCTACAAGGAGGGCGCCATGCAGGCCCAAAGAATCGACGACGTGCTGCAGATCCTCGACGGCATCATCGCCGACTGCAAGGCGAAGAGCGATCCTTTGGGCTACTTCGCGGCTCTCTACCGGCAGGTAACGCTCAAGGTGAAGCAGGGGATCGCCGAGGGCTACTTCGACGACGGCCCCCGCATGGACCGCTTCGACGCCCTGTTCGCCAATCCCTACTTCACGGCTTACGAGGCGTTCCGCTCCGGGAGCCCGCTCAGCAAGAGCTGGCAGGTGGCCTTCGATGCAACCCAGGCGGGCCAGCTCATCATCCTCCAGGACCTGCTGCTGGGAATCAACGCCCACATCAACCTCGATCTCGGCGTGGTGACCGGCGAGACCTTCCAAGGGGCGGCCCTCCAGGATTTCAAGGGTGATTTCGACAAGATCAATGCCATCCTCGCCGGCCTGCTCCCGGCCGTCGAGGCCACAGTCGGCGAGTTTTCGCCCCTGCTGGACATCCTGGAGAAGATCGGCGGCAAGGACGCCGTCGAGGTCCTCGACTTCAGCATCGTCGCCGCCCGTGACGATGCCTGGCTGCACGCCGAGATCCTCTCGCGTCAGCCGCCCTCCTCCTGGCCTCTCACCGTCCAGGCCATCGACGCCAAGGTGAAATTCCTGGGCCGATTGATCGCTCAGCCCGGAGGGCTCGTGGCTGCGGCCGTGGCGATCATCCGGGAGACCGAGAGCAAGGACGTGCCCGCCATCATCGACGCCCTCAACTCGATCGTGCCGGCGGCGTGAAGACGAGCGCGGTGCACTCCGGAGTGGGGCGGGGCGAGCTGTGGATCGTCGCCGCGGCGGTGCTCGTCTTCGGCCTGATTGCCGTGTCCCTCGCCATGCCGGCGGAAGAGGACGCCTTCATCTATTACCGCTACGCCTGGAATTGGGCGCACGGCCATGGCCTCGTTTTCAATACGGGAGATCCGGTCGAGGGCTTCTCCGGGCCGATCTGGATGATGGTCCTGGCTCTCGTCGCGCGGGCGGGGCTCGACCTGCCGCGGACGGCGCCGGTCCTGGGCATCCTCTGCGGCGCCGCGACGCTCGTCGCCACCTGGCTCCTGGGCTGCGCCGCGGGCTTGAGCCGCTTCGGCCGCCTCGCTCCTGTCGCAGTGCTCGCACTTTCGATCCCGTTCATCGTCTGGTCGCGCAGCGGCCTGGAGACGCCGTTCTACTCGCTGGCGATCGTCGTCGCCTGCGGCGCCTATCTCGCCGCGGAATATCCGCTGCGTCCGGGACCCCATCCCGCGTTGCGCTGGCTGGCGATGCTGGCGCCGGTCGCCGTCACCCTGGGCCGCCCCGAGGGAATGCTGCTGGTCCTCATCCTCATCGCCGACCGTCTCACGGACGGCCGGAACTATCGTGGCGCCTTGCGCTACGCGCTTCCCACGGCCCTCGGCTACGGTGGCTATCTCGTCTGGCGATTCCTCACTTTCCATCGCCTGGTGCCCAACACCAGCGTCAAGCTCTACCCGCTGCTGATCGACCGTTCCGGCAGCCAGTTCCTCGGCTACGTGCTCTATCTCGGCGCCTTGCCGCTCCTCCTGCCGCTGCTCGCGCTGGTGCGGTCCGGAGACCGGCGGACGGAGCGCCGGCGCCTCATCCTTCTGCTCGCCGTGCCGGGGCTCCTCTCCGTCGCCTTCAACTTCCTCTCGGGGGGCGACTACCGGCCGGGATTCCGCTATTTCATTCCCACGCTCCCCGTGCTGCTGGTGGCGATCTGGTATGGCTACGAGCTCCTGACCGCCGGAAAGGCGAAGGCGGCGCGGGCCGTGCTCCTGGGTCTCCTCCTCGTGGGGCCGCTGCTGGCGCTGCGGGAGAACCCGCCGCGGATTCGCGGCTGGCGGCAGGAGGTCTATGAGCCGTGGCTCGATCCGTATTCCGACGCCTCGCACTGGGGCATCCAGATCGCCCTCTGGATGGACGCGCACGTGCCCCGGAACAGCGTCGTCGCCTTCGGCCAGATGGGGCGGATCCCCTACTACCTGGCGTCCCGCGGGCACGAGGTCACGTTCGTCGACACCCTGGGCCTGGTGGATCGCCAGGTGGCGGAGGTCTACCGCTTCGACCGCAAGCTGAAGGACCTGTTTCGCGACCTGCGGGCCGGGAGCTCGCTGCCGGAGGCGCTGGAGAAGGGCCGTCGGGAGCGGGCAAACCGCTTGGCCGAGACGGTGCTGGCGCGCCATCCCGGCTTCATCCTCATCGAGACGGCCCTGGACGAGTACGGGATGATGAAGGCGCTGGTCGCCAGCCCCGGGTTCAAGGCGAAGTACCGGCAGACCGGCCAGCTCCCGCCCACGGAAGCCCCTTACGTCCGAATCTATACCCGCCTGAATTGACTTCCTGGATTGACCCCCTGGATTGACCCCCTGAAAACGAAAGACCCCGGTCCCTGTGGGGCCGGGGTCTCAAGGGTCCGCTTCGGTGGCGTTGGGTTATCCCTCTCGGGCTAACCTCCCTGTGCCACGGACACGTGGAGGATCCCCTTACGAGGACGCCACCTCCATGGAACCGTGTTTACCTTCGATCACTGGACCACCTCCTTCCTGGGCGAATCCGTTATTGGCAGGTCCCAGCCCGCCCAGCTCCTTGGGCCGCCCAAGCCTCGTCGGAGCTGCCACGCCGCTCCTTGGAAGGAGGTCGTGGACCCTTGGACTGAGGATATGTTGCAGGAGATGCAGGGGCTTGTCAATCCTCAACATTCCACAAGCCGGCCGGTCCCTGTGCTACTGTTCCCGGCAGCTCCAAAGATCCGGAGGAATTGAGGATATGAAGAAAATTGGAATTCTTTTCGGCCAGGAGGACACCTTCCCCTTTGCCTTCTGCGACCGCATCAACTCCAAGGGCGTGGAGGGCGCCGAGGCGATCATTGCCGAGCCCGTCCGCATCGACCGGCTCGTCCAGGGCGAGCCTTCCGGCTACGACGTGATCGTCGACCGCATCTCGCAGGACGTCCCCTTCTACCGCGCCTACCTGAAGAACGCGGCCCTGAACGGCACGGCGGTGGTGAACAATCCTTTCTGGTGGAGCGCCGACGAGAAGTTCTTCAACAACGCACTGGCCACCAAGATCGGCGTCGCCGTGCCGAAGACCGTGCTCCTCCCTTCGAAGGAGCATCCCACGGACACCGCAGCCAAGTCGTTCCGCAACCTGGCGTTCCCCCTGGATTGGGATGGGATCTTCGACTACATCGGCTTTCCGGCCTTCTTCAAGCCCTTCGCCGGCGGCGGCTGGAAGAACGTCTACCGGGTGACCAACCGCGACGAGTTCTTCCGCGCCTACGACGAGACCGGCCAGCTCGTGATGATGCTCCAGGAGGAGATCGTCTTCAAAGAGTACTTCCGCTGCTACTGCCTCGACTGCAGGGACGTCCGCATCATGCAGTACGATCCGCTCCAGCCCCACCACCTGCGCTATGTGAAGGACGGCCCGCCGGTCGATCCGGGGCTGCTCCAGCGGGTGCACGACGACGTCTTGACCCTCAATCTCTGGCTTGGCTACGACTTCAACACCGTCGAGATGGCGGTGCGCGACGGCGTTCCGTACGCCATCGACTTCTGCAATCCGGCACCGGATGCCGAGCTCAAGTCCATCGGCGAGGAGAACTTCGCCTGGATCGTGGAAGCGGCTGCCAACATGGCAATCCGTAAGGCCCGGCTTCATGTCGAGGGCGGCGACAACCTGCGCTGGGGCCAGTACGTGAAGAAGGCCGCGGCGCCGCCGGTCGCCGCCGTGGGAGCCCAGACCGGCGAGACCGTGAAATCCGTCGATACCGCTGATACTGCCGATACTGTCGACACTGCCGATGCCGTAGCGTCTGCCGAGCCCTTGGCTCCGAGGTCCGACCCGTGAGCGAAGCAGGGCTCTTCACGCTGGGCATCGAGGAGGAGTTCCAGATCGTCGATCCGGCGACGGGAGACCTGCGCTCGCACGTACAGCATCTGCTCGACGACGAGCACACGTTGCAAGAGCTGAAGCCGGAGCTCCACCAGTCGGTCATCGAGGTCGGCACCAACATCTGCCGCGACATCAAGGAAGCCCGGCGCGAGGTTCTGCGGCTGCGCAGCGACCTCGCCCGGCTGGCGCGGCGCAACAAGCTGACCATCGCCGCCGCCGGTACCCACCCCATTGCCCACTGGAAGGACCAGGAGATCACCCCGCACGAGCGCTACAAGACGATCGTCGAGGACATGCAGCAGGTGGCGCGGGCGAACCTGATCTTCGGCCTCCACGTCCACGTCGGCATGGAGGATCGCGAGCTGGCGATCCACATCATGAACTCCGTGCGCTATTTCCTGCCGCACATCTTCGCGCTGTCCACCAACTCGCCCTTCTGGCAGGGTCGCAACACGGGCCTCAAATCCTTCCGCAGCAAAGTGTTCGACCGCTTTCCCCGCACCGGCATTCCGGACCACTTCCAGAGCCTCTCGGAGTACGAGAACTACCTCAAGCTGCTGGTCAAGACGCGGTGCATCGAAAACGCCAAGAGCATCTGGTGGGACATCCGTCTGCACCCGTTCTTCAACACCCTGGAGTTTCGCATCTGCGACGTGCCTATGCGGGTGGACGAAACGATTGCGCTCGCGGCCTTGATCCAGGCGGTCACCGCCAAGCTCTACAAGCTGATCAAGCAAAATCTCGGTTTCCGTCTCTATCGCCGGCTGCTGCTCAACGAGAACAAATGGCGCGCCGCGCGCCACGGCATCTCGGGCAAGCTGATCGATTTCGGCAAGCAGGAAGAGGTGCCCTGCGTGGACCTCATCCACGAGCTCCTCGCTTTCATCGACGACGTGGTGGACGAGCTGGGCAGCCGCGAGGAAATCAATTACATCCACCAGATCCTGCGCGCCGGCACCGGCGCCGACCGCCAGCTTCAGGTCTGGGAGCAGACGCAGGACACCCGCGAGGTGGTCCACTTCATCGTGCGGGAGACGCACCACGGCCTGGATCTGGCGTAAGAGATCGATGGACACCGGATACGCCGACCAGGTGAAGCAATTCGTGCGCGCGGCGACCGACGAGTCGCCCGGTCCGGTCGAGGGTCCCTTCCTCCTTGCCAAGCGCATGCTGGCGCGCGACCCGGCCCTGGCGAAGGCGGACGTCTATACCGCGCTGGTGCTGGGGGACGTCGAGACCGTCCGCCGGCAGGTCGAGCGCGATCCCCGGTGGGTGTCGAAGAAGGGCGGCCCCCAGCCGCGCCGTGAGCCGCTGCTCTACGTGACCTATTCGAAGTTTCACCGCGAGAGCCCGGAGATCGCCGAGGGCCTGCTGGCGACGGCCCGATTGCTGCTCGACGCCGGCGCGGACCCGGACGCCAAGTTCACCAACGACTTCTTTGACAGTCCGCTGGGCGCTCTCGTGGGAGCGTGCGGCACCGCCAACTTTCCGGCCATGGCCGATCTCCTGCTCGACCGCGGCACGACCATCGACGACAACGAGTCGCTCTACCACTCGACGGAGCATGCGGACACGCGGTGCCTGGAGTTGCTGCTGGCGCGGGGTGCGAACCCGGCCCGGACCAATGCGCTCAACCATGCCTTCGACGTTCCGGGGCTGGAGCGCGCCCGCCTCCTCCTCGAGCACGGTGCGGACCCCAATGAAGTCTACGGGCGTGGCTGCACGCCGCTGCACATGGCGATCGAGAGAGGTCGCGAGATCGCCATGCTGGAGCTGTTGGTGGCGCACGGCGCGGACGTTCACGCACAGCGAGGGGACGGCCGCTCGCCCTATCGAGTGGCGCTGCAGCACGGCCACCA
>JBAPYB010000046.1:0-3906 GCA_049284515.1 Thermoanaerobaculia bacterium
GGCCGTAACTGTGCATGGAGGGTGGAGGTGGCGAGAGGAACAGCTCCCAGCTACGCGACACGGATCGACTCTGCCTCGACCACAGGCCTTGCCCACGACTTCAACGCCTTCTTCATGACGAGATCCACCGGCCGCCCCAGGCTGTCTTCCAGCCAGAACTTGAGGCGCATGTATTCGGTCAAGCCCGGTGTTTCACTGAACTCCACCAGAATATCCACATCGCTTTCCGGCCCGGCTTCGTTCCGGGCCGTCGATCCAAAAAGCGCGAGGGAGAAGACGCAAAAGCGTTCCTCCAATTCCTGCCGGTGCGAGGAAAGGAAGTGGATCACCTCGTCGCGGTTCATGGCTTGAGCTCCTTGAGCGCTTCACCGCTGAAGGACTTCGTCAGTCGTGGCGGCCAGAGCTGCCCGAGCCAGCCAGCGGTCCAACCGGTCGAGATCGGCACAGCGCAGGATCTCCTGCCTCTGCGCCGGGCTCACGGCGATGCCGCGGGTTTCCAGGACCCTGAGAACGGATGTGGCAATCCCCTCGGCCATCCCCTTGGCCTCTCCCTCGCTCCTCGCCGCGGCTTCCCGCTTGCGGAGCGCCGGATTGTCCTTGGCGGCCAACGCCTCGATCACGGCATCGTCGGCGGTCGCCGCGTCCAGGAGAGCTGCGACAGCGAGCGGCAACGCCAGGCAGGGATCCTCGATGCGCAACTCCTGAGCCAAGGGCGTCCAGCTCCGACCTTCCGGTGACCATTCGCAGACCTGCCGGCTTTTGACGAAGACCGCGAAGATCCGCCGCACACCCCGCCGGTGCATCCGGGGCACCTTCTCCGAGACATCCCGTTCTTTCTGCTCCGAGACCACCTCGAACGCCAACTCCTCCAGGTAGCGCGTGCCCGTTTGGGGATCGACGCCCGTTCGGCGCACACAGACGTCGCTGGCGAAGTCCGACTTGACGTCTTGACGGGTCAGCAGGTCCACCGCCGCGATATAGCCGGGGGAGACGTGAGCCCGCACGACGTACTGGAGCTCGCCATGCTCATCGGCGTGAGGCGCCTCGGCCGGGAAGGCGACCACCCGCCGGCCACCGATGACCTCGTCGCGCGTGACCTCGGGCCCGACCAGGCGCTCGTCGACCGGCGGGAAGTGGCCCCGGCCCGGCAGGTGCAGAGAGTGGCCCGAGGCGCCAGGAGCTTTGAGGTTGTAAACCGGACGGTCGTCACCCATGCTGGATATCCTAGCAGCTACTCCCCGACCTTGAACTCCACCCCCTGCGCCAGCGGCAGCTCGGTGCCCCAGTTGAGGGTGCAGGTCTGGCGGCGCATGTAGGCTTTCCAGGAGTCGGAGCCGGCTTCGCGCCCGTAAGGGCTGCCATTCAGCGGATGAACTGGATCGGGCAAATACCAGTCGCTGCGATAGGGTCGAATTCGTGGTGGTCGCTCGTTACGAGCGTGCCGTTCTCACGGAGAGTGAATGCCAAGGCGAAACAGTCCGCCAGAGAGACCTTGCGAAGCGTCGCCTTCAGCCGGCCCACCGATTCCCAGAGGGATTGAGGGATCGCTGTATCGATGTCCAAGCCGCTTTTCGTCAGGATCTCTTCGAGGCGGGCGGCATCTGTCGTATCGCCGCGTCGAATTCCGTCGTAGTAAACCTCGCACAAATTGACGGCATGGAGCCTGCACCGGTTCTTCGGCTCGTCCAACAGGGAGGCAACGGTTTCTGCTCCGATCTCTCCGCGGAGCAAGGCGATGACAGCGCAAGCATCGAAGACGAGCGTCGAGTCAGCGGCCAAAACGCCGCTCCTCAATCTCGATCTCCTCTTCTTTGCGGCGAGCTATTTCCTCGCTCGGCGAGAAGATCTCCCGGCCGATACCGACCACCTGCCGCAGCCGGGCCTTCCGTTCGTCCTGCGAGAGATCCCGGAAGGGGCGAGGATCCGCGGCCAACTCGTCAGCGAGGCTCGCGAACCGCATCTTGGCACTCTCGGACACCGTGACTACCCCCTTTTCAGTATTTCCTGGCTGCTCGACCATGAGAATGAGCTCAGCCGGCCCGGCGGGGACGTCTTCGGGGACATCCACCACGATCCGATGGTCCTCTGGGATCACGACCCTCAGACGGCGTTCCATCAACATCTCGACCTCCTTCGGCGTCCCGATGTCCTTGCTGTCCCGCTCTACGCCCCCACCTTGAACTCCACCCCCTGCGCCAGCGGCAGCTCGGTGCCCCAGTTGAGGGTGCAGGTCTGGCGGCGCATGTAGGCTTTCCAGGAGTCGGAGCCGGCTTCGCGGCCGCCGCCGGTCTCTTTCTCTCCCCCGAAGGCACCGCCGATCTCGGCTCCCGAGGTGCCGATGTTGACGTTGGCGATGCCGCAGTCGCTGCCCACCGCCGAGAGGAACTTTTCGGCGGAGCGCATGTTCAAGGTGAAGATGGCCGAGGAGAGACCCTGCGGCACGTCGTTGTGGATGCGGATCGCCTCGTCGAGATCGCCGAACTCGAAGACGTAGAGGATCGGGGCGAAGGTCTCCTCGCAGGTGATGGCGAGCGGCTTCGGCACCTCGACGAGCGTCGGCTCGACGTAGAAGCCCGGCCGGTCGAGCTTCCGGCCGCCATAGAGGATGCGCCCGCCTTCGGCTTTCACCCGCTCCAGGGCCGCCATCATGTTGTCCACGGCCGTGCGGTCGATCAGCGGGCCCATCAGGGTGCCGTGCTCCATCGGGTCGCCGATGCGGATGGAGCCGTAGGCGTTGACCAGCCGGCGCTTCATCTCGCCGGCGATGCCGCGCTGGAGGAAGAGCCGGCGGGTGGTGGTGCAGCGCTGGCCGGCGGTGCCGACGGCGGCGAAGAGCACGGCCCGCAGGGCGAGGTCGAGATCGGCGTCGTCCATCACCAGGATGCCGTTGTTGCCCCCCAGCTCGAGGAGCGAGCGGCCGAAGCGGTCGGCGACCGCCTTGCCCACCTCGCGGCCCATGCGGCCGGAGCCGGTGGCGGAAATGAGCGGTACGCGAGGATCGGCCACCAGACGCTCGCCGACGCCGGTGCGCCCGCCCATCACCAGGTTGAAGATCGGTGGCGCGCCGTTGGCTGCCAGCACCCGCTGGGCGATGCGGGTGACGGCGATGGCGGTGAGCGGCGCTTGGTGGGAGGGCTTCCAGATCGTCGAGTCGCCGGCCACGGCCGCCACCAGGGCGTTCCAGGCCCACACGGCGACGGGGAAGTTGAAGGCCGTGACGATGCCCACCGGCCCCAGCGGATGCCACTGCTCGTACATCCGGTGGTTCGGCCGCTCGGAGTGCATGGCGAGGCCGTAGAGCTGGCGCGACATGCCGACGGCGAGGTCCGCCATGTCGATCATCTCCTGCACCTCGCCGAGCCCCTCGGAGAGCACCTTGCCCACCTCCAGGCTCACCAGCCGGCCCAGCTCGTTCTTGTGGCGGCGCAGCTCGTCTCCAAGCTGGCGCACCACCTCGCCGCGGCGGGGCGCCGGCCAGGTGCGCCATTCGTGGAAGGCGCGGACGGAGGCGGCAGCCACCCGCTCGTAGTCCTCGGCGGTGGCCAGGCGGACGGCGGCGAGCGGCTCAGCCGTGGCCGGGTTGAGCGACTCCACGCGTTCGCCGTGGGTATGGATCCAGTCGCCGTCGAAGGCGCCCTGATTCTCGGCCTCGATGCCCAGGGCACCGAGGATGGTTGAAAGGGGGCTCAAAGTATCGGTCGTCATCGGGAATCTCTCCTGGAAGGGCAGGCGTGCTGCAGGGTGGTTGAGGATATCACTACAATCCCTCACCGATGGCCGGCCTCCTTCCTGCCTTGCTGCTCGCCCTCTTCGGCGCCTGGTGCGGCACGTTCGCCTGGGGAGCCGCGGCGCCGGCAAGCGCGGCGTCGGCGGTCCTGTTGCTGGGGACGCTGGCCGGGACCGGCG
>JBAPYB010000047.1:0-2675 GCA_049284515.1 Thermoanaerobaculia bacterium
GCGTTGGCCAGCCCAAGGCGGTCGCGCAGGAGATCTGCGACTTTGTGGTCGAGCGCGGTGCCTTCTGCAAGCTCGGCTGGTCGTTTGGTAGCGGTAGGGGATTGATGCAGGCCGAGCGGGGAGCGTTGCTCAGCCAGTGTGAGCCACGTATCGGCAAGCCGACGCCAATTCCGCATTGCGACGGCGTCTGGGGCCGACTGCGCTAATTGCAGAAACTCTTGAGCCTTCTCGCGACATTCATCGGCGCTCATCATCGGCAAAATCTCACGCGGCTCTCCCAGAGCCTCAAGTCTAGGCTGTGTGGACGGATTTGATCAAGATGAGGCCGAGTGCGAGGGCGACAAACGAACCATAATTCCGCGCTGTTTTCTCGCAGCGTAATGCGATGCGCTTGAAGCGTTTGAGTTTCCCGACTGCTTGCTCGATGCGGGCGCGCCCCTTGTAGAGAACTTTTGGAAAGAACGCGGGCGTGTCTTTGGCGTTGGATCGATGCGGGATGGCCGGACATATTCCGCGGTGGCGTGCGGCCTCGCGGTTTGATTTGGCATCGTAACCCTTGTCTCCAAGAGCGGCGCGCGGAGTGATGTCGGGGCCGATGTCGAGAAGCATTTCAAAGTTGCGGCTGTCGCTGGCCTCACCGCCGGTGAGATGAAATGCAATCGGTAGGCCGCCGAAATCGGTCTTCAAGTGAATCTTGGTCGAAAATCCGCCGCGCGATCGGCCAAGCGCTTGATCATCTTGCCCCCTTTTGCGCCTGCCGCCGAAACATGCGCGCGCACCACGGTAGAATCGAACATCTGCACCAAATGCGCCGTCTCGCTCATCGTTGCCAGGGCATCGAAAAAGGCTTCGAAAGTACCGGTTCGGCTCAACCGCCAGAACCGCTTCCACACGCTGTTCCAATGCCCGAATTTCTCCGGAAGAGCCCGCCAGGTGACGTTGTGAACCACAAAATAGTGCAGGGCTTCGAGAAACTTCCGGTCGTCCCGGCCCTTGTCGCCGCGGCGCGACCGCGATGCCTCGAACACTTGCAAAACAATCGTCCAATCTTCTTCCGTCATGGTCGTGAGCATGGTCGGTCCTCCAAAAACCGACCGCCCATGAGTCACAGAAAAACTGATTCGTGAATCCCATCGCCATACGCTTGGCTTCTGTAACGGGCCTCGATGAGTCAATCCCTTTGTTGCGTCGTCCTGCCGCCGGTTCGTGCTTCTGTCCGGGGTCGGCGCAAGGCCGCCACCTGATGGGGTCTGAGAGGATGAGGCCGGCCAATCTAATCCGCGTGGTCGCAGTGCCACTGCGAAGCGTGCGGCCTGACCTCGTCCATCGTCCCGGCGAGGGACTTCGCTTCGGGAAGGCTGGTGTCGTGACCCGCCCGAAAACTCTTTGATCTCTCCTCTGTCAGGCCGCCACGGCGGCAACCGTCCTGGGCGTGGTGAAGGCGAAGCTCGTGCCATCGACCCACATGCGATGCAGGATCACGGCAAGCTTGCGCGCGAGCGCCACCTTGGCCTTCTTCATGCCGGCGCGCCTGGCGAGCCTTGCGGCCCAGCTCTTGAGGCCGCAGCCCTTGACCGGCCGCGTCAGGATGATGTGGGCGGCCTCGTAGAGCGCCGTCCGCACACCTGCGTCGCCGATCTTGCTGATCCGACCGCTGACATCGGTCTCGCCGGATTGATACTTCTTCGGCGTCAACCCGAAATGGGCGCCAACTGCCTTGGACGACTTGAACCGCTTCGGATCATCGACCGCCGACACATAGGTCAAGGCGACGATCGCGCCGACGCCCGGCGCCGACATCAAGAGCCTGACCCGATCGTCGTCTCGCGCCATCGTCCGGACCAGCTTCTCGAAGTTGCCGAACTCGCGCAACAGCACCTCGTGAACTGCCAGCAATGAGGAGGCCACAATCTCCAATGTCGCCTGGCCGGCCACCAGCGCCCTGATCCGCGCGGCAAAGCGCTTCGGGGTGGTCGGCCCGACCTTCAAGCCGAAGCCGCGCAGTGTGCCGCGCAGACTCATCTCGATGTCGTGCAGCTTCGATTGAATGAGCTTGCGTGCCGTCAGGAGCGCGCGCACCTCCTGTGCCGGGATCGACTTGCAATGCACCGGCCGGAACCAGCCCAGCCGCATCAGCTGGGCAATGCCGCGCGCATCGTTGCGGTCGCTCTTCACCGGCATCGCCTTGAACGCATCGCGCACGTGCCGCGTCTCCAAAAGCTCCACCGCAAGACCCGCTTCCCGCATCCCGGCATAGAGCCATTGCGACAGCGGACCGGCCTCCAGCCCGATCCGCGCCAGGCCGAACCCGAGCGAGCCGAACCAGGCGAGCAGCGCCGCAGGCTCGCTCGCAACCTTGTCTTCCCGCACGATCTTGCCGCTCGCGTCGACAACACACACGCTCGAGCATTCCAATGACACGTCGATTCCTGCATAATGCTCCATGGTCGTCCCTCGATGATGCTTGGAGCGGACACGTCCGACTCCGTTAACTTGACACCATCAGTGTGAGGGACGACCGCCTCGTTTGCCAAGCAAGCCGCGAGCGAACGCGCCATCCAATAGCGCCGAAGTGAGCGAGCGGCATTACTTGCCTAGCTGCCGCCCGTTACCCCATCTAGCTTGCGTTCGCGAAATACAACACGTGTGCGGGGCTACGACCAAGGAGGCTATCC
>JBAPYB010000048.1:0-7449 GCA_049284515.1 Thermoanaerobaculia bacterium
CCGCCCCGCCGCGACGGCCAGCCCGGCCCCGCCCGGCCGCCCATGCAGCGCCCCGCCGGCTCGACGCTGTCCACCGGCATGGCCACCGAAGAGCAGAAGCGGCGCGCCGCCGAGCGGTTGCAGGAGCAGATCGACCGCGACAAGAAGAAGAAGGGCAAGGGCGCCAAGAAGTCGGGCCCGCGGGAAGAGGATCTCACCAGCTTCAAGGGCAGCCTGGAGGACCTGGAAGAGGAGGAGGGAGGCCCGATCAGCGGCCGCCGCCGCCGCCGCTTCCTGCAGAAGCAGGACGAGGAGAAGGAAGGCGGCAAGCTCCTCACCTTCAAGAAGGACAAGCCTGCGGGCGCCGTCATGGTCAGCGAGGGCATGACCCTGCGCGAGTTCGCCGAGAAGCTCGGCGTGCGCGTGCGCGATCTCATCAACGCCCTCCTGAAGCGGGGGATCATGGCCAACATCAACCAGGTGCTGGACCCGGAGCTGGCGATGGCGGTGGCCAAGGACCTGGGGGTGGAGGCGATGATCGTCTCTTTCGAAGAGGAAGTGCAGATGCGGGAGGAGCTGTCGAGCGCCGCCGCCGAGCAGCCGGAGAACCGTACCTCGCGCGTATCGCGGGCGCCGGTGGTGACCATCATGGGGCACGTCGACCACGGCAAGACCTCGCTGCTCGACGCCATCCGCAAGTCCAAGGTCACGGAGTCCGAGTTCGGCGGCATCACCCAGCACATCGGCGCCTATCACGTCGAGGCCCACGGCCGCTCCATCGTCTTCCTCGACACTCCGGGCCACGAGGCCTTCACCCTCATGCGCGCCCGCGGCGCCCGGGTGACGGACATCGTGGTGCTGGTGGTGGCGGCCGACGACGGCGTCATGCCGCAGACGGTCGAGGCCATCGACCACGCGCGCGCCGCCAAGGTGCCCATCGTGGTGGCGATCAACAAGATCGACAAGCCCAACGCCAATCTGGATCGCGTGAAGAAGGAGCTGGCGGACCGCGGCCTGCTGGGCGAGGACTGGGGCGGCGACACCGTCATGGTGCCCATCTCGGCGCTCAAGAAAGAGGGCATCACCGAGCTGTTGGACATGATCCTCCTGACCGCCGACATCCAGGAGCTCAAGGCGAGCCCGGAGATCTCCGGCCAGGGCGCCGTGCTCGAAGCCCGCAAGGAAGTGGGCCGCGGCATCGTCGCCACCGTGCTGGTGCAGAACGGCACCCTCAAGGTGGGCGACGTGTTCGTCTCCGGCGCCACCTGGGGCCGGGTGCGCTCGATGAGCGACGACCTCGGCCGCCGCTCGCAGGAGGCCGGCCCCTCCACTCCCGTCGAGGTCACCGGCTTCTCCGACGTGCCCGACGCCGGCGACATCCTGCAGGTGGTGGAGGACGAGTCCAAGGCCCGCGGCATCGCCGAGTTCCGCGCCCAGGAGTCGCGCCGCCGCGGCCTCGCCACCACCCAGGGCCGGATGTCGCTCGACCAGCTCTTCAACCGCATCCAGGAAGGCGAGGTCAAGGAGCTGCCCGTCATCCTCAAGGCCGACGTGCAGGGCTCCGTCGAGGTGCTCAAGGAGGCTCTCGGCAAGGCCAGCGCGGAGAAGGTGAAGGTCACGGTGCTCCATTCGGGAGTCGGCGCCATCTCCACCAACGACGTGCTCCTCGCCTCGGCCTCCAAGGCGGTGATCATCGGCTTCAACGTCCGCCCCGAGCGCGCCGCTGTCGAGCTGGCCGAGAAGGAAGAGGTGGAGATCCGCCTCCACACCGTCATCTACGAGCTGATCGACGAGCTGCGCAAGGCCATGACCGGCCTGCTGGAGCCGACGTTCCGCGAGGTGGCCGCCGGCCGCGCCGAGGTGCGGGACACGTTCAAGGTGCCGAAGATCGGCACCATCGCCGGCTGCCACGTGGTCGAGGGGGTCATTCCGCGCACCGCGGCGGTCCGCCTGGTACGCGACAGCCGTGTCATCTACGAAGGCAAGATCGCCTCTCTGCGGCGCTTCAAGGACGACGCTTCCGAGGTGCGGGCCGGCTTCGACTGCGGCATCGGGCTCGAGCGGTTCCAGGACTTCAAGCCCGGTGACTTCATCGAGGCCCACACCCGGGAAGAGGTGGCGCCCGTCCTCTAGCCGGCGGGGGTTGCGGTGAGCGCTCCCCCGCCTTACGGCGGGGTCGCACTTCCCTTCTCTCCTCACCCAACGAGCCATGATCTTCGGGATTTCCGTTTTCGAGCTGCATCTTCCGGCCAGCCGCAGCCTCAAGGACAAGCGGCGGGTGGTCAAGTCGCTGATCGAAAAGTTGCATCAGCGCTACCGGGTCTCCATCGCGGAGACCGATTTCCACGATCTCCACCAGCGGGCGGAGATCGCCATCGCGGCGGTGACCGCGGGCGGCGAAAGCGAGATGGATCGTCTGATGGAAGAGCTCAGGAACCAGGTGGAGAGCGACCCGGAGGTCTACCTGACCCGCTGGGACCCGCAGCTCCTGGAGGGGGCGTCTTGAGCCGGCGCGGCGACCGCGTGAGCGACCTCTTGCGCGCCGAGCTGTCGGACCTGATGCTGCGCTCGGTGCACGATCCGCGCGTCAAGCTGGCCTCCGTCACCCAGGTGGAAGTCACCCCGGACCTGCGCCGGGCCGCCGTGAAGGTGTCGGTCCTGGGGGATGACACGCAGCGGCAGGAGGCCATCGAGGGCCTCCGCCACGCTCGGGGGTTCCTGCGTACGGAGCTGGCCCATCGGCTCCGTCTGCGGGTGACCCCGGAGCTCGTCTTCGAGCTCGACCGCGGCGCCGAGCACAGTCAACAGATCTCAGACCTCTTGGAGAGCCTCCATGGGCGGGACGAAAGCTCCTGAAGACCTGTTGCGGAAGATCCGCCAGGGTAACCGTTTCCTGCTGACCAGCCACGCCAACCCCGACGGCGACGCCATCGGCTCCGAGCTCGGTCTGGCCCGCATCCTGCGCGGCCTGGGCAAGGGGGCCGTGGTGTGGAACCATGATTCCACGCCCACGGTCTACAAGCCGCTGCCCGGCAGCGAGCGCATCCACGTCGGGGAGGAGCCGCCGGCCGGCTTCCCCGAGAAGTTCGACGCCATCATCGTGCTGGAGTGCCCGAGCCCGGACCGCACGGGGCTCGAAAAGCACCTCGCCGAGCGGCCGGTGATCAACATCGACCACCACCTCGGCAACCAGTGCTACGGCACGGTGAACTGGGTGGACTCGGCGGCTCCGGCCGTGGGCGAGATGGTCTACCGCCTGGCCCAGGGGCTCAAGGCGGCGCTGGAGCCCGAGCTCGCGAGCTGCCTTTACCTCACCCTGGTCACCGACACCGGCGGCTTCCGCTTCTCCAACGCCACGCCGGCCGCCTTCGAAGCGGCGGCGGCCCTGGTGCGGGAGGGAGCCCACCCCGAGCAGGTGTCGCAATGGCTCTACGAGAGCCAGCCTCTGGGGGTGGTGCGCCTGCTGGGCGAGATGCTGCAATCGCTCCAGCTCCATGAAGGGGGACGGGTGGCCAGCGGCCGGCTGACCCTCGCCATGTTCCAGCGGGCCGGGGCGGCGACCGGCGACTCCGAGGGGCTCATCGACCACCTGCGTTCGATCGCGGGCGTCGAGGCCGTGGCGCTCATCCGCGAGCGCGAGGACGGCTCCCAGAAGGTGTCGCTGCGCAGCCGCGGCGAGGTGGACGTCGAGAAGATCGCCCGGCACCACGGCGGCGGCGGCCACAGAAACGCCGCCGGTTTCAGCATGGATGGACAAGAGGGGAAAGACGGCGAGGCGGTCCGCCAGCAGGTGGCCGCCGAGCTCGGAGCCGCGCTGAGCTGACCCCTATGGACATGAAGGACGGTTTGCTGCTGGTCGAGAAGGACCCCGGTTTCACCTCGCACGACGTGGTGCAGCGGGTGCGCCGCATCCTCAAGCAGAAGAAGATCGGCCACTGCGGCACCCTCGACCCGGACGCCACGGGCCTGCTGCTGCTGACCCTCGGCACCGGCACCCGGCTGACCCGCTTCCTCATCCGCGCCCCCAAGGTCTACGAGGGGACGATCCGCTTCGGCATGGCGACGGACACCTACGACGCCTCCGGCAAGGTGGTCTCCGAGGCTCCGGCGGAGGCCGTGGCGGCGCTCAGCCTCGGGCAGATCGCGGCGGCCATGAAGGGCTTCGAGGGGGAGATCCAGCAGCAGCCGCCTCCGTACTCGGCCAAGAAGGTCCAGGGAGTCAAGTTCTACGAGCTCGCCCGCCGCGGCGAGGAAGTGCCCACCGAGCCCAAAGAGGTGACGGTCTACGAGCTCTCCCCGATTGGAGAGCTCGCGGACGGCCGCCTGCGCTTCCACCTCGCCTGCTCCTCGGGAACCTACGCCCGCGGCCTGGCCCACGACCTCGGCGCCGCCCTCGGCGTGGGCGCCCATCTCACCGACCTGCGCCGCACCCGCATCGGCAACTTTCGGGCGGAGGACGCGGTGCCCATCGCCCGGCTGGAGACCCAGGTGCAGGCCGGCGAGCCGGTGGGGCCGGCCTGGATTCCCTTCGACCAGATCCCCCTCCCCTTCGGCGAGGTGACGGCCGACCCGCAGCAGGAGCACCGCATCCACCACGGCCAGACCGTGCTGGTGCGCGAGCTGGCGGGCGAGGAGGGGGACTGGGTCAAGCTGATCAACCGCCGGCGGGAGCTCATCGCCGTCGGCACCGTGGTCGAGCGGATCGGTTCCGCCGGCGTCGGCATCGTCCAGCCCAAGGTCGTCTTCCGTTGAGTCCCAGAGGGTTGTGCTACAATTCACAGTGGAAAGAAATGTAAGGAGGAGTTTGCATTGGCGCAAACCAGCGAAGTCAAAGAGAAGATCATCAGCGAGTACCGGACGCACGACACCGACACCGGCTCGCCGGAAGTGCAGGTCGCGATCCTCACCAATCGGATCACCGAGCTGACCGAGCACTTCAAGACCCACACCAAGGACCACCACAGCCGCCGCGGCCTGCTCAAGCTGGTCGGCCGCCGCCGCCGCCTGCTCGATTACCTGAAGGGGAAGGACGTCGAGCGCTACCGCTCGACCATCGAGCGCCTCGGGCTCCGCAAGTAACCCCCAGCAGCCCGACGCAGGACAGAGCCCCGAGACCCGGCCGGTCTCGGGTCTGTCCCAATCCTCCGGACCACTCGCTCCCCCGCTCCCCACGGGAACGGCGAGGCCCAGACGCGGGGCTTTAGGCCCGGAGACGTAGACAGACGAGAGACAAGCAAAATAAAACGAAAACGAGAAAGAAGACAATCCCAATGAAGCAACGGAAAGAGATTCCCATCGGCACCGGCACCCTGATCATCGAGACCGGTCACTGGGCCAAGCAGGCCAACGGCTCCTGCACCATCCGCTTCGGCGACACCGTCGTGCTCGCCACCGCCTGTATGGATCAGAAGGTCGGCGTCGAGCGCGACTTCCTGCCGCTCACCGTCGACTATCGTGAGTACACGGCCGCCGCGGGCAAGATCCCGGGGGGCTTCTTCAAGCGTGAGGGCCGGCCCACGGAGAAGGAGATCATCACCTCCCGCCAGATCGACCGCCCGTTGCGCCCCCTGTTCCCCGAGGGTTACACGGCCGACACCCAGATCATCGGCTTCTGCCTCTCGGCGGACAACGAGAACGATCCCGACATCCTCGCCATCAACGGCGCCTCGGTGGCGCTCGTCCTCTCCGACATCCCGTTCTACCACCCGGTGGGCGCGGTGCGGGTGGGGCTGATCAACGGCGAAGTGGTGATGAACCCCGCCAACAGCCTGCGCGACGTCTCCGACCTCGACCTCGTGGTCGTGGCCACGGAGGAGGCGGTGGTGATGGTGGAGGCCGGCGCCAACCAGGTCTCCGAGGAGCTGCTGCTGGAGTGCATATTCCGCGGCCACCAGGAGATCCAGAAGATCATCAAGGCGCAGCACGAGCTGTTCCGCGAGGGCAACCGCGAGAAGCCGGCGTGGACGGCTCCGGAGCCGTACTCCGAGTCACTCTACGAGCAGGTCAAGAGCGACCTCTGGGCGCCCCTGAAGTTCGCCCTCTCCACCAAGGGGAAGTTCGAGCGCAAGGCGGAGGTGAACGGCGTCGTCAAGCCCTACCTCTTGCAGATTCCCGAGGAGGAGGCGGCGAAGCGGGGCCAGGTCAAGAAGATCGTCTCCCGCCTCGAAGAGGAGCTGCTGCGCGAGGTGGTGCTCGTCGAGCGCACCCGTTTCGACGGCCGGCGCCTCGACGAGGTCCGGGACATCGAGGTGCTGACGGGAGTGCTGCCGCGCACCCACGGCTCGGCGCTCTTCACCCGCGGCGAGACCCAGGCCCTGGCCACCGCCACCCTCGGCACCAGCCGCGACGCCCAGGTGATCGAGGAGTACGAGGGCGAGAGCATCCAGAAGTTCATGCTGCATTACAACTTCCCCCCGTTCTCCGTCGGCGAGGTGAAGTTCCTGCGCGGCCCGGGCCGGCGTGAGATCGGCCACGGCGTGCTGGCCCGCCGCGCGCTGCTGCCGGTGCTGCCGCACGAGGACGAGTTCCCCTACACCATCCGCGTCGTCTCGGACATCCTGGAATCGAACGGCTCCTCGTCCATGGCGACGATCTGCGGCGGCTCGCTCGCCATGTTCGACGCCGGCGTGCCGCTGCTGGCGCCGGTGGCGGGTGTGGCCATGGGCCTGATCAAAGAGGGCGACAACTTCGCCGTGCTGACCGACATCGCCGGCCAGGAAGACCACTACGGCGACATGGACTTCAAGGTGGCCGGCACCCGCGAGGGCGTCACGGCGCTCCAGATGGACATCAAGATCACCGGCGTCACCCGCGAGATCATGAAGGTGGCGCTGGAGCAGGCGAAGGCCGGCCGCATGCACATCCTCGGCATCATGGAGAGCGCCATTCCCGCGCCGCGGACCGACATCTCGAAGTTCGCGCCGCGCCTCTACACCCTCCAGATCGCCAAGGAGAAGATCCGCGACGTCATCGGACCCGGTGGCAAGACCATCCGCTCCATCATCGAAGAGACGGGCTGCAACATCGAGATCGAGGACGACGGCAAGGTCATCATCGCCTCGCCGGACGAGCCGGCGGCCAAGCGCGCCATCCAGATGGTGGAGCGCCTGACCGAGGTGGCCGAGATCGGCCGGGTCTACACCGGCACCGTGCGTCGCGTCGAGGCCTACGGCGCCTTCGTCGAGATCATGCCGGGCACCGACGGCCTGGTGCACATCAGCGAGCTCGCCCCCTACCGCGTCCGCGAGGTCTCGGACGTCGTCAAGGAAGGCGACGAGATGGCCGTCAAGGTCATCAACATCGACGAGACCGGGAAGATCCGGCTGTCGCGCAAGGCGGTCATCATGGAAGCGCCGGACTACGATCCCGCCCAGTACGAAGGCATGGAGATGGCCATGGCCGGAGGCGGCGGCGAGCGTGAGGGCGGTGACCGCGGAGGCCGCGGCGGCGACCGCGGGGGCCGCGGTGGCG
>JBAPYB010000049.1:0-3177 GCA_049284515.1 Thermoanaerobaculia bacterium
GGGCGGGAGGGGGCGCGACCCGCCCTGTAGGGCCGAAATCGTCGAAAACAGGGCGGGTCGAGCCCCCAACCTTCCGTCCAGACCCGCCCCTACCCTAAGCAACAGGGCAAGCTCGCGCGCCTCTGCCGGCTTACTTGGCGGCCCGCTGCTCGGGCGACTGCTGGCCGGTGACCTTGAGGGAGCTGATGATGCCCTGGAGGGTCTGCTCGTTCTTCTCGTAGTTGGCTTCGGGCGAGTTCATCAGGAAGATGACGATGTCCTTGTCGCGCGGAATGGCCATCCAGTGCTGCGTGGTGCGGACGGTGCCCTTGCCGTCGATGGCCGCGCCGTTGCCGTTGCCGGTCACCACCAGCGAAAAGCCGCGCATGCCGGCGATGTCGATGACGTTCTTGCTCTTCACCTCGGCGCCCAGGCCCTTCTCCAGCGCCTGCGCGCTCTGCTCGAGCAGCACCCGCGGGCTGTACGGCTGCCCCACCGGCTGGACGAAGACGACGATCGAAGCGATGTTGTCCGGCGACCAGGCGCAGCAGATGTTGCCGGGCACGTTGAAGCCCTTGGGATCGCCCTGCTTCCAATCCTGGGGCGGCGCGAAGGAGAGGCCGGCCTCCTCAGGGGTCACGATCTTCTTCTCGGGGGCGGCCGGGGGCTGCGCCTGGCCGTTCTGGGCCTGACTCTGCGCCTGGGCCTTGGCGGCGTCCTGCGGCGGCGTGACCTGCTGCGTCTGGGCAGGCTGCGGCGTCGTCGGCGCGGTGGTGGTCGGCTGCCCCTGGGGAGGGTTCTGGGCCGCTGCCCCCGCCGGCAGGAGCGCCGCCGTCAAGCCGGCGGCGGCTAGGAGAATCTTGATGTTGAGAGTCATGTCGTTCCTCGGCTCTGTCAATGGCATCGAACCAATGCCGGGTTGTTCATGAATTCCGAAACCGCCGCGCCCTTCGGCGCGGATCGCCTTGCTGCCGGCGGGAAATGATAACGGAGCCTGGCCCCCTCTGTATTTCGCCGCACCTCCCCATCTCATGCACCTCCCGTGCCCGTCAGCGCCTGAGAACGGGCCGCGGCTACCCGATCCGCCCCTGCTTCCGCAACCGGTCCAGATGGGCGAGGATCTGGCGCTGGGCGAGCGGCCACGCCTCGGGCGGCACGTCGTCGTAGACCGTGGGGAGCATCGCGGCGGGGTCGTGCTGGCCGGCGTTCCAGGCTTCCAGGATGCGCTCCTCGCGCCAGACCCGGTGCTTGACGTACTCACGCAGCTTGGCGCCCGCGTTCTTGATCGCCGGGCCGTGGCCCGGGAAGAGGGTTTCGGGACGCAGGGCCGCCAGCCTGGCGAGCGAGCCCAGGTAGTCGTCCATGTCCCCCTCGGGCGGATCGACGACGATCATGCTCACGCCCGACACCATGTCGCCGCACAGCAGCGAGCCCTGCTCCTCCTCCAGGAAGCAGAGGTGCCCCCGGGCGTGCCCCGGCGTGTGGATGACCTGGACGGAGAAGTCGCCTCCAAGGACGATCTGCTGCCCGTCCTGAAGCTCGCCGTCGACCTTGATTCCCCGTCCGGCCAGCCGCTCCGCCGTCAGCGGATGAGCCAGCACGGGCACGCCGAGCGAGCCGCGCAGCCGCTCGACGCCGCCCACGTGGTCCGGATGGTGGTGGGTGAGCCAGAGCGCCGTGACCCTGCGGCCGAGCCGCTCGCGGGCGGCGGCGAGCGCCGCTTCCAGGCGGCCGAGCTCCGGCTCCGAGGAGGCGCCGGGATCGACCAGCACGCAGTCGTGGAGCCCCAGCAGGTAGGCATTGGTGGTCACCGCCGGCGGCAGTGTGTGGGTGAGCAGGGGGATCATCAGCACGCCGGGGCGCATCTCGATCCGGCGCAGGGGACCCAGGAAGGTCTCGACGGGGTTGCGCAGGCGGTCGAGGCCGCGCGTCGGGCCGTCCTGGGTCAGCACTGCCAGCACGTGGAGGATGGGCGGCGCCGCGAGAACGCTCCCGTGCCGCCACGCCTCCCACGCCTCGGCGGCGAGGATCCAGGCGCCGTGCTCGAGCTCGCCTGCGACGACCTCGGGTTGGCTCGAAGTGTCCGGCGGCCACTCCAGGAGGAAGAACCGGTTGTCGAAGCGGATGGGCGCGAAAGGCGGCGTCGCCCAGCGGCCGGCGTACACCAGGGACGAGGCCGCGAGCTTCACCCCCAGCTCCTTCAGGATGTCGGCAAAGGTGCGCTCGCCCGCGAGCAGGGCGCGCCGCAGCTCCGGCAGCTCCTCGGGGTCGACGGTCGGAGTGGACACCAGGATGCCTGTCTCCTCGAACAGCTCGCGCAGGCCACAGGCGGCGATGCCCGGCGGCAGGTCCGGTCCGGGCTCCGTATCCGGCAAAGCCGCGTCCGGCGGCGCCTCGGCCACCTGCGGCTCGCCGGAGACCGGGAGACCGGCGTCGGAGCGCGACATGCCGCCGCCCGGGAAGGCATGCCAGCCGCCCATGAAGGCGAGTTGCTCCGACCGCTTGACCCAGTAGACCTCGACGTCGTCCGGCCCGCCGCCTTCCAACCGCCGCCAGAGCACCACCGACGCCGAGTTGCGGGTCGGCGGCAGGGCGGCTTCGTGGGGCCCCAGTGGGACTCCCACGACGTTCTCGTAGACGTTGCCGGAAGGATCGGCGGCCATAGGGGGCTTATATCAGATCCGACCTTTTGACAGCCCCCCGCGGTTCGTGGAATCGTCGCCGCCATGGCCGTTCTTTCCAAGGCGGAGCGGCGGACGCTCCAGTCCATCTGCACGGCGTTTCTCCCCGCCCTGACTCCCGAGGAGGGGGACGATCCCCGCCTCTTCGCGCTGGACGCCATGACATTGAAAGTGGTGCCGGCGATGGAGGAGACGATCGGTGCGCTCGGCGCCGACCAGCAGGCGGAGCTGCGCCGGCTTCTGGGACTGCTCGGGACTCCCGTCCTCCCTCTCCTGCTGGCCGGCCGGGCGCGACGCTTCCCCGATCTGGCGCAAGGAGAGGCCGAGCGCTTCCTCCTGGCCATGGCCAACAGCCGGCTGCCGCTCCTGCGCACCGGCTTTCAGGCCCTCAAGCGGCTCGCCACCTTCCTCTTCTACTCTCTTCTCGATGCTGACGGCGAGAATCCGACCTGGCCGGCGATCGGCTATACGTCCTCGCCGCGGCGGCCGGCCAGCCCGCCGGCCCTGCGGCTGACGC
>JBAPYB010000050.1:0-10845 GCA_049284515.1 Thermoanaerobaculia bacterium
GCGAGGAGCGCCGCGACGAGCGCCGGCGGCCCGCCCGCCAGAGCTTCTCCACCCGCGCATTGGCGCAGCAGGAAGTTGGTCGTCGTGCCCGCCGACCAGGGTCCGGAAAAGGTGGAGGCGACCGCGGGAGCTGCGAGCGCTTCGACCAGGAGCGGCGTCTCGAACCGCTCGTTCAGAAAGTCCGCGACGCACATGGGCGCTGTGCGCGCCAGCTCGACGAGGTCCTTGCGGCTGAGCCGCAGCACCGAGAGACCGCGTTGGGCGATCTGCCAGAAATCGCCGGCCGATCCAGGAGCGAGCGGCGGCGGCCTATTGGCCAGCACGGCGCTGATCAGCGGTGTGATCCGTCCCAGAAACGCGCGCAGTTGCTGGTAGCTCTGAGCGTCGTGCTGCGAACGTTTGCCGATCGCCTCGGCACCGGACTCATCGCCCGCCAGGAGGATCCCGGGTCCATTCGCCTCTGCGATGTACGTGGCCGGAGCCTGCCGAAACGCCAGACCGTGCTTCAAGAGTCCGAGCCGCTCCGCGACCGCCCGCGGCACCAGGCCCTCGTCGTGGAGCACGCCGGGCACCGCGTAGCCGCGGTGGAATTCGTATTTTGCCGACAAGCCTCCCGGCGCCGCCGCGCGTTCGAGGACGACGACCTTGCGCCCCGCCCCGGCGAGCCGCGCCGCCGCGGCGAGGCCGTTCGGACCGGCGCCGATCACGATCGCATCGATCGCAGGGTGACCCATTCAGACCGCCCTCTTGCCGAGCATCGCCTGGGCGCAGAGGGCGCCCGGCACGCCCATGATGCCGCCGCCGGGGTGGGTGCCCGAGGCGCACATCCAGAGGTTGCGCACCGGCGTCCGGTAGCGGCTCCAGCCGGCCATGGGACGCAGGAAGGCGAGCTGCTCCAGCGACAGCTCGCCGTGGAAGATGTTGCCCTCGGTCAGGCCGTAGATCTGCTCCAGGTCCCACGGCGTGAGCACCTGGCGGTGGAGGATCAGGCTCTTCAGGTTCGGCATGTACTCCGAAAGCGTGTCGATCACCGCGTCGCCGAAGGCCTCGCGCTGGTTCGGCCAGTCCGCGGCCCCCTCCTTGAGGTGGTAGGGCGCGTACTGCACGAAGATCGACATCACGTGCTTGCCCGGCGGCGCCACCGTCGGATCGGTCAGCGACGGGATGAGGACGTCCATGAACGGCCGACGGGAGAAGGCCCCGTACTTGGCGTCGTCGTAGGCCCGCTCCAGGTAGTCGATCGACGGCGCGATGGTGATGCCGCCCTGCAGGTGGGGGCCGTAATCCGGCCGGCAGGTGAGCTCGGGCAGCGCGTCGAGCGCCAGGTTCACCTTGCCCGAGGAGCCGCGCATCTTGAACCGCCGCACCTGCTGCGCGATCTCGGGATCGAGGTGCTCCTCGCCCACCAGGTGCAAAAAGGTGCTATGCGGATCGAGCCCCGAGATCACGGCCCTGGCGCGGATCTCGTCGCCGTTGGCGAGCACGACGCCGGCGGCCCGTCCGCTCTGCATCAGCAGGTGCGCGACGGGCGCCTCGGTGCGGATCTCGACGCCCAGCTCGCGGGCGGAGCTGGCGATGGCCTGCGCAATGGCGCCGGTGCCCCCCTTGGGCAGTCCCCAGGCGCGGAACGAGCCGTCGATCTCGCCCATGTAGTGATGGAGGAGCACGTAGGCGGTGCCCGGCGAGCGTATGCCGAGGAACGTGCCGATGATGCCGGAGATGGCCATCGGCGCGATGAGCTGCTCGCACTCGAACCATTCCGAAAGGAAATCCACGGCGCTCATCGTCATCATCTTGACGTTGGCGAAGAGCCACGCGTCCCCCTCGCCGCGGATCTGTTTGCCCAGGCGCGCAATGCGCAGCAGCTCCCGCGGATCGCGCGACAGCGGATCGGGGGCCGGCTGGTCGATCAGCGGCTTGATCAGGCGGCCGAGCTCGGCCATCTGCTGCCCGAAGCACTTGTAGACCTCGGCGTCGCGCGGCGAGAACTGGGCGATGGAACGGCGCGTGCGCTCGGGATCGGAATCGCGCAGCAGGTACCGTCCGTCCGGGAACGGGGTGAGCGTCGCTTCGAGCGGCAGGACCTCGTAGCCGTGGCGCGGCAGCTCCAGGTCGCGGATGATCCAGGGGCGCAGCAGCGAGACCACGTACGAGCAGCAGGAGAACTTGAACCCGGGATGGATCTCCTCCGTCGTGGTGGCGCCGCCGACCTGGTGCCGCCGTTCGAGGACCAGCACCTTGCGCCCGGCCTTCGCGAGATAGGCCGCGCAAACCAGGCCGTTGTGGCCGGCCCCCACCACGATGGCGTCGTATTTCGTGCTGGTCACGGCTTGCGTTTCCTCTCCGGGTCGAAAAAGGGAAGCGGCGCCACCGTGGCCGTGACCTTGCGGCGCTCGTATTCGACCGTGTGCTCGATCTGCAGCTTCATCCCCTTCGCCTCGTGGCCGCGGCGCACCGAGGCGAGCGCCAGGTACTTCTTGAGCAGCGGCGACCAGGTATGGCTCGTCGCCTGGCCCACCTGCTGCCCCTCCGCGTCATAGACCGGCAGGGCATCGCGCCGCGCCGTGGGCGGCAGGCTCGGCGGCAGGTTGAAGCTCCCATACAGTTGCTCGAGCTCCACCCAGCTCACCTCCAGCCCCACGAGCTGCCAGACCGAGCCGCGCTTCTGCTCGGCGGCGATGGCGTCGCGGCCGATGAAGTTGCCGCGACGATCGCGATCGAGGTCCACCATCCAGCCGAAGCCGAGCTCCAAAGGCGTGGACTTGCGCGATTCGAGGACGACCTTCTGCGAGCTGAAGTAATCGACGCCGAGCAGCACGAAGCCGGCCTCGATGCGGACCATGTCGAGCGCGTCGAGCCCCGCCGGCTCGATGCCGTGCCGCTCCCCGGCGGCCATCAACGCGTCCCAGACCGCCACCGCCGCCTCGCGCTGGACCCAGACTTCATAACCCAGATCGCCCGTGTAGCCTGTACGGCTGATCCACACCGGAATCCCCTGGATCGCAGCCCGGGTGATGCCGAAGAATTTCAGCCCATCGATCCCTTCGACTCCGACGTCGCGCAGGATCGCCCGCGACGTGGGACCCTGGAGCGCCAGGGCCGCGAGAAGCGCGCTGGAGTCCTCGATCTGCACGTCGAGGCCGCGCGAGAGGGCGTCCAGCCAGTGGAGGGTCGGATCAGCCGCGGTGACGCGGAAATGGTCCTCGGCCAGCCGCGAGACCGTGCCGTCGTCGATCACCTTGCCGTCGTCGTCGCACCAGCAGGAATAAGCGACCCGGCCGACTTTGAGCTTGGTCACGTCGCGCACCATCATGCGGCCGAGGAGGGCCGCGGCGTCCGGCCCCGAGACCTCGTACTTGTAGAGCGGCGTCACGTCGAGCAGGCCCGCCGACTCGCGGAAGGCGAAGTACTCGCGCTCGTGCGACGTGTCGAAGCTGCAAACCGCGCAGTACCCCGCCCAGTCCTTCCAGCGGTAGCTGGTGCACAGGGGCAGCGTGCGCTCGTGGAAAGGCGTCGGAATCGGCATCGGCAATCGGGCCTCGTAGGGCGCGGGGAGTGTATCTCCAGGTCTCTGCCGGAGACAAGGGCGGCGGGCAGGGGGGTAGGAACGGTCGCCGGAGGCGGATTCTTCGTGGTATCGCGCTCTTGATTTGCGGAGAGAATAAGCGCACCATGCAGCACTGATCCGCAGCACCGTTCATTCCAAAGGAGACAGCGATGAACAAGAAGATGCCGAAGAAGCTGGTCCTGTGTACGGAGACGCTCAGGAATCTCGACGCGAAGGACCTTCATCACGCGGCCGGCGGCTCCTTGGCGGCTAGCGACTGCGGCTCGGCCTGCGTCTGCTCCGCCACGCACGTCTGCTCAAACTGCAGGCCCTGCTTTTGACTCCCTGAGGCAGATCCGCGCCGTCGAGCGGCGGCGCGGGCACGGCCCGTATCGTCGCGACGCCAGAGGGTTGAGAGTGATGGGGACCGATGTCGCCGCAGCGGAGACGACCCGCCGTCCCCGTGGCCTGCCGAGGGTTTCGTATCGGGTCTGGGTCGTCTCTACGGACCGGTCTCGCGATGGCCAAGGATGGCGATTCCGGGGGACCTCGCGAAGCGGCTCTCCAAACCCTCCGGAATCCCTATCGTTGATCCACGCCTCCGCGGTTCCGTAGAGACGACCCAGACCCGACACGACATCATTTCGGAGGCCACGGGGACGGCGGGTCGTCTCCCGATGCGGCGATATCGCTCCCGTCCTCCCCCAAATCGTCACGACGCCAGAGGGTTGAGAGTGACGCGGACCGATATCGCCGGAGCGGAGACGACCCGCCGGCTCTCTCAGAGAAGCTCGAGAAACACGACCAGCTCGAGGCGGGCCTGCTTCAGGATATGTGACAGCGTCGAGCGCTTGATGGGCCGATGGGCTGGAACGATGAGCTTGAGAGTCTCGGCTGCGGTCCGTTTCTGGAGACGGATGTGACTGCCTCGCTGGCGGACGACCAGCCAGCCGTCGCGGCGCAGGGCATTGATCACCTGCTCATAGTTCAGGCTGGGGACTTTGCTCACACGGCGACTTCCAAGACTTCCGCGTTGGGAGCGAAGTCCCGGTCGTCCTCGATCGGCTCCAGGTAGAGCGCGATAGCTTCCTGAACGTTGGCCAGAGCCTCCTTACGGGTTTCGCCCTCGCTCAGGCATCCTGGCAGGGCTGGCACAATCGCCGTGAAGCCGCCTTCTTCGCTGGGTTCAAGAACAATCTGAAGCTTCATCGAGTGTCTCCATGGCGGCCGCGGCGACATGTTTGTATTTGTCGGTCGAAATGTCCGAGAAGTTCGAATGAGCCGAACCGGAGAGAGCCCGGAGCGCTGCGAGCGGCTCCCGCCTCGGCGAGACACCTGGATGCTCCTCAGCTTCAAGAGCATCCAGCTCAATAATGAGCCGATGACGCTCATCGTGGGAGAGCGTCCGGGCTGCGTCCAGGATGGCGGTAAGCTTGTCCATTGGCCTGGGTATTCTAGCGCATAGGTGAACGTCAAGCCAGAGCTGGTCCTGAAGGTCGATGAAGGAATCCCTATCGTTGATCCGCGCCTCCGCGGTTCCGTAGAGACGGCCCAGACCGCGACACAACATCGTTTCGGAGGCCACGGGGACGGCGGGTCGTCTCTGATGCGGCGATATCGCTCCCGTCCTCCCCCAAATCGGCGCGACGCCAGAGGGTTGAGAGTGACGCGGACCGATATAGCCGGATCGGAGACGACCCGCCGTCCCCGTGGCCTGCCGAGGGTTTCGTATCGGGTCTGGGTCGTCTCTACGGACCGGTCTCGCGATGGCCAAGAATGGCGATTCCGGGGGACCTCGCGAAGCGGCTCTTCAAACCCTCCGGAATCCCTATCGTTGATCCGCGCCTCCGCGGTTTCGTAGAGACGACCCAGACCCGACACGACATCGTTCGGAGGCCACGGGGACGGCGGGTCGTCTCCCGATGCGGCGATATCGCTCCCGTCCTCCCCCATCTCCGGCGTCGCGAATCCCAGAGATGGAGAGGCATGGATTCCAACCCCAAGCCGTGTCGCGACCCGGGATCGAAGAGGCGCAAGCGAAGCTCGCTTGGCGCAAGCCGAGCCTTGCAGTCCGCCAACGCAAGCTTACAGTGCCGCAATGTACCCTTCCAGTGCAGCATCGTATCGTTCCGTTGCCGCAACGTACTCATACAACGACTCGTCTCCCTGAAGCACCATTGTTCCAGGGCGATTCAATGCCGCGAGATTGCCTCGCATTGCGGCATTATCAATGCAATTTGGCTCGAAATTGCCCTACAGAGCAACAAGGTGATGACATACAGCCGCGTCACCTCTTTCCAGAGACGCGAGCAGCCGTGACGCCATCTCTGGATTGTCGGATAAAGTTGCAAGTCGGAATCTAATCGCCGCATCCTTGCGCCAATTAGGCGCAAGACTGAGATACATAGCTGCATCAAAGCCCCGTCTTGCTGCGAATTGGTTCAATCTCGTATCGCATTAGAACAGTCTTGCTGCAAAAAGTTCAGCCGGAAGGATCCTAAAGGAGTATCTTGCACCACATTGTCCTGTCAACGAAACTGGCTGCCCTGGAATTGCCGCAAGCCCGGCCCTGCTTGCGACGGTGGAAAGGTGCGCTTGCGCCTTCGCCATGGTATCCTTTCCCTGCGAGCTCCGGGTTGCCGCATGGCAGGTCGCTGTTGGTGCAAGATGCCGCGAGGTTGCGGCCGCGGCGGGAGAGCCTCGACCGCTGGAAGCCTACGAGGAGACAAGGATGAGCACGGCATTCTCCGTGGCAGAGATCCTGGCGAAGCTGGAAGCGAGGATCGCCCATCACGAGCAGCAGGTGGCGTTCCATCAGCAGCAGGAGGCCCATCATCGCGAGCAGAGCGCTCTACACACCTCCGAGCTCGAGACGGTGCGGCAGCACTTCGAGTCCTTCAAGGCGACCGCTCTCCCGGCGGCACACTTGGCCGGAGTCCCGGTGGCTGCCATGCCGGCGGAGGAGGAACAGCCGGACGACCTCCGCGAATTCGTCGGCAAGCGGATCATGGTCAGCAAGCTGATCGCCCGCGTGCTCCTCAGCTTCGGCGAGGAGGAGCCTTTCGGAGCCCAACGGGTGGCCAGGGAGACCAACCGCCGCTACCGCGAAAACCTGGAGAGGCCAGTGGACGCGCGTGCGGTCTCGGTCGTCCTCCGCCGCCTGCACCAAGCCGGCAAGCTCCATCAGGCTCAGCCCGGAGGCGCCGCCCACGAGGCGGTTTACACCAAGCGGCGGCCAGGGTAGGTCAGGGGCGCAGCAGGCCTGCGCCCCCTACGGTCCGCCATGCTATTCTTAAAGCCTATTGCACAAGGAAGGAGCCGCCGTGAGGAAACCGGAGCACGAAGTCATCTTCGAGCCGCTCGAATTCCGTAATCTGGCGGTGAAGAACCGGCTCTTCCGCTCCAGCATCTCGGGACGGATCGACAACTACAACGGCACCGGCACGCGGGCGCGGATCAACTTCGAGCGCCAATTCGCCCGCGGCGGCTGCGGCGCGATCATTTCGTCGCACGTGCCCATCCACGTCAGCGGCCGCATCCTGCCGAATTACGCCACCATCGATCACGACGACCGGATCCCCTTCTGGCGGGCGGTGGTGGACGCGGTTCACGAATTCGATTGCAAATACATCCTCCAGCTCTCCTACAGCGGCCGGCAGCAAGACATCGAGGGGGTGGAGAACTGGCAGGACGACGCGCCTCTCGGCGTGCCGCTGAGCTCGACGAGCCGGCCCGACTCCATCCACGGCCTGCGCGGCCGGGCGATGACGGTGAGCCAGATCCAGGAGGTGATCGGCTGGTTCGTGGACGGCGCCCGGCGCGCCCGCGCGGCAGGCTGCGACGGCCTCGAGCTGCACTCGGCCAACGGCTATCTCTTCACGCAGTTTTTGAGCTCGGCCATCAACGACCGCCGGGACGAGTATGGCGGCCCGCTGGAAAACCGCGCCCGGTTCTTCCGCGAGGTGGTCCGCGCCATCCGCGGCGAGGTGGGAAAGGATTTCTTTCTCATGGCGAAGCTCGGCGCCGTGGACGAGGACAACGCCGTCTTCCCCTGGAAAAAGAAAGGCAATACTCTGGAGGACGCCCTGCAGGTGGCGCGCTGGCTGGAGGAGGACGGCGTGGACGCGCTCCACGTCTCCTCGGGAAGCTTCTTTCCGCATCCGAAAAACCCGGCTGGACCCTTCCCGATTACCGTCGCCCGCCGGACCTATCAGGTTCTCCTGGCGAGCGGCACTCACACGTTCCGCAACTTTTTCCTTTTGCGCTGCTTCCCCGCGGTCTTCCGCTTCCTCTGGGAGCGCAGCCTGGACTTCCTGGGCGAAGACGGCAAGGTGATCCACCATCGGGTCGAGGGGCTGAACGCCGAGTACGCCCGGACGATCCGCGCCACCGTGAAAGTGCCGGTCCTGGTCACGGGCGCCTTCCAATCGGCGGAGGTCATCAGCCAGGCCATCCGTTCGGGCGCCTGCGACGGGGTCTCCCTCGCCCGTGCCCTCCTCGCCAATCCGGACCTGCCGAACCTGCTGGCCGAGGGGCGGGTTCCCGAGGCGCCCTGCACCTTTTGCAACAAGTGCCTGGGCCACGTGATCGAGAACCCGCTGGGGTGCTACGAAGATGCCCGCTTCGTGGGCCGCGGCGGCCGCGAGGAGATGATCCGCCAGGTCATGGCCATCTTCGAGAGCGAGGTGCCCCCAGGATGACCCGCGCCCTCGCGGACCTTCTCTACTGATAGGATTCCCCGGCACGGAGAAGGGTATGAAAAGCCTGCGGGAACGCAAAGAGTGGAAGCTGTTCGCCGTCCTGCCGAAGGCGGACCGGGGGCTGGCCGTCCTCTGGTGGGGCGTGCTGGTGCTGCGGGGCGTCCTGCCCGCCTTTTTCGGCATCGCCATGGGCCTGCTGGTGGCCGCCGTGCAGCGGGGCTCGGGGCTCGCCGCTCCGCTCGCCTTCGCCGGCGTGGTGTTCGTCCTGCTCCAGGTCTTGACGCCGATCCACCAGGCGGTGAGCTCCAATCTCGGGGACCGCACGGCGGCCTGGCTCTATGACCGCCTGACCGAGGCCTGCGTCCGGCCGCCCGGCATGGGGCATCTCGAAGATCCCAAGCTCACCGCCGACCTCACGGTGGCCCGCGATTTCGATCTCGGCATGACCGGCCCGCCGCTTTCGATCTCCATGGACTTCATCGCCTCGGGGCTGGTGGAGATGATCGGCGGCCTGGCGTTCACCGTCGTGCTCGCCGGGTATCGCTGGTGGGCGGCCCTCGTCCTCGCCGGCGCCTGGCTGGCCACGCACTGGCTGTTGCGGGAGAGCTCGGTGTGGCACGACCGCAACACCGAGACCGTGCGGGCCGCGCAGCGCGACGCCGAGTACGCCTACCGGCTCGCCGTCGATCCGCCCGCGGCCAAGGAGCTGCGCCTGTTCGGCCTCGCCGGCTGGACGATCGACCGCTTCATCGATCGCCGCACCCGCCTCCACAAGTTGCAGTACGAGGCCACCCGGTTGCGCGAAAAGCCCGTGCTGTGGAGCATGCTGCTGGTGGTCGGCGCCAACGTGCTGGTGTTCTGGTCGCTCGCCGACGCCGCCTCCAGCGGCGGCCTCGCCCTCGGATCGCTCGTCATCTTCGCGCAGAGCGCCATCGGCACGTCGATGATCGCCTTCGGCGGTCTCAACTGGGCGCTCGACGGCTCCGCCGCGCCGGTGGCCGCGGTGCTGCGCCTCGAGCCGGCCATGGCCGCCGAGGGAGCCCTGCCCTCCGGGACCCGCGACGCCGCGGGTAAGCCGGCCCGCGAGATCCGCTTCCGCAACGTCACGTTCGCCTACCCCGCCGGCGGCTCCGCCCCGGTGCTCCAGGGGTTCGACCTGACCGTGCCCGCGGGATCG
This sequence comes from Thermoanaerobaculia bacterium, assembly GCA_049284515.1. Taxonomy (GTDB): domain Bacteria; phylum Acidobacteriota; class Thermoanaerobaculia; order Multivoradales; family UBA5704; genus DATARR01. Next base: position 9,425 of record JBAPYB010000050.1, read on the forward strand.
TCGCTCGCCATCGTCGGCCAGAACGGCGCCGGCAAGACGACGCTCGCCAAGCTGCTCTGCCGCCTCTACGATCCACAGGCCGGATCGATCGAGATCGACGGCGTCGATCTCCGCGATTTCGACCTCGTTTCGTGGCGGTCGCGCCTCGCCGCGGTCTTCCAGGACTTCATCCGCTTCGAGCTGCCGCTGCGCGACAACGTCGCTCCCCGCAGAACGTTTGAGGCCACGCCGGACGACGCGGTCCTCGCCGCGCTTCAGGAAGCCGGCGCTTCCAACCTCGCCAGCCTCGACACGGTGCTGGCCCGCGGCTACGAGGGCGGCACCGATCTTTCGGGCGGCCAGTGGCAGCGGGTCGCGCTCGCCCGTGCGTTGTATGCCGTGGGGCGGGGCGCCGGAGTGGTGCTGCTCGATGAGCCCACGGCGCAGCTCGACGTGCGGGGCGAGGCCGAGATCTTCGACCGCATTCTCGCGGCCACGCGGCACTGCACGACGATCCTCATCTCGCACCGCTTTTCGACGGTGCGCCACGCCGACCGCATCTGCGTGCTGGAGCACGGCCAGGTGATCGAGCTCGGCACTCATGACGAGCTGATGGCCCTCGGCGGCCGCTACCGGACGATGTTCGATCTCCAGGCCCAGCGCTTCAACGCGGTGGAGGACGAGGAGGGAGTCGTCTATGACGTCCTCGCCTGACCGCAAACATCAGATCGAGGACCTGCCGCCGGCGCTGTCGTCCATGTGGCGGCTGTGCAAGCTCGGGTTGCGCAACGAGCCCAGCCTGATGACGGCGGCCTTTACGCTGTCGCTGCTGGCCGCCCTGCCGGACGCGTTGATCGCCTGGTGGCTCAAACTGCTGGGCGTTGGGGTGCTCCAGCACGACGGCAGGCTGGTGCGCTTCGCCGCCATCGCGCTCGGCGTTTCGGCCGCGGCCACCTGGCTGCTGCGCACGGTCAGCGTCCGCGTGCAGCGCCGCTTCCGCGACAAGGTCACGATCGTGCTCGAAGCCCACGTGGCCCGGCTGCAGGCGTCCGTGGCAACCATCGCCCACCAGGAACGGCCGGAGTATCTCGACCGTCTCGCGAGGCTGCGCGATCAGGTTTTCGTGCTCGATCACCTGTACATGTCGATTTTCTCCACCTGCGGGTGGATCCTGCGGCTGGCGGTGACGGTGGCGCTCCTCGCCTCGATCCATCCGGCTCTAGTGCTGCTCGCCGTATTTGCGCTGCCGACCATGCTGACCGCATCGTGGCGGCCGGCCTTCGAGCGCGGCTTCTACGAGCGAGGGGCGCCCGCGAGCCGGCTGGCGCGCCAACTCTTCCAGACGGCCACCACGGCTCCGCCCGGCAAGGAGGTGCGCGTGACCGGCATCGGCGGCCGCCTCGTCACCGAGCGCCGCGAGGCCTGGGAGCGCTGGTATGGGC
>JBAPYB010000051.1:0-3853 GCA_049284515.1 Thermoanaerobaculia bacterium
ACGGCGAGGTGCCCGCCTTCGAGGTCTGGCGGGAGCGGGTGGCCGCGCGGTTCGCCGCCCAGGCTGCCCCTCGCGTGCTAGGGTAAACTGCTTTCCAAGGGGGACTCGATGAGCCAGAGATCGCTTCGGAACTCGGTTTTCGTGCTCTTGGCGTGGTGCTGGGCCGGCGCCGGCGCCGGCATTGCCGCCAAGGGGCCGACGAAGAAGCCGGGCGATCTCACGTGGCAGCCCTATGTGCTGGAAACGACCCATGGCGAGAAGGTCGACGCGGAGCTGGGCACCCTGCAGGTGCTGGAAAACCATGCCCGGCCGGAGGGCCGCCTGATCGAGATTTCGTTCGTGCGGCTCAAGAGCCTGTCGCCTCACCCCGGCCCGCCGATCGTCTACCTGGCGGGCGGCCCCGGGGGCTCCGGCATCGATGCCGCTCGCGGCCCCCGCTACCCGCTGTTCGCCGCCTTGCGCCAGGTCGCGGACGTCATCGCCCTCGATCAACGCGGCGTCGGCCTGTCGGCGCACGTCCTCATGCTCTGCCGCGAATCGTGGTTCTACCCGGTCGACCGGCCGGGGGACCTCGGCGGGATGATCGCCCTCGCCCGCCAGCACTCGCAGTCGTGCGCCGAGTTCCTGGCGAAAAACCAATTCGCTGCCGCGAGCTACAACAACGACGAGAGCGCCGACGACCTGGAGGACCTGCGGCGGGCCCTGGGCGCGCCCCGGCTCGACCTCTGGGGGGTCAGCTACGGCACCAGCCTGGCCTTCACGATGCTCCGCCGGCATCCGGACCGTGTCCACCGCGCCGTCCTCGCCGGCATCGAGGGGCCGGGCCAGGAGCTGCGGCTGCCCGGCGATGTCCAGAAGCTGCTCGAACAGGTCGACCGGCTGGTCCAGGCCGACCCCGCGGCGCATGGCGCGGTCCCCGACTTCCTCGGCACCGTGCGCACCGTGCTCGACCGCCTCGGCACGCAGCCCGTGACCGTCGCGGTGCTCGATCCCCTTTCGGACCGCAAGGACCAGGTCACCGCCGGCCGGTTCGACCTGCAGATGATGACCGCCCAGGCGCTCGCCAGCAGCGAGGGAATCCGCCGGCTGCCGGGCGAATACCTGCGGATGTCGAAGGGGGACTTCTCAGCTCTCTCGGAATTCGTCCACCGCCGGCGCAAAGGGTGGCTGGGCCAGGCCATGCCTTATCTGGTGGCCTGCTCCCTGGGGACACCGCCGGAGCGCTGGGCGCGGATCCTCAAGGAGGAGAAGGAAACGCTGCTGGGCCGGACAGCCGACTTCCCCTACCCCGAGATCTGCGAGGGGTGGGGTCTTCCCGCCCCGAGGCCCGAGACGTGGAGCCCCGTGCGGTCGCAGGTGCCCGTCCTGCTCATCAGCGGCACTCTCGACGGCCGCACGCCGCCGCGCAACGCCGACGAGGTCGCCAAGGGGCTGCCGCACGCCGTCCGGCTCCTGGTCGAAAATGCCGGGCACGGCGACGACCTGCTGCTGGCGTCGCCGGCGATCCGCGAGGCGATGGCGGGGTTCCTGGGCGGCGGCAGGTTGCCGTCGAAACGGATCGCCCTCGGCCCGTTCCGCTTCGATCCCGTCCCTGCCGGCACGCCGGCTGCCACGCCGGCTCAGTGAAACTCGAGCAGCTCGAACGTGCCGTAGCGCAGGATCCGCCACGCGCCGTTCACCGTCGTCATGGAGTAGGTGTCGATGCCGTCGTTGGTGAACGACTGCGCACCGGCCTTGCCGGCGGAATGGAACCGCACGGACACCGTGGCGCCCTGGTCGAAGGTCAGGACCGAGGTGTCGATCACGTCGAGCTTGATCGACGTCACGGGAGCCAGCTCCTTCTCCGTCTGCGCGGCCCACTCCTGCGCCGTCAGGTACGCCACTTCCGGTGCGCCCTGGCGTGACAGGCTCACGGTCGAGACCACGGCCTTGGGCGCGAAGAGGCTGCGCACCGTGGCCCAGTCCTTCTTCTCGAAGGCGCGCAGGAACTGGTGGGCCACCTCGGCCGGACCGCCCTTGGCATCCTCGGCGAGCCCGGCGACGGGCGCCAGGGACAGGGCGAGGGCCACCACGACCGCCGACCGTGCCATCCTCTTGCTCATGGCTTGTCCTCCGCGAAGAATTCGATCCGTTCGAGGTAGCCGTACTGCAGCACCTTCCACTCGCCGCCCGTGCGGATCAGCGAGTAGGTGTCGATGCCGTTGCTGACGAAGGAGCGGGTGCCGGCCTTGCCGGAAAAGCGGTAGCGCATGCTGACGATGGCCCCCTGCTCCAGGGTCTCGGTGGAGCTGTCCAGGATCTCCAGGCGAGCGTCGCGCAAATGGACGTGGTTGCGCTCGGCGTCGGCCGTCCACACCGCGGCGGTGAAACGGTAGAAGCTCGGCTCGCCGGACGCGGACAGGGCGACCCGGGAGACCATGGCGTCGGGAGTGAACAGGGCGCGGACGGTGGCGAAGTCCTGGCTCTCGAAGGCGCGGGCGAAGCGGGTGGCCACCGCCAATGGGGTCTCGTCCCCGGCGGCGGACGCCGGGATCGCAGCCAGCAGGAGAGCGACGGCGAACGCAGCGATCGCGGCCACCGCGCCCGGCGTCTTCCCGGTCACGTCACGCATGAGCCCTCCTTGAAGCCCTTGAAGGATGCACGGAACACAGAGTCGAGTCAAGCTCCCGAATCGCACTTATTCTGATATCCTGATAGCCCTTCTTGCCGGCGCGTTGAGCAGTCCTTGAGTGGGGGTCCAGAATGGGGGCGACCGATCTCTGGCGAACGCTGCAATGGAGTGCTCGGGCCCTCTGGCACAGCCCCCTCTTCAGCCTCGTCGCGATCGCCACCCTGGCCCTGGGCATCGGCGCCAACGTCACCGCCTCGGGGCTCGTCCACTCGATCCTGCTGCGCCCGTTGCCCTTCGCCGATCCTGACCGCCTGCTCAGCCTCTCCGAGCAGGCCGTGGGGCAGCCGGACAGCCCCGAGCCGGTCTCGGTGCCGAACTTCTTCGACTGGCGCCACAACCGCTCGTTCGAGGACCTCGCCGCCTACTACCGGTGGAAGTCGAGCCTGACCGGCGGCGGCGAACCGGAGCGGCAGTGGGTGGGGCTGGTCTCGGCCAGCCTGTTCAAGGTGCTGGGCGTGCGGCCGGTCCTGGGCCGGACGTTCACGGCGGCCGAGGACTCCCCCAGCGGCGAGCCGGTGGCGATCCTCAGCCACAGCCTCTGGCAGCGCCGCTACGGCGGCGCCCGGAACGTCGTCGGCCGCTCCCTGATCCTCGACGGCAAGCCGCGCACCATCGTGGGCGTCATGCCCCTGGGCTTCGACTTCCCTGCCGAGATCCAGCTCTGGGTACCGCTCGCCTACGGACCGGACTCCGAGTCCCGCAGCTTCGGCTTCCTCAACGTCGTGGGCCGCCTGCGGCCCACGGCATCGCTGGCCTCGGCGCGGGCCGAGATGAGCGCGCTGGGGCAACGCCTGGCGCGGGAGCAGGAGAGCGACAAGAACCGCGGCATCCTGGTCAAGACGCTGCGCGAACGCCTGGTGGGCAACGCGCGGCCGGCCCTCCTGATGCTCCTCGGCGTCACCACGCTGGTCTTCCTCATCGCCTGCGCCAATCTCGTCAACCTGCTCCTGGGCCGGCAGCTCGCCCGCGACCACGAGAACACGATCCGGGCCGCCCTCGGCGCCAACCGCCGGCAGGTCATGCAGCAGCCGCTGGCCGAGGGTCTCCTCCTGGGCCTGGCGGGAGGGCTCCTCGGGCTCCTGGCCGGCGCCGGAGCGGTGCGGCTGGTGGCCCACTACGGGCCGCAGCGGGTACCGCGCCTGGCCGGGGCCGGAGTGGGCGTCGAGGTGCTGGCGGCCACCC